>NZ_CP173677.1:1736927-2072409 GCF_045055315.1 Allobrachymonas wangyanguii
CGATTCCGACTTCACGCAGTCGAGTTGCAGACTGCGATCCGGACTACGACCGGCTTTACGGGATTGGCTCCCCCTCGCGGGTTGGCTACCCTTTGTACCGGCCATTGTATGACGTGTGTAGCCCCACCTATAAGGGCCATGAGGACTTGACGTCATCCCCACCTTCCTCCGGTTTGTCACCGGCAGTCCCATTAGAGTGCCCTTTCGTAGCAACTAATGGCAAGGGTTGCGCTCGTTGCGGGACTTAACCCAACATCTCACGACACGAGCTGACGACAGCCATGCAGCACCTGTGTGCAGGTTCCCTTTCGGGCACGAATCCATCTCTGGAAACTTCCTGCCATGTCAAAGGTGGGTAAGGTTTTTCGCGTTGCATCGAATTAAACCACATCATCCACCGCTTGTGCGGGTCCCCGTCAATTCCTTTGAGTTTCAACCTTGCGGCCGTACTCCCCAGGCGGTCAACTTCACGCGTTAGCTTCGTTACTGAGAAAGCAAATTCCCAACAACCAGTTGACATCGTTTAGGGCGTGGACTACCAGGGTATCTAATCCTGTTTGCTCCCCACGCTTTCGTGCATGAGCGTCAGTGCAGGCCCAGGGGATTGCCTTCGCCATCGGTGTTCCTCCGCATATCTACGCATTTCACTGCTACACGCGGAATTCCATCCCCCTCTGCCGCACTCCAGCCTTGCAGTCACAAAGGCAGTTCCCAGGTTGAGCCCGGGGATTTCACCTCTGTCTTACAAAACCGCCTGCGCACGCTTTACGCCCAGTAATTCCGATTAACGCTTGCACCCTACGTATTACCGCGGCTGCTGGCACGTAGTTAGCCGGTGCTTATTCTTACAGTACCGTCATGGGCCTCCTGTATTAGAAGAAGCCTTTTCGTTCTGTACAAAAGCAGTTTACAACCCGAAGGCCTTCGTCCTGCACGCGGCATTGCTGGATCAGCTTGCGCCCATTGTCCAAAATTCCCCACTGCTGCCTCCCGTAGGAGTCTGGGCCGTGTCTCAGTCCCAGTGTGGCTGGTCGTCCTCTCAGACCAGCTACAGATCGCAGGCTTGGTAGGCTCTTACCCCACCAACTACCTAATCTGATATCAGCCGCTCCAGTAGCGCGAGGCCCGAAGGTCCCCCGCTTTCAACCTCAGTTCTCATGCGGTATTAGCCACTCTTTCGAGTAGTTATCCCCCACTACTGGGCACGTTCCGATACATTACTCACCCGTTCGCCACTCGTCAGCGGGCCGAAGCCCCTGTTACCGTTCGACTTGCATGTGTAAAGCATGCCGCCAGCGTTCAATCTGAGCCAGGATCAAACTCTTCAGTTCGATCTTGAATTACTCATTAAAAGAATTGAAGTGAACTTCACTTCTATCTTCATGAGTGTTTGCCAGTCTTGCGACCGGACTTTTTATAAAATTCCAGTTCGCAACGAGTGCCACCCCTAAAGGCAGCTACCGCAAACACCCACGCTTATCGGCTGTAAATTCTTAATGATCAGGGAAGTCTTTCAACCTCCAAACTCCGCCGCGATCAGCGAAGCCCTCTACTATAACACGATTTTTGAAGCTGTCAAGGAATTTTTCAAATTCTTTTTCAACCCCCGCCTGGATCAGCGCCTCAGCCCCTCAACCAGACCGCCTGTGCGGCGAAGACGTGAACTATAACAGATTTTCAGGGTTTTCACCAGTCGGCCGCAAAAAAAATGAAAAAAGTGCGCCTAGCCTCCTCCTTGCCGGGTTGCGACCTCTGGGAGACAAGAGGCCTGACTCAGTTCACATGCAGGCTATCAGGCCTTATTCGCCCATGACGATGCCTTCGCGTCGCGGGTCGGCACCGCCGAAGTAGCCACCCGGCGTGCGCATGATGGCCTGCAGGCCGCTGGTCATGGGCATTTCACGTATCTCCGCACCGTGTGTACGCAGGGCATTGACCGTTGCCGCCGGGAAACGACCCTGCTCCAGCAGCGTGGGACCATTGGTGGAGCCAAAATTGGGCAAGGCAATCGCCTGCTGGGTATCCAGCCCCCAGTGCAGGGTGCCATAGAGAATCTTGCTGACGTAATGGATGATGAGAGAGCCTCCCGGGCTGCCAGCAGTCATCAGCAAGGGGCCACGGCTGCCGTCGGCCTGCTGGCGATAGATCAGGATGGGCGCCATGCTGGAGCGCGGACGTTTGCCCGGTTGTACCCGGTTGGCTACGGCACGGCCTTGTGCATCTACCGGGGTAAAACTGAAATCAGTGAGCTGGTTGTTGAGCAGGAAGCCACCTGCCAGCCCCTGGCCGCGATTGACCATGAGACGGGAGCCGAACTGATCCTCGATGCTGCTGGTCATGGACAGCGCCCTGCCCTGGGCATCGATGATGCTGATGTGGCTGGTGCCGTATTCCAATTGGGGCGGCATATTGGCATGCGCCAGACGGATGCTGCCGGGCCGACCGGGTTGCGCCGCCTGCATCGAGGCACCTTCTGGCGCGATCAGGCTGGCACGCTGGCGCAGGTAGGCGGGATCGAACATGCTGAGCCAGCTGTTGCCGGGCGCGGACACAAAGTCCGGATCCGCCACATACTGGGCACGATCGGCAAAAGCAAGCCTGGAGGCTTCTGTATAGAGATGCAGCCAGGACGCTGAGGGCACGCCTTGCTGCAGTGGCAGTTGCGCGGCGCGCGTGTGATCAAGGATACCGAGGATCTGGCCGATGGCCAGGGTACCGGAGCTGGGTGGTGGCATGCCGCAGATGACGTAGCCATGCTGCTGCGCCTGGTAGTTGAAACAGAGCGGATCGCGCTGCAATGGCTGGTACTGTGCCAGATCCTGCAGGCTGAGCTGGCCGGGGTTGCCGGGATGCTGTTGCACCTTGTCGACCACGGCACGGGCCCAGGGGCCTTGCTGCAGCGCGCTGGCGCCCTGGCTGGCTAGGGCCCGCAACACGGCGGCGTATTCCGGATTGCGCAGCAGGTGGCCGACTGGCAGCGGCTGGCCACCGGCATCGTAGAAATAGCGTGCTGCCACGGCATCGTTGCTTGCCAGGTAGCGCTCACTGGACAACAGGGTGTGCAGGCGCGGAGAAATGGCGAAGCCCAGCTCGGCGAGGCGTATGGCCGGATCGAACAGGCGCGACCAGGGCAGGACACCGTGCTGGCGATGGGCCTGCTCGAGCATGGGCAACAGGCCAGGGACACCGACCGAGCGGCCACCGACGACCGCCTCATGGAAGGCCATGGGCTGGCCGTCGGCCTTGAGGAACAGGGAGTCTGTGGCAGCAGCGGGAGCGGTTTCGCGGCCATCCCAGGCCTGCAGCTGCTGGCCGTTGTCATAGAGAAGGAAGGCCCCACCGCCGATGCCGCTGGATTGCGGCTCGACCAGGCCGAGCACCAGCTGGACGGCAATGGCGGCATCGAGTGCGCTGCCACCGGCTTGCAGGATGTCGTAGCCGGCCCGGGTGGCGATTGGATTGGCTGCGGCTACGGCAAAGCGGCTGGTGGACCAGCCGGGCTTGCTGGTGTAGCCACTGGCCGCTTCCGGCGACTGCCGTGCCGCCACGCTGGTGCCGGGTGCGGACGCGTCAGGCGTGGCGCAGCCGGCGATCAGCAGCGCCGCCAGCCAGATCGGCAGGCGCACTGTGCGATCGATACGAACCAGACGGGTGCGCAAGGGCATCAGGCCGGCTATTCGGCCCCGATGTCTTCGGGATCCTTCTCGGGCCAGTCGCGGATGTAGGCCTTGAGCATCTTATTTTCGAAGTTCTGGCTTTCGACCACGGTCTTGGCGACGTCATAGAAGCTGATGACGCCGTGCATGGTGCGGCCGTCCATGACCGGGATGTACCGCGCATGGTGATCGAGCATGATGCGGCGGACTTCGTCGAGGTCGGTGTTGAGCGTGCAGGTGATCGGGTGATCATCCATGGCCTTGCGCACCAGCGTGGTGCCCAGATTGCCGCCATTGGCATGCAGCTGGATATTGATTTCGCGGAAGGTCAGCATGCCGACCAGGTCTCCGTGCTCCATGACGGCGAGGGAGCCAATGTCCTTCTCGACCACGGTGGCCAGGGCCTTGAGCAGGGTATCGTCGGGATGGATGGTGTACAGGGTGTTGCCCTTGACACGGAGGATGTCGCTGACCTTCATGCTTGCCTCTTGCTGGTTGCGTTGGAATACCTCTGACAGGTCGTCACAATATAGCCCAGCTTGCAGCGGTTTTGGCCATCCGCTTACCCGGATGTACCCGAAGACCCGGGAAGGTAGGCGATACACTGTACAAGACTTGATTAGCAGGAGACACCATGCCCGGATATTCCGATCCCGGATTCGATACGCTGGCACTACATGCCGGCGCCGCCCCCGATCCTTCCAACGGCGCACGTGCCGTACCGATTCACCTGACGACCTCCTTCGTGTTCCAGGACAGCGACCAGGCGGCGTCGCTGTTCAACATGGAGCGTTCCGGCCACGTCTACAGCCGCATCAGCAACCCGACGAATGCCGTGCTGGAACAGCGCGTGGCGGCGCTGGAAGGCGGTGTGGGCGGTATCGCGGTGGCGAGTGGCCAGGCTGCGCTGCACCTGATCGTGAGCACGCTGATGGGCGCTGGCGGCCATATCGTGGCCAGCACGGCGCTGTACGGCGGCAGCCACAACCTGCTGGATTACACCTTGCGCCGTTTCGGGATCGAGACCAGCTTTGTGCAACCGGGTGACCTGGATGGCTGGCGTGCCGCCATCCGCCCGGAGACGCGCATGCTGTTTGGCGAGACCGTGGGCAACCCGGGTCTGGACGTGCTGGATATTCCGGCAATCAGCCAGATTGCGCATGCGGCCGGTGTGCCGCTGGTGGTGGATTCGACGCTGACCACGCCTTATCTGATGAAGCCGCTGGAGCTGGGTGCCGATATCGTCTACCACTCGGCGACCAAGTTCCTGAGTGGCCATGGCACGGTGATTGGTGGCGTGGTGGTGGATGGCGGCAGTTTTGACTGGGCAGCATCGGGCAAGTTTCCGGAACTGAGCGAACCCTATGACGGCTTTCACGGCATGGTGTTTGCCGAGGAGAGCACGGTTGGTGCTTTCCTGCTGCGTGCGCGCCGCGAGGCCTTGCGCGATTTTGGTGCCTGCCTGAGCCCGCACAGTGCCTGGCTGATCCTGCAGGGCATCGAGACACTGTCGCTGCGCATGGAACGTCATATCGGCAACACCGAAAAGGTGGTGCGCTTCCTGGCCGAACATCCGATGGTGGAGCGCGTCGGGCATCCGCTGCTGGAAAGCCACCCGAGTCATGCCGCGGCAGAACGCCTGCTGCGGCTGGGTGCACGTGGTGCCGGCAGCGTGTTCAGCTTTGATCTCAAGGGAGATCGGGCACAGGGCCGCGTGTTTATCGAGAACCTGAAGCTGTTCAGCCATCTGGCGAATGTGGGCGATTGCCGCAGTCTGGTGATCCACCCGGCCAGTACCACGCATTTCCGCATGGATGATGCGGCCCTGGCCCAGGCCGGTATCGGAGCGGGCACGATCCGCCTGTCGATCGGACTGGAAGAGGCCGATGACCTGATCGATGATCTGAAACGCGCCCTGAAGGCGGCAGAAAAGGCGGGAGCACGCGCATGAACTACGCAATCAACGGACACAGCCTGTATGCCTACACCGGAGGCAAGACATTTGACGCGGGCAAGCCGACGCTGGTGTTCATACACGGCGTGCTGAACGATCACAGTGTCTGGGCGCTGCAGAGCCGCTGGTTTGCCAACCATGGCTATAACGTGCTGGCGATTGACCTGCCGGGCCATGGCCGCAGCCAGGGAAAACCGCCAGCCAGCGTGGCCGAGGCGGCAGAAGCGATCCTGGCGCTGCTGGACCAGCTGCAGGTGCCGCAGGCGGTGTTGGCAGGCCACAGCTGGGGCTCGCTGATTGCGCTGCACGCGGCCAGCCTGGCACCGCAGCGTGTCAGCCAGCTGGTGCTGGTGGGAACGGCGTTTCCGATGCCGGTGGCCCCTGCCTTGCTGGAGATGTCGGCATCGGCACCGGAGAAGGCGATTGCGATGGTGAACCAGTTCTCGCATTCCAGCTTGTGCAGCCCGGTGACAGGCCAGGGCATGAACAACGGCCTGTGGACCTATGGCGGTGCGCGCGCCCTGATGCGCCGGGTGCTGGCGAGCAACCCGGAACACAACGTGTTCCAGACAGGTTTCCAGGCCTGCAACAGCTACGCAACGGGTCTGGAAGACATGGCCAAGGTGAGCTGTCCGGTGCTGTTCATCCTGGGCAGCGCCGACCAGATGACCCCCCCCCAGGGCGGCACGCGCGCTGGTGGATGCGGCCGCCAGCGCGCATGTGGTGACGCTGCCGGCCGGCCACAGCCTGATGACGGAAGCGCCGGACGGCGTGCTGCTGGCGATGCGCGAGCAGTTGTGCTGAAACCGGATGGAATCAACTGAGTGAAGTGACTGACTGATGTTGCCCCGTATCACACTGGCTCGCCTGGCCCAGAGCTTTTCGCTGACCCTGCCGCAGCAGCAGGCCTTGCATCAAAGTGCCGCGCTGGAACAGCCGCCGCCCGGTGCATGGCCACTGCTGCAGCGCATTCTGGTGCTGCTGGCCGCATCGCTGAGCGGCTTTGGCCTGCTGATGGCGATTGCTGCCAACTGGGACGACTGGAGCCGCAGCACGCATTTTGTGCTGCTGGGACTGGCCGTGCTGCTGACGGCGCTGGCGAGCTGGGCGCTGTCCGGTCGGCGTGCGCTGCTGGCAACGGCACTGGGCGTGCTGGCGCTGGCCAGTGTGGGCGGCTTGCTGGCGTTTTTTGGCCAGACCTACCAGACCGGAGCCGATACCTGGCAGCTGTTTGCGCTGTGGGCAGCGTTGACACTGCCGCTCTGTCTGGGACTGCGCCATCCGCTGCTGTGGATCGTCTGGCTGGTGGTGGCGCATCTGGCGATCACCTTGTGGGCACATGAGCGGATCCAGGGCGGATTCTGGCTGCAGGATCGCCCTGTCCTGCTGACACAGCTGCTGGCCATGGGCCTGGGCGGCCTGTGGTGGCTGGCCTTGCAGCCGGCCTGGCAGGCCTGGACCGGCAGTTCGCGCCTGGGCGCACGCGTGGCCTTGCTGTTGCTGGTGCTGCTGGCCACCGGATTGGCACTGTCGGGAGCCCGCATGGAGCAACCGCTGACGACGCTGTACAGCCTGCTGCCTGCCGTGCTGCTATTGCTGCTGTTGGGACTCTGGTATGGGCGGCCTGCGCACCATGACCTGATGAACCTGAGTGCAGTGGCACTGGGCCTGCTGGTGCTGGCCATGGCCCAGGTCAGCAGCATTCTGCTGCAGGATTTTCTGAGCCTGTTCAGCATCGGCCTGGTCGGGTTGCTGCTGCTGGGGTTGACCGTGGCGGGACTGATGCGTCTGCACACGCAACGCCAGGGCATGAGCCGATCCGAACCTGCGGGACAGGCTTCCGCGCCCATGCACAGGCTTGCGGATCTGCTGGCCGGGTCACAGGCAGACGGGCTGGCGCGTGCCCTGCGCCACGGCGTGACGCAAGGTTGGTGGCCCTCTGCGGAGCAGGCCCTGGCAGCAATCCGGCCGGATGCCGCCGGGCAACGTCCCGCTTCGCTGATTGTGCTGTCGGCGCTGGGCGGCTGGCTGGCCGTGCTGCCCATGGCGCTGGCCTTTTTTGTCTCGGGCTCCAGCCCCGAAGCAGGTGCTGTCCTGGGTTTTCTCATGGTGGCGCTGGCACTGGCCGGATTGCGCGCCGGTGGACGCAGCCTGTTTCTTGAGCAGTGTTGTTATGCCTTTCTGCTGACGGGCATGCTGGCGGCCAGCGTCTTTACGGCACTGTCCCTGGAGCGCGTGGGCTTGGACACCCGTGAGTTCGTTGCCGGCCTGTCTGTGCTGACGTTGCTGATGCTGCTGAGCACCTGGCTGCTGCGGCAGACCTGGCTAGTCTTGCTGATGGGTGCCGGCCTGTGCGTGACGCTGCCCTGGCTGATCGTCCAGCTGACGGGCACGGACAGCTTCCTGTTTATCGGCCAGGAGGCACCCGCCTGGGCGCTGGCCTGGCTGAATCCGCTGGTGGCACTGGTATTTCCGGCAGGCATCTGGTGGCTGCAACGCCAGGGCCTGTCCCTGCCCTGGAAGCGGCTGGAAAAAGCCGAGAGCTGGCTGGCCGGCTGGATGCTGGCAGTGCTGGGCCAGCACATGCTGGAAGCCGGCAACACTTTCTTGCTGACCGGCCTGCTGGGTGGCGGCCCGGGCATGGCCATGGGCTTGCCGGGAAGCGGTCCGGGCTGGAACTTCTGGAGCTGGTGGCTGCCGCTGATGTCGCTGCTGTTTGCCCTGCTGGGCAGCACCGCGCTGTGGCGTGCCTGGCCAGAATGGCGCCAGCCCCCCATGGTGGCACTGGCCGCCCTGCTGCTGCTCGCCTCGGCGCTGTTGCCCTCGCTGGGCGTACCGCTGTGCTATCTGGCGCTCTGCTGCGCGACCGGACGCTGGCGTCTGGCCGCTGCCGCCGTGGCTGCCGTGCTCTGGGTGATCGGTGCCTTCTATTACCAGATCCATTTCAGCCTGCTGGAAAAAGCCGGCATGCTGCTGCTGACCGGCCTGCTGCTGGCGGCATTGGCGACCTGGATGCGCGTGCGCCAGCAACGCCGAACAGCCGCTGAGCCAGCCGTCCCCGCTACTGCCCCCCGCCTGCCCATACCACAGCTGCGGCACCTGATTCCGCTGACGGCACTGGCCACCGCCGCCGTGATCCTGCCCGGCATCCAGAGCAACGAAGCCCTGATCCGCGACGGCGAACGCATTCTGGTGCGGCTGGCCCCGGTCGATCCGCGTTCGCTGGTGCAGGGCGACTATATGGCACTGGCGTTTGCAATTGATCCGACGCTGCCGCTTGGCGAACGCAGCCTGGCCGAACCGGAACCCGCGCCCGACGCAACGGCCAGCGCTCCCGATGCGCCGGGCAGCCTGGACCAGCCCGAGCCGGACAACCAGGACTGGAAGCCCGAACCGCCAGCACGCCATGCCGTGTTCCAGCTCGATGCGCGTGGTGTGGCAACCATCGTGCGCCTGGAGCGCGATGACAGCAAGCCGCCCCTGCAAGCCAACGAGCGACGCATGGCGCTGCGCCACCAGCATGGCATGCCGGTTCTGGTGACCAATGCCTGGTATTTCCGCGAAGGCGAGGCGCAGGCCTGGGAAGCCGCACGCTATGGCGAATTCCGCCTGCGCGACGATGGCCGTGCGCTGCTGGTCGGCATGGCCGACGAACAGCTGCGGCCGATCAGGCCAGCACGGCCCTGAGGCTGCGGCAGCCGGAATCAGGGGCCGTAAGGGCTGTGCAGCACATCGGCCAGCGTGACCTCTTCCGGCGGATGCCGCCACAGCGCCTCCAGCTGGGGCGTGCGTGGCAGCAGCCAGCGCTCGATCAGCGGCTGCATGCGGGTCTGTGCCACCGGGGCAATCAGCACCCAGCGGGCATTGTCCTCGTCCAGCCGGGCCACCCAGTCAAGCGCCGCCATGTCTTCCAGTACCGATTCCAGCTGCGGTGACTCGACACGCAGACCGCACGACAATTCCTGCAGCGTGGCCCCCCGGCGCGGCTCCTGTTGGGACTGGTGCAGGCGGCGCAGCAGTTCAATCGCCAGCTGCAGCTGCCAGCCCCTGCCCTGGCCGTGACGACGCAAGCCGTCCAGCAGGCTCGGCAGGTAGGCCGCAACCACCGCGCCCAGCAGGATCACGATCCAGGTCAGATACAGCCAGATCAACAGGATAGGCACAGCGGCGAACGTGCCGTAGACAACGGAAATCGAGGGCACCGACTTCAGATACCAGCCGATCAGCTGCTGGCCGGTCGTGATGCCTGCTGCCGTGAATACGCCGCCAGCCAGCGCATGCGACCAGCGCACCTGGGTGTTGGGCACGAAATGGTAGAGCGCGGCAAAGCTGAGCGCCATCAGGCCGAATTCGATCAGGTCGATCAGGACCTGCAGCCCGCCCGGCGTGACCACCGGTATGCCGGTCACCCAGCCGCGCGACAGCGACAGCAGATAGGAGGTGGTGACAATGCTGCCGCCCAGCAGCACCGGGCCGACGGTGGCGGCAGCCCAGAAGATCAGGATGCGCTGCCCCAGCGGACGCGGCTTGCGCACCCGCCAGATCGCATTGAGGTGCTGGTTGATGCCCGACATCAGGCTGAACACGGTGAGCACGAACAGCAGCATGCTGACGGTCCCCAGCTTGCCGGCATGGCTGGCAAAGCTCATCAGCCCTTCCAGCACCGGTTGCGCGATGGCGGGCGGGATCAGGCTGTCCACCATCCAGCTCTCGATGGCGTGGCGCAGCCGGCCGAACATGGGGAAGGCGGTAAAAATCGCCAGCATCAGCACGAAGAACGGCACCATGGCCATCAGCGTGGTCAGGGTCAGGCTGCTGGCGGTGAGCGCCAGATGGTCTTCGCGAAAGCGCTGCCAGAGCATGAGCAGGGTATCGCGCAGGGGGAAGTCCAGCACCAGGTGTGAAAGCCTAGCCTTCCAGTGGTTCAGCGTGCGGAAGATCTGCATGGCGCTATGATGCCAGCATTGCGCGATCCTGCGCGCTCCGATTTCCCCATCCATGACGCCCGATACCACCGCTTCCGACGGCCTGCAGGTCATCCCCCCTACTCCCGCGATCCGCTGGACGCGCTATGTTGCCGTGGGCAGCCTGATGGCGCTGATCGCGCTGTGCCTGGCCTGGGAACTGTGGCTGGCACCGCTGCGTCCGGGAGGCTCCTGGCTGGCGCTGAAGGCGCTGCCGCTGTGCATTCCGCTGGCCGGCCTGCTGCGCAACCGCATGTACACCTACCGCTGGGTCAGCCTGATGATCTGGCTCTATTTCTGTGAAGGCGTGGTGCGCGCCTGGGGTGATCCGCCACCGATCCGCTATTACGCCATCGCCGAAATCGTGCTGTGCCTGGTGCTGTTTGTCTCCTGCAGCCTGCATGTGCGGCTGCGCTTCCGCGCGGCGCGCAGCTTTTTTGCCAACGTGCTGAAGGAAAACGCCGCAGCCGTGCAGCAGGCCGAAGCCGCCCCGGTCACGGACAAGCCGAGCGGCAGCGCCTGACATGGCGCAGGGGTATCATGTCGGCCATGACCGCATCCCGCCCCGCCTACTCCCCCGATAACGACGATTTTCTCCAGCAGCTGCAGACGCTACTGGGCACTTCCCATGTGCTGACCGGCGACGATGCCCAGCCACATCTGCAGGACTGGCGCAAGCGTTATTGCGGCCAGGCGCTGTGCGTAGCCAGGCCGGGTACGGCGGCGGAAGTGGCGGCCGTGGTGCGGGCTTGCGCCGCAGCCGGCGTGGCCATCGTGCCGCAAGGCGGCAATACCAGCCTGGTCGGCGGCGCGACGCCTGAAGCGGACGGTCGCAACATCGTGCTGAGCCTGCAGCGCATGGAGCGCGTGCGCCAGATCGACGTGGCGAACCAGACCATCACGGTGGAAGCTGGCTGTATCCTGCAGAAGCTGCAACAGGCCGCGGCCGAAGCCGGCTGGCTGTTTCCACTCAGCATGGGATCGGAAGGCAGCTGCACGATTGGCGGCAACCTCGGCACCAATGCCGGCGGCACGCAAGTGCTGCGCTACGGCAATACACGTGAACTCTGCCTGGGCCTGGAAGTGGTGACGCCGCAGGGCGAAGTGCTGGACATGCTGTCCGGCCTGCGCAAGGACAATACCGGCTACGACTTGCGCGACCTGTACATCGGCAGCGAAGGCACGCTGGGTGTGATCACCGCAGCCACGCTCAAGCTCTACCCGCAGCCCAAGGCGCAGCTGACCGCCTGGGCCGCCGTGCCTTCGGTACAGGCCGCGGTGGAGCTGCTGAACCTGGCGCGCGCACGACTCGGTGCCAGCCTGACTGGTTTCGAGATGATGGCGCAGTTTGCGCTGGAGCTGGTGGACCGGCATTTTCCGCAGCTGCGCGTACCGCTGTACCAGGACACGCCCTACTGCGTGCTGCTGGAAAACTCCGACCAGGAGAGCGAGGAACATGCGCGCACGCTGTTTGAATCACTGCTGGAATCGGCCATGGAACAGGGCTGCGTCACGGACGCCATCGTGGCAGAGAACCTGACGCAGGCGCAGAACCTCTGGCACATGCGCGAAAGCATCTCGCTGGCGCAGGCGGAAGAAGGCCTGAATATCAAGCACGATATTTCACTGCCAATCTCGGCGATTGCCGATTTCGTGGCGCAAACCGATGCCGCGCTCGCCGCCGCGATTCCGGGCGTGCGCATCGTCAACTTTGGCCATCTGGGCGATGGCAATCTGCACTACAACGTGCAGGCGCCGGTGGATGTCGATCCCGCCCTGTTCCTGCGCGAGCAGGAGCCGGCGATCAACACGCTGGTGTTTGATGCGGTGCAGCGCTTCCAGGGCAGCATCAGCGCCGAGCACGGCATTGGCCAGCTCAAGCGTGACACCCTGCCCGATTACAAATCAGCGGTGGCGCTGCAGCTGATGCAGGCGGTGAAGCAGGCGCTGGATCCGCAGGGCATCATGAACCCCGGACGCGTGCTGCGCTGATGTCGGCCAGCCTGTTGCTGGGCATATTCGCCCTAGCCGCCGTGCTGCATGGCATGGTCGGCATCGGTTTTCCTCTGATCACGACAGCCGCCCTGGCGCTGGTGATGCCGCTGCCGCAGGCGGTAGCGCTGACGCTGCTGCCCACGCTGCTGCTGAATCTGGGCAGCCTGCTGCCACCGCACAGGCTGCCAGCCGTGATCCGCCGTTACGCGCCGCTGGCGCTGGCCAGTGTGGCCGGCAGCCTGCTCGGCGTCTACCTGCTGCTGATCCTGCCGGCGGCCTGGCTGCAACTGGCGCTGGCGCTGGCGACCGGCTTCTATGTGCTGAGCTCCTTGCGGCGCGACCTGCCGGCTTTGCCACAAGGCCTGCCGGCGACGCTGCTGCTCGGCCTGCTGGCCGGCGTAGTGGGCGGGGCCACCAATGCGATGTCATCGATCCTGATGATGGTGCTGCTGGCACAGAGCCGGGATCGGCATGAGATTGCCCAGGCTGCCAACCTGTGCTTTGCCTTGAGCAAACTGGTGCAACTGCTGGTGCTATGGCCGGTGCTGCAGCAGCTGCCGCTGGGCTGGGACATGATCGGCCTGCTGTGTCTGGCCGCCGTGATCGGCCTGCTGGCTGGACTGGCACTGCGCCAGCGCATGGCCTTCGGGCATTTCCGGCTGCTGTGCCTGCTGGTGCTGTCGGTGCTGGCACTGCTGATGGGCTGGCGCGGACTGCAGGGGCTGCTGGGCTGAATAGTGGCACCTGCTGCCGGTATGGCTTCTGCCGTCTGAAGCGCTGCCGCAGGGCGCGGCTGCTATCATGGCCGTCTTCCACCATGACCTAGACACCACGGTCCCGCACTGCGGCTGACCGGCACTTTCCACCATGCAACAGTATCTGAATCTGGTCCGGGACATTTTCGACAATGGCTCCTGGCAGGACAACCGCACCGGCATCCGCACGCGCAGCATCCCGGGCGCGATGATGCGTTTTGACCTGCAACAGGGCTTTCCGGCGGTGACGACCAAGCGGCTCGCGTTCAAGTCGGCGATTGGCGAAATGGTGGGATTCCTGCGCGGCAGCCGCGATGCGGCCGAGTTCCGCGCGCTCGGCTGCAAGGTCTGGGACCAGAACGCCAACGAGAACGCCGCCTGGCTGGCCAACCCCTATCGCCTGCAGGAAGATGACCTGGGCCCGGTGTACGGCGTGCAGTGGCGTGCCTGGCCGGCCTACAAGCTGGTGGATCTGGCGCTGCCGCAAAGTGCCGCCCAGATTGCCGATGCCGAGCAACGCGGCTACCGCCAGCTGGGCACGGTGCTGGAATCGGAACGCCCGCATGCACTGCTATACAAGGCGATCGACCAGCTGCGCCAGTGCCTGGACACGATCATGAACGACCCGACCAGCCGCCGCATCCTGTTCCACGGCTGGAACTGGGCACAGCTGGAGGAAATGGCGCTGCCGCCCTGCCACCTGCTGTACCAGTTCCTGGTGAACCAGGAAAAACGCGAGATCTCGCTGTGCCTGTATATCCGCAGCAATGACGTCGGCCTGGGCACGCCGTTCAACCTGACCGAAGGCGCGGCGCTGCTGCATCTGGTGGGTCGCCTGACCGGCTACACGCCGCGCTGGTTTAGCTACTTCATCGGCGATGCGCATATCTACGAGAACCACGTCGACATGCTGCAGCAGCAGCTGCAGCGCGAACCGTTCGCGGCGCCGAAGCTGGTGCTGTCAGACCGCATTCCCGACTACGCCGTGACCGGCCAGTACCAGCCGAAGTGGCTGGAGCTGGTGGAGCCGTCCGACTTCTGGCTGGAAGGCTACGAGCACCATGCGCCGCTGACGGCACCGATGGCAGTCTGATTCCCCCATCATGCAAAAAACTGTTCTGAGCCGCCAGCAGCTGATCGCGCTGGTGGTCCTTACCCTGATGTGGGGGGTGAACTGGCCGATGATGAAGCTGTCGCTGCAACAGCTGCAGCCGCTGCATTTCCGCACCATCACCATGGGCCTGGGCATGCTCTGCCTGGCCCTCTATTTCAAGTCACGTGGCGTGCGGCTGATGCCGCAGAAGCGGGAGGACTGGACCACGATTGGCGTGCTGGCCCTGCCCAATATGCTGGGCTGGCATGGCCTGTCGATCTTCGGCCTGCAGCAGCTGCCGTCCGGTCGTGCCGCGATTCTCGGCTTCACCATGCCGGTCTGGACCGTGCTGATCGGGGTGCTGTTCTACCAGCAGAAGCTGACGCTGCGGCTGGGCGTGGCGGTAGCCGCCGTGCTGCTCGCCATTGGCCTGCTGCTGTCGAACGAACTGGAACGGCTGGCTGGCAGCCCGGCCGGCATCCTGTGGATGCAGGGTGCGGCCTTTGCCTGGGCGCTCGGCACGATCTGGATGCGCCGCGCCCAGACCACGCTGTCGAACGAGGCACTGATTGTCTGGCTGCTCGGCTTTGGCACAGTCTGCATGGCGATCCTGGCCTGGCTGTTTGAGGCACCGCAATCGTATGATTTCAGCCTGCCGGTCTGGATCAGCCTGGCCTATGGCGTACTGATCAACTATGGCGCGGCGCAGGTCCTGTGGTTTGGCCTTGCGCGCGCCCTGCCGCCGTCCACCAGCGCCATGAGCATCATGCTGATTCCGCTGATCGGCATCCTGAGCGCGGCGATGATCGTGGGCGAATGGCCGCAGTGGCAGGATATCGTGGCAGCCGGCTGCGTGATGCTGGCGATTGCGGCGGTGCTGCTCAAGCGCGGCGACTGAGTCCTGGCCAACGACCGGAATCAACGCGCCCGGAACTGGTCATGGCACTTGCGGCAGATCGCGCCAGCGTCATTGAGCGTCTTGCGCAGCTGCGCGATGTCGCCACGCACGACGGCGCTGTGGATCTTGTCGGATTCCTGCTGCAGGCTGCGCGCGCTGTCGGCATAGCGCGGGGCAGCGGTCCAGACCTGGTCGGTTGCGCGGGAACCAGCCAGCGGTGCCGCCGTACCCGCCGGGAAGGCATGGAACGGCAGGCGTGACAGCACGCGGATGGCGTTGGCATCGAGACGCGCCTGCAGCGGATCGTAGGGAATACGGTTCAGCGTCATCGCGGTCAGGTTGCTGAAGTGGGTTTCCAGCAGGCCGAAAGCCTGCTGGCGGTAGGCCACGGCATCTTCCGGCTTGTCAAAGGTCAGGGCTTGTGCCGAGGCGGACAGGCTGGCCAGGGCCAGGCTGCCGGCCAGCAGGAATCGGGAAAGGGTCATGTCGGGCATCCGTGTTCAGCGGGTTGCAGCGTGCTGCACGGCCCAGTCTACCAAGTCCTGGGCCACGCTATCGGTAGCAGCGCCAAAGGCCTGCACCACCTGCGGCACCTCCTTGCCGATCACCGAATGGCGGTGGGAAAAGCTGCGGCTGGCGATGATGCGGTTGGTGCTGGCGTTCAGCAGATGGGCATCCAGACGCACCACCACCACCGGCTGTCCGTCCTCGTAGACGCTCTGGAAATCGCGCAGCTGGCTGGACAGCAGCAGATCGGCATGCGCCATCACGCCTTCATCGGTGGTGATGGACGGCAACCGGCCATCGGCCAGAAAGGCATCGACGATACGGTCCCGCACCAGCTGGGCCGCCGGTTCGCTCCAGACTACGCCCTGGTAGACACTGAACTGGTCCGGCTCCGGCATGACCACGATGCGCTTGCCGGCAATGGCACCGCCGGCGACCGGACGCACCACGCGCAGCGCCGGGCTGATGCCGGCCGAGTACACGCCGGCAGCGCGCTGGGACAGGGTACCGGGCAGCGCGTAGGTATCCACCGGCTCCTTCTCCGGCAGGATGGAGCAGGCCGAAGCCAGCGCAGCCGCTGCCAGCAGCAGGCCGACGCGGGACGCACGCAGAAACGGGAGACGCATCATGGCTTGAATTCCTTCATCGGTTCACGGCTCAGCAGGTAGCCGGCCGGGTCGTTGTCGAGCTCGCGCACCACACCCTGCACCGAGCTCAGCGTGCCGCGCAGTTCGGTCATGGTCGGGCCCAACTGGGCGACACCGCGTGCGCCGCTGTCAATGGCACCCCGGTTGTCCTTGACCAGTGCATCCAGCGTGCCCATGCTGCTTTCGAACGAGGCCATGGCGGCATTGGCACGCGCCAGGCTCTGCTTGAGTTCGCCATTGGCCAGCTTGTCACTCGACTGCATCAGCTTGTTCATTTCGGCAAAGGCGCGATTGGCCTCGGCGCTGGCCTTGCTGAAGTTGGCCAGTGCCGCATTCATGCCCTGCTGCTTGTCGGCCAGGGCACTGGTGGTCTGCTCCAGGTGCGCCAGCGTCTTGCTCAGGCTGGCCACGTTGTCCTGGGAGAACAGGTTGCGCGCCCCAATCAGCAGTTCGTTGAAGTTGTAGAGCACGTCCTCGCCACCAGCCAGCAGCTTGCTCATGGGCGATGGTGTCGCCATGATGGTGGGAATCGAGACATCGGTGCTGACCAGCGGCTGGCTGTTCGGGTCTTCGCCGCTGGTGAGGCGGATCAGGGAGGTGCCGGTAATGCCGACCGGTACCAGCCTGGCCTTGGTATCGGTGCGCACCGGTGCCGTGCTTTCCACCCGCACCCGCGCGTACACATTGCGCGGGTCCTTGGGGTTGATGCGCAGGTCGATCACGTCACCGACCTTGATGCCGTTGAACTCCACCGTGCTGCCACGCGACAGGCCGGTCACGGCCTCCTCGAAGGCGATATCGTAGAAATGGAAGTCGCGTTCGCTCTGTTGCGTCAGCCACAGGGTGAACAGCAGGGCCAGTACCGTGGCAAGCACGGTAAACAGGCCAATCAGCACATGTCTGGCTCGGGTTTCCATCAGGATGTCTCCGGCAAATGGGTGGCAGAACGGATCGCTGCAGCGGCGGCCCGGCCGCGCGGGCCGTGGAAATAGGCCTGCACCCAGGGATCGTCGAACTGTTCGACGCGTTGCAGCGTGTCGTTGATGATGACGCGTTTCTGCGACAGCACCGCCACGCGGTCGGTAATGGTGTAGAGGGTGTCCAGATCATGCGTGATCAGGAACACGGTAAAACCCAGTGCATCGCGCAGGGTCAGGATCAGCTGGTCGAAGGCCGCCGCGCCGATCGGATCCAGGCCGGCGGTGGGCTCATCCAGGAACAGCATGTCGGGGTCCAGTGCCAGCGCCCGTGCCAGGGCGGCACGCTTGATCATGCCGCCGGACAGATCGGACGGGTAATCATTGCCGGCCTTGGCCGGCAGCCCGGCCAGTGCGATCTTGACGGCAGCGATGCGCTCGGCCTCGGCACGCGACAGGCCGGCATGCTCGATCAGCGGCATGGCGACGTTTTCCGTCACCGTCATCGACGAGAACAGCGCCCCCTTCTGGAACAGCACGCCAAACCGGCGCTCCTCCAGGCGACGTTCCGCCTCGGGCAGCGCCAGCAGATCCTTGCCGAACACGCGCACACTGCCGGCAGCCGCGCGGTTGAGGCCGACGATGGTGCGCAGCAGCACCGACTTGCCGCTGCCGGAGCCGCCGACCACGCCCAGGATTTCGCCCTGGCGCACATCCAGATCGAGCTGGTCATGCACCACATGGCTGCCAAACTGGGTGCGCAGGCCACGCAGTTCGATGATGTTGCGGGTGTCCGTGGCTTGCATGGCTTACCAGTCCATTTCCATGAAGAACAGCGCCGCCACCGCATCGATCAGGATCACGGTGAAGATCGATTGCACCACCGCCATGGTGGTGTGCTCGCCAACCGATTGCGCACTGCCCTGCACCTTGAAGCCTTCGGCACAGCCGATCATGGCGATCAGCACGGCCATGACCGGGGCCTTGCTCATGCCCAGGTAAAAGTGCAGCGCCGGAATGCTTTCCTGAATGATGGCCATGAACTGGCGCGGCGCGATGTCGAGCACGAGCGCGCACACCAGCATGCCGCCCGCCAGGCCGGACAGCATGGCGATAAAGGTCAGGATCGGCAGCCCGACCAGCAGGGCCAGCACACGCGGAATCACCAGCAGCTCCATCGGGTTCAGGCCCTGGGCGCGGATCGCATCGATTTCCTCGTTGGCGCGCATCGAGCCGATCTGGGCGGCAAAGGCGCTGGCAGTACGGCCGGCCACCAGGATGGCCGCCAGCAGCACGCCGAATTCACGCAAAAAGGCGAAACCGACCAGATTGACGGTGTAGATCGTGGCACCGAAATCGCGCAGGATGGTGGCGCCGAGAAAGGCCACCACGGCACCCACCATGAAGTTCATCAGCACCACGATGGGCACGGCGCGGAAGGTGGTCTGGTCCAGGTGGGCAACCCAGGAAGTGATACGCCAGCGCCAGGGACGGAACAGGATACGGATCGACTGTTCCAGCACCAGACCGATAAAGCCCATGAAGGAGACGGCATGCGACCAGCCGCCCGCCATCAGCTCGCCCAGCGCGGCCAGCGTATCGATGACCGGCACGCGCTTGCGCCGCGGCGGCGGCTCGCCGGTCGTCTGCAGCGCCTGTGCCACCACCTGCAGCAGGGCGCGGCGTTCGGAGGGCAGCGGGGAATCTTCGGCCGCCAGGGCCGCCAGACGCGCGTCACCCAGCAGCTGGTGCAGCAGGCTGGCACCGGCGGTATCGATGGCGCCCAGGGCACCGGCATCGATACGGGTGGCATCGCCCAGATCGGTGTGCAGGCGGCGGACCTCGGCTTCGAGAGCGGCAAAGTGCGGCAGTGTCCAGTCCCCCTGCAGGTGCAGGGTGTCGCTTTCCCGGGCATAGGACAGCCCGGCGGTCTGGCTGGCAGCTCGCTTTTCACTCATCGTGGCATTATAGCAAGGCTTGCCGGCATCGGCAGGCCACGCCACAAATTCCTACAATGTCCTTCCATGACACACGATACACCGCATCTGCACCTGATCTATGCCCGCGCACGCAATGGCGTGATTGGCAAGGACAACCGCCTGCCCTGGCACCTGCCGGAGGATCTGGCGCATTTCAAGCGCCAGACGCTGGGCGCGCCGGTGATCATGGGCCGGCTGACCTGGGACAGCCTGCCGCCGCGTTTCCGGCCGTTGCCGGGCCGCATCAATGTGGTAATCACGCGCCAGACCGGCTGGCAGGCCGAGGGCGCGCAGGTGGCGCACAGCCTGGAGCAGGCGCTGGCGCTGTGCGGCGATGCCGAGGTCGCCTGGGTGATGGGCGGCGCGCAGATCTACACGCAGGCCCTGCCGCTGGCGCGCCGCGTGCTGGTGACGGAAATCGATGCCGATGTCGAGGGCGATGCCCATATGCCGGCACTGGGCGCGGAATGGCAGGAAACCGCGCGCGAGGCGCATGTCAGCGCGGATGGCCTGGGCTATGCGTTCGTGACCTACGAGCGCAAGCGCTGAAGGGCACTCACACTCAATCGGCCTGGCGCTCCAGCGCTTCGCCAATCGCGTAGTAGTGGCCACCCGAGACATGGTGCAGGCTGCGCAGGGCCGGATCGGCCTGCTCGAAATGCCAGCGGCCGTGGTGGAACACGCGTTCATCCGCCCAGGCAGCGGTGATGTTGGCAATGAACAGGTCGTAACTCTGCTGGTTGTGCGCTTCCGGAATCAGCTCGCAGGCCAGCCAGGCGGAACAGCCGGCAACAAAGGGCTGGTCCACGCCGTCCACCTCGAACAGCCCGGCACCGGCCTGTGCCAGCTTGGCCGGCTCATCGTGCCAGCTGTGGCTGCCCAGGTACTGGGTCAGCTCCACCTGCGCCACATTCGGCACCTGGATCACCATGCCACCGCCCTGCTCCACCAGCTCGCGCGTCTTGGCCGACTTGTCCAGCACCACGGTGAGCCGCGGCGGCGCATAATCGAGCACGCAGACCCAGGCCGCGGCCATCACGTTGGAGACGCCGCCGTGGCGCGCCGATACCAGTACCGTGGGGCCGTGGTTGAGAAGCCGGAACGCCTTGTCGAGCGCCACGGGGGTCATGTGGGGAGGCAAATGCATGGTGGAATGGTGCAGCTGCGGCGACAATACGCCCTGCCAGCCAGGAAAATCGTGCAGCCGGAATGATAGCGGCATGGGCCGATTCGTGCGCGGCGCAATCGGGGAAATCCCATGGCCGCGCCGGACTTCCCGTGCCGGCACCCCATCCCTGTTGGAATCATCGTGATCTTCGCCATTCTCCTTTATGCCGCGGCCGTCGTGGCGGCCAACCTGACGATTGCCGCTTTCGGGCCATGGGTCTCGCCGATCAATGCCTTTGTGCTGATCGGCCTGGACCTGACGCTGCGCGACTGGCTGCATGTGCGCGTGCGACCGTGGCAAATGCTGGCAGTGATCGCCGCATCCGGCCTGATCTCCTACCTGTTGAACCCGGCGGCTGGCCAGATTGCCATCGCCAGTGCCATCAGCTTTACGCTGGCAGCGCTGGTGGACTGGCTGGTGTTTGCCTACAGCAAGGGCAGCTGGCTGCAGCGCGCGATGCGCTCGAATATCGCCGGTGCCGCCGTCGATTCGCTGGCGTTTCCGACGCTGGCGTTTGGCGTGCTGATGCCATCGATCGTGATCCTGCAGTTTGTCGCCAAGGTCGCCGGTGGCGCGCTCTGGGCCTATGCGCTACGGCGCCTGTTCGAGAAGCAGGAGCAGGTGCATGGCCAGGGACACCGGCCGTAAATCCGAGCCTGGACGATAATGCCCGCTGGCTGGGTCGCCAGTTGGGTAGCCAGCACCTCCATGCGCTTGTCACACGATGGCAAGCCCTTGTTTTTGAAAAGGAATATCAGCACCATGCAAATCGCCACCTGGAATGTCAACTCGCTCAACGTCCGCCTGCCCCAGGTGCTGGACTGGCTCGCCGCCAACCCGGACGTGGAGATTCTGGCGCTGCAGGAAACCAAGCTGACCGATGACAAGTTTCCGCTGCAGGCGATTGTCGATGCCGGCTACCACTGCGAGTTTTTTGGCCAGAAGACCTATAACGGCGTGGCACTGATCTCGCGCGAGAAGCCGGTCGATGTGGTGCGCAACATCCCGGGCATGGACTGCGACATGGCGCGCGTACTCAGTGGCACCTATACCGCGCCCAACGGCCAGCCGATGCGCGTGGTGGGCGCCTATTTTCCCAATGGCCAGGCGCCGGGCACCGACAAGTTCGCCTACAAGATGCGCTGGCTCGATGCCATGCGCGAATGGCTGCGTGCCGAGCTGCTGCGCACGCCGCAGCTGCTGGTCATGGGCGACTACAACATCACTTTTGACGACCTGGATGTGTGGGACCCAGAAGGCCTGCGCGAAACCATCCATTGCACCACCGAGGAGCGCACCCATCTGCAGGCGCTGATCGGCCTGGGCCTGCACGATAGCCTGCGCCTGTTCCCGCAACCGGAAAAATCGTACAGCTGGTGGGATTACCGCAACTTCGCCTTCCGCCGCAACAACGGCATGCGCATCGACCACATCCTGGTCAGCGACGCGCTCAAGCCGCTGGTACAGGCCTGCGTGATCGACAAGGCACCGCGCCGCAACGAGCGCCCGAGTGACCATACGCCGGTGGTAGTGACACTGGGCGTCTGACCTCTACTTCAAATTACTTTTTGAAATTAAAAAACAAGAAATTATTCGTTTTCAAAATGAAGGCAGCCGGACAAGATGCAGATCTGTCCGGTTTTTCTTTTTTGGAAAGGTAATTTCGATCATGACACGCTCTGACTCCCAAGCCGCCCCCCGCTCACTCCAACGTCGTACCTTGCTGCGTTCCGGCAGTGCCCTGCTGGTCACCATGGGGGCTGGTGCGTTGCTGCAGGCCTGCTCCGGACAGGGCAGCAGCCCGGCCGCCGCGCCGGCCAGTGCCGCATCGGCTCCTGCAGCCGTCGCCTCTGGCAATGGCAAGAACATCACCCTGCTCAACGTCAGCTATGACCCGACGCGCGAGCTGTACGCCGAACTGAACCAGGCCTTTGCCGCGCAGTACCAGAAGGATACCGGCAGCACGGTGACCATCCGCCAGTCGCATGGCGGCTCCGGCAAGCAGGCGCTGTCGGTACTGGGCGGCCTGAAGGCCGATGTGGTGACGCTGGCGCTGGCTGCCGATATCGACGTGCTGGCCAAGCAAGGCCAGCTGCTGCCGGCCGACTGGCAGCAGCGCCTGCCGCACAACAGCACGCCCTACTCCAGCACCATCGTGTTCCTGGTGCGCAAGGGCAACCCCAAGGGCATCCAGGACTGGGGCGACCTGGTCAAGCCGGGCGTAGCCGTGATCACGCCCAACCCCAAGACTTCCGGCGGTGCGCGCTGGAACTATCTGGCGGCCTGGGGCTATGCGCTGGAGAAAAACGGCCAGTCGGCCGAGAAGGCACGTGATTTCGTCTCGCAGCTGTATCGCAACGTGCCGGTGCTGGATTCGGGCGCGCGCGGCTCGCTGATCACCTTTACCCAGCGTGGCCAGGGCGATGTGCTGCTGTCGTGGGAGAACGAGGCCTACATGGCGCTGAAGGAAGCCGGTGGCGACCAGTTCGAGATCGTCACGCCTTCGGTCAGCATCCTGGCCGAACCGCCGGTGGCGCTGGTGGACAAGAACGTGGATGCCAATGGCACCCGCGCTGCCGCCGAGGCCTATCTGCACTACCTGTACACGCCCGAGGCGCAGCGCCTGATCGGCAAGCATTTCTACCGCCCCTCGGATGCCGAGGTGGCGAAGGAGTTTGCCGACAAGTACGCCCAGGTCAAGCTGTTCACGATTGACGAAGTGTCTGGTGGCTGGACCAAGACCCAGCAGGAGCACTTTGCTGATGGCGGTATCTACGACCAGATCTTTGCCAATGCACGCAAATAAGCGCTCCTTATAAGATAAACAACATAACAAAACTACTATTTATTCGTTCCCTGTTGGGTCAGGAGCTCCTAGGATAGCTTCCTGACCCATTTTTTATTCCAACCGATTCCGTATTGCCATGACTTCTGCCCGCCAAGACTCCTCCCGTTCCTTCAGCCGTCGCAGCCTGCTGCGCGGCACCAGCCTGGCGATTGCCGCACTCGGCACCGGCCTGGTGCTGCAAGGCTGCTCCAAGGGCGGCAGCGACGGCGCTGCTTCGGCCGCAGCACCGGCCTCGCAAGCGACCGCTGCAGCCAGCGACAGCAACAAGCTGCTGAACGTGAGCTATGACGTCTCGCGGGAGTTCTACAAGGAACTGAACCCGCTGTTCCAAAAGGACAAGGGCATCGAGGTGCAGCAGTCGCACGGCGGCAGCAGCAAGCAGGTGCGCAGCGTGGCTGATGGTCTGCAGGCCGACGTCGTCACCATGAACCAGGCCAGCGACATCGATTTCCTGGCTGGCAAAGGCCTGGTGGACCAGGACTGGGCGAGCAAGTTCCCGAACAACGCCGCGCCCAATACGTCACTGTCGGTGATTCTGGTGCGCAAGGGCAACCCCAAGCAGATCCACGACTGGGCCGACCTGGCCAAGGCTGGCGTGCAGCCCATCATTCCCAACCCCAAGACCGCCGGCAATGGCCGCTACACCTGGCTGGCCGTGTGGGGCTCGGCACTGAAGTCCGGCGCCAGCGCCGACCAGGCACGCAGCCAGACCGCGCAGGTGTTTGCCAACGTGCCGGTGCTGGACGGCGGCGGCCGTGCCGCCACCACCACCTTTGCCCAGCGCCAGATCGGCGATGCCCTGGCCACGTTCGAGAGCGAAGTGCCGCTGATCAAGAAGGAGTTTGGCGACAACTTCGAGGTGATCTACCCGAAGTGGACGGTGCTGGCCGAAAACCCGGTCGCCATCGTCAACCCGGTGGTGGACAAGAAAGGCACGCGCCAGGCCGCGACCGATTACCTGAACTTCCTGTGGTCGCCGCAGGCACAGGAACTGGCCGCCAAGCACCATCTGCGCCCGCGTGACGAAGCCGTGCTGGCCAAGTTTGCCGATGCCTTCCCGCAGCAGCAGACCTTTACCGTGGACGAGCTGTTCGGCGGCTGGAGCCAGGCCCAGAAGGACCATTTTGCCGATGGCGGCTTCTACGACCAGGCCGTGGCCCAGCAGAAGAAGTAAGCCCGGCCACCCGGGTCGCTCGCCTGAGCGGCCCGCTGCCATCGCCTGATCCGTATCGCCATGAGTTCCGCCACCTTGACCGCCCCTCTTGACCAAGCCCCCCGCCCGCAGCCGGCCCCCAAAGTGCCGGCCGTGGCGGCAACGCGTCGCCCCTGGCGCAATCCGCTGCTGCGCAGCCACAGCATTCTGCCGGGCTTCAACCTGTCGCTCGGCATTTCGGTGCTGTACCTGAGCCTGATCGTGCTGATCCCGCTGGCGACCGTGTTTTTCACCGCCGGCCAGCTCAGCCTGGCGCAGTTCTGGCGCATTGCCAGTGACCCGCAGGTGGTGGCGTCGTACAAGCTGACTTTTGGTGCCTCGCTGGTGGCGGCCAGCATCAACGCCGTGTTCGGCATGCTGGTGGCCTGGGTGCTGGTGCGCTATGAATTCCCCGGCCGCCGCCTGCTCGATGCCATGGTGGATCTGCCGTTTGCGCTGCCGACCGCCGTGGCCGGCATCGCGCTGACCGGCCTGTATGCGCAGAATGGCTGGATCGGCAGCCTGCTGCCGTTCAAGGTCAGCTACACGCCGCTGGGCGTGATGCTGGCACTGACCTTTATCGGCCTGCCCTTCGTGGTGCGCACGGTGCAACCTGTGCTGCAGGACCTGCACCAGGAACAGGAAGAAGCCGCTGCCATGCTGGGTGCCAGCCGGCTGCAGACCTTCCGCCGCGTGATCCTGCCGACGCTGGCGCCGGCGCTGCTGACCGGCTTCTCGCTCGCCTTTGCGCGTGCGCTGGGTGAGTACGGCTCGGTCATCTTCATTGCCGGCAACATCCCGTTCAAGACCGAGATCACCGCGCTGCTCATCATCAGCAAGGTGGAACAGTTCGATATCCCCGGTGCCTCGGTGATTGCCGTGGTGATGCTGCTGGCCGCCTTTGCCATGCTGCTGGCTATCAACCTGCTGCAGGCCTGGAGCCGTCGCCGCACGGCGACCGTCTGACCGGAGGAGAATCCCATGTCTGCTGCTGTTGCCAAACGCCCCACCCCCGTCAACCAGGAACCACTGTGGCTGCGTGTCACGCTGATCAGCATCGCCGTGCTGTTCATGGCGTTGTTCCTGCTGGTACCGCTGTTCAGCATCTTCTATGAAGCGCTGCGCCAGGGCCTGGCGGTGTACTGGGCCGCCATCACCGATCCCGATGCGCTCTCGGCCATCAAGCTGACGCTGCTGGCCGCCGGTATCGCGCTGCCGTTGAACGCGATTTTCGGCATTGCCGCGGCCTGGGCCATCACCAAATTCGATTTCCGCGGCAAGAGCGTGCTGCTGACGCTGATCGACCTGCCGTTTTCCGTATCGCCGGTGATTGCCGGCCTGGCGCTGGTGCTGATCTATGGCGCCAACAGCCTGATCGGCGGCTGGCTGGAAGCACACGGCCTGCAGGTGATTTTCGCCGTGCCGGGCATCGTGATCGCCACCGTGTTCATCACCTTCCCGTTCGTGGCGCGTGAACTGATTCCGCTGATGCAGCAACAGGGCAGCTCCGAGGAAGAAGCGGCGCGCATCCTGGGTGCCAGCGGCTGGCAGATTTTCCGCCGCGTCACGCTGCCCAACATCAAGTGGGCGCTGCTCTACGGCCTGATCCTGAGCAATGCGCGGGCCATGGGCGAGTTTGGTGCCGTGTCCATCGTCTCCGGCCATATCCGCGGCCAGACCAACACCATGCCGCTGCACATCGAGGTGGTCTACAACGAATACCAGTTTGCCGCCGCCTTTGCCGTGTCGTCCCTGCTGGCGCTGCTGGCCCTGGTAACGCTGGTGCTGAAATTCATCGTCGAGCGCCGCGCGCTGCCGGCCCGCTGAGCCACATAAGAGTCAAGAACCATGCAGATTTCGATCCAGAACCTGAACAAGTCCTTTGGCCGCACCGTGGTGTGCGACAACATCAATCTCGACATTGCCAGCGGCGAACTGCTGGCACTGCTGGGCCCGTCCGGCTCCGGCAAGACCTCGCTGCTGCGCGTGCTGGCCGGGCTGGAGCTGCCGGACAGCGGCCAAGTGCGCTTTGGCAACGAGGACGTGACCTATGCCGATGCGCGCCAGCGCAACATCGGCTTCGTGTTCCAGCATTACGCGCTGTTTGCCCACATGACGGTAGCCGATAACGTCGCCTTTGGCCTGACAGTACTGCCGGCCGCGCAGCGCCCGTCGAAAAAGGACATCGCCGAACGCGTGCAGCTGCTGCTGGACAAGGTGCAGCTGGGCGCGCTGGGCAAGCGCTACCCGCACCAGCTCTCGGGCGGCCAGCGCCAGCGCGTGGCACTGGCGCGTGCGCTGGCCACGCAGCCGCGCGTGCTGCTGCTGGACGAACCGTTTGGCGCGCTCGATGCCAAGGTGCGCAAGGAGCTGCGCCGCTGGCTGCGCCAGATCCACCACGACATGGGCGTGACCAGCATCTTCGTCACGCACGACCAGGAAGAAGCGCTGGAGGTGGCGGACCGTGTGGTGGTGATGAACGCCGGCCACATCGAGCAGGTTGGCAGCCCGAACGAAGTCTACGAGAACCCCGCCACGCCCTTCGTGATGGAGTTTCTGGGCGATGTCAACCGCCTGCACCCGCAAGGCGGCGCCACGCCGACCTATGTGCGCCCGCACCAGATCGACGTGCTGCCCGCGCTGGCCAACGAGGCAGCGCCGCAAGGCAGCATCTCGGCGGTCTGGAAGCAGACCCAGATCGTCGGCCCCTACAGCTATATGGAGTTCGAGCGCGAAGACGATCGCCATCTGGTCGATGTGCAACTCACGCGCAGCGAGCACCGCCAGCTGGAGCAGCGCCTGCAGTTTGCCCCCGGCACACGCGTCTGGCTGCGGCCGAGCAAGGTGACGGAGTTTGTCGATGCGGGGGCGGGTATCTGACACGCCAGGCAGGTCTTGGCAGTTTTCTATAATGGCATGCGCGGTCTGAGTACCGCGCTTTTTTGTGCCTCCTGGCACAGCTGTTTAAGCTGCCACGATTCCGCGTGGCGGCGGCTTGATCCCAATCGGAGAACCCCATGTCCCACGCTACCCGCCGTGTGGCGCTGCGCACTGCCTGTGCGCTGGCAGCCGCGACCGCCTTCCTGACGCCGCTGCAGGCGTCTGCTGCCAGCCAGGTGTTGCGCGTCTCTGCCATCCCCGACGAAGCCCCGACCGAGCTGCAGCGCAAGTTTGCGCCGCTCGGCAAGTACCTGGAAGCCCAGACCGGCATGAAGGTGCAGTTCACCCCGGTGACCGATTACGCCGCCGTGGTGGAAGCGCTAGCCACCAACAAGATCGATCTGGCCTGGCTCGGTGGCTTCACCTATGTGCAGGCCAATATCCGCACCAAGGGAGCTGCCACGCCCATCGTGCAGCGCGCCGAGGACGAGCGTTTCACCACAAAATTCATCACCACCGATCCGGCGATCCGCAGCCTGGCCGACCTGAAGGGCAAGCGCTTCGTGTTTGGTTCGCCCTCCTCCACCTCGGGCAACCTGATGCCGCGTTACTACCTGCAGCAGGCGAAGATCCAGCCCGAGAAGGATTTCCGCACTGTCGCCTATTCCGGCGCGCATGACGCCACCGCGGCCTTTGTCTCCGCCGGCCGCGCGGAAGCCGGCGCGCTGAACGCCTCGGTCTGGGACAAGCTGGTCGAGCAGAAGAAGATCGATCCGAACAAGGTGCGCGTGTTCTACACCACGCCGGGCTACCACGACTACAACTGGACCGTGCGCGGCGGAATGGACCCGGCGCTGGTACGCAAGCTCAGCGCCGCCTTCCTGAACCTGAACCCGGCCAACCCGCAGCACAAGCAGATCCTGGAGCTGCAGCGCGCCAGCAAGTTCATCCCGACGCAAAAGTCCAACTACGACAAGATCGAACAGGCCGCGCGCTCCGCCGGCCTGCTGAAGTAAGCACCGCATGGCCTTCGCACTCGAAGGGGTCGGCCTGCGCTATGCCAACGGCCATGCCGGCCTGAGCGACATCACGCTGTCGGCCCGACAAGGTGAATGCCTGGCGCTGGTCGGACCATCCGGTGCCGGCAAGAGCTCGCTGCTCGGCGTGCTCGGCTCGGCGCTGGTGCCCACCAGCGGGCAGGTTCGACTCCTGTGCGAAACCGTGCCCAGTGGCCGCGCGCTGCGCCAGCTGCGCAGCCGCATCGGCATGGTGCACCAGGCGCCACCGCTGCCGGCGCGCCAGCGCGTCGTCACCAGCGTGCTGGCCGGCAAGCTCGGCCAATGGCCGTGGTGGAAAAGCCTGCTGTCGCTGGCGTATCCCCAGGACATGGCCGGTGCGCAACAGACGCTGGCGCGGCTGGAACTGGCCGACAAGCTGTTCAGCCGTTGCGACCAGCTCTCCGGCGGCCAGCTGCAACGTGTCGGCATCGCCCGTACGCTGTACCAGGCACCGGAACTGCTGCTGGCCGATGAACCGGTCTCGGCGCTGGACCCGACGCTGGCGCTGGCCACGGTGCAGCTGCTGGTGGACGATGCACGGGCGCGCCAGGCCACGCTGGTGACCAGCCTGCACGCGGTGGACCTAGCGCTGCGCTGCTTTGACCGCATCGTCGGCGTGCGCGAAGGCCGCATCGCCTTTGACCTGCCGGCCGCCGAAGTCACGCAGCCGCTGCTGCAACAGCTCTATGCCGGCGAGTCGCCGCAAGCCACCCCCGCCGCACAGCCGATCCAGGCCACGATCCAGGTGGGCCACTGCTGACATGGCAAAGGCTCGTCACCACGCCTTGCGCGATCCCGCCGCGCCACGCCGGCTTGGCTGGCTGATCGCCGCCATCATCATCCTCTGGCCGCTGTGGCGCACCGCGCAGATCCAGCCGGCCCTGTTGCTGGACCCGGCCAACCTGGAAACCATGGGCCTGTTTCTGGGCAGCTTTCTGCCGCCCTCGACCGAAGGCTTTTTCCTCGGCCTGCTCTGGCAGGCGACGCTGGAAACACTGGCGATTGCCACCGTCGGCATGCTGCTGGCCTTGCTGCTGGCGATTCCGCTCGGCTATCTGGCCAGCAATGCGGCACGCACCCGGCTGCAACGCAACCCACTGAGCCGCTCCATCCTGACGCTGCTGCGCAGCATCCCGGAACTGGTCTGGGCGCTGGTGTTCGTGCGCGTGTTCGGCCTCGGTCCGGCGGCCGGCATCATGGCACTGGGCCTGACCTACGGCGGCATGCTCGGCAAGGTCTATGCCGAAATCCTGGAATCGGTGCCGCAACAGCCAGCCCTGGCGCTGCGCCATGCCGGTGCACGGCGCCCGCTGGCGCTGCTGTACGGCGTGCTGCCAGTGGCCGCGCGCGAACTGGTGTCGTACACCGTCTACCGCTGGGAATGCGCGATCCGCGCCTCGGTGGTGATGGGCTTTGTCGGTGCCGGTGGCCTGGGCCAGCTGATGGACCAGGCCATGAAAATGCTCAACGGCAGCGAGGCCGCCAGCATCCTGATCGCCTTCCTGCTGCTGGTCACAGCGGCGGATCTGCTCTCGTCCCGGCTGCGCCACTGGCTCGATACGCCACCGGCGGCACGGCACGCACCTTTTGGCTGGCGCACCCTGCTGACGCTGCTGCTGGGCACGATTGGCGTCTGGGCCAGCCTGCGCCTGCTGCAGATCGACTGGAGCCTGCTCTGGGCCGAGGGCGCGCTGGAATCGATGCGCGATTTCGTCGCCGGCTTTTTCCCACCTGACCTGTCGCCGGACTGGTGGCTGACGATTCTGCAGGCGAGCTGGGAGACGCTGGCGATGTCGGTGATGGGCACGCTGATCGCCGCCGTGCTCGGGCTGCTGCTGGCGCTGGCACGGCCACGCCCGCTCTGGAGCATGGTCAACAACGTGCTGCGCTCGGTGCCGGAACTGGTCTGGGCCACGCTGACAGTGCTGGCAGTCGGCCTGGGCGCTTTTGCCGGCACGCTGGCGCTGGCGCTGCATACCGCCGGCGTGCTCGGCCGGCTCTATGGCGAGGCACTGGACAACACACCGCCGCAACCTTCCGCCGCCTTGCAGCACAGTGGCGCGCTGCGCTGGCAAGGATTCCTGTACGGCACGCTGCCCGCCGTGGCACCACAGCTGCTGGCCTACACGCTGTACCGCTGGGAAATGAATATCCGCATGGCCGCCGTGCTCGGCTTTGTCGGCGCCGGCGGGCTCGGCCAGCTGCTCTATGTGGAGCTGTCGCTGTTCAACTACGCGCAGGCAGCCGGCGTGATCCTGGCGATGCTGCTGCTGTCGCTGCTGGTTGATGCCGGCAGTGGCTGGCTGCGGCGCTGGCTGGTGCGCGCCGGCTGAGCCTCAGCGGCTGTCGCGCAGACCAAATCCCGGCCAGACCCACATCGCCAGCGTCCAGCACAGCAATGCCCAGCTGGCACCACCGGCCCAGCCGGCCAGCACATCGGTCGGCCAGTGCACGCCCAGGTAGACGCGGCTGAGCCCGACCAGCAGCGCCACCAGCATCGCCGAGGAGACGACGAAAATCTCCAGCCGGCGCTCGGTCAATAGCCGCGCCAGCAGCACGCCCAGCGTCAGGTAGACCAGTGTCGAGATCATGGCGTGGCCGCTGGGAAAACTGGTGGTCAGCACGGTATCGCCGTGCGGAAACAGGTCCGGGCGCGGCCGCTGGAACAGCGCCTTGAGCAGAAAGGACAGGCCAGTGCCCAGCGAGGTGGACAGCAGCACATACAGCGCCATGCCGCGCCGCCCCAGCAGCCAGAGGAACAGCACGACCAGGATCACCAGCAGGCTCAGCACCGAGGTGCTGCCCAGCGCCGTGATGTCGCGCGCGGCCTGATCCAGCCAGGCCGGACCGGCGGCCTGCTGCAGGTTGGCAGGATCGCGCATAGCCAGCAGGATAGCGCGGTCGAGTGCGCCGGTTTCACCCTCGAACACTTCTTCGGCCACGGCAATGAACAGCCACAAGCCGATGGTCGCCAGCAGCGCCATGCCCAGCAGCAGTGGTTCGGGACGTCGGATCGGCAGGCGCATGGGGATTCCTTCTGGATAGCGGCAACCCTGCCATTATCCGGCCTGCACACGGCCCTGCTGCCAGGCAGACATCGCCGGAATCGCGCACAATCAGGGCATGACTACATCGGACACCCCCTCCCGCAAGCGCTGCGTGGTGCTGACCGGCGCCGGCATCAGCGCCGACAGCGGACTCGATACCTTCCGCGGTGCCGGCGGCCTGTGGGAAGGCCACCGTGTGGAAGACGTGGCCACGCCCGAGGCCTTTGCCCGCGACCCGCAGCTGGTGCTGGATTTCTACAACGCGCGCCGCCGCCAGCTGCGTGACGTGCAGCCCAACTCGGCACACTACGCCCTGGCCGCGCTGGAAGAAGCCTGCGATGTCTACATCGTGACGCAGAACGTGGACAACCTGCACGAGCGCGCCGGCAGCAGCCGTGTGCTGCACCTGCATGGCGAGCTGACCAAGCTGCGCAGCCAGGATGACGAAGCGCATGTGATCGAGTGGCATGGCGACCAGCCGCCGGACATGAAGGATCCGGCCGGCGCACCGATGCGCCCGCACATCGTCTGGTTTGGCGAACCGGTGCCGCTGATCGAGGACGCCGTGGACCTGATCAGCGATGCCGACATCGTGATGGTGATCGGCACCTCGCTCAAGGTCTATCCGGCTGCCGGGCTGGTCGAATTTGCGCCGGACGATGCGCTCTGCGTGCTGATCGATCCGCACCCGAACCTGGGGCCGTCCGTGGCGGACCGTGAACTGTTCGTCGTGGAAGAACGCGCCGCTACCGGCGTGCCGCGCGTGGTGCAGGCGCTGCTCGAGCAGCTTTGAACGCCCGGCTTACAGCAGGAACAGCGTCGCCAGTGCCAGGAACACGCCAAAGCCGATGCCGTCGGTGAGCATGGTCAGCACCACGCCGCCGGCCAGTGCCGGGTCCAGCCCAAGGCGCTGCAGCAGCAGCGGAATCATGGCGCCGCTCAGCGTGCCGTTGACCAAGTTGATGAACACCGCAATGGCAAACACCGCCGCCAACGCCGGTTTGTCAAACCAGACCAGCGCCACCGCACCGACGATCATCGCCCAGAACAGGCCGTTGAGCGTGGCCACGGCCAGCTCGCGCCGCATCAGCGCGCCGGTGTTGCGCCGGCTCACCTGCTCGGTCGCCAGGCCGCGCGTGACCAGGGTCAGTGTCTGGTTGCCGGCCACGCCGCCCATGCTGGCCACCACCGGCATCAGCACCGCCAGCGCCACCATCGCCTCGATCGCGCCGCCAAAGCGGCCAATGATCCAGGCCGAGATCAGGGCATTGAACAGGTTGACACCGAGCCAGATGGCGCGTGAGCGCACGCTGCGGCCGACCGGCTCGAACAGGTCCGATTCCTGATCCAGGCCGGCTGCGGCCAGCGCGCTGTGCTCGGCCTCTTCCTCCAGCACGTCCACCATGTCGTCAATCGTGATCCGGCCCAGCAGCTGCCCCTGGTCATCGAGTACCGGTGCCGAGACCCAGTTGCGGTCGCGGAAACGGCGCGCCACCTTGGTCGCCGGCATCGTCACCGGCACGCCCTCGACACTGGTATCCATGACTTCGCGCACCAGCTTGTCACCGCCTAGCGAGACCAGATCAACCAGCGACAGCACTCCCTGGAAACGCCCGGCGGCATCGATCACCATCAGGCTGTCGGTCGTCGCCGGCATCACGTTCTGCTGCTTGCGCCGCATCATGCGCAGATAGCGCCGCACCACCGACAGGCGCATGTCGTCGCGGACCACGATCGCATCCGCATCCATCATGCCGCCGGCGCTGTCTTCCGGATACTGGCGCAGCTGGTCCAGCCGTTCACGCCGCTGTGCGTTCATGTCGCGCACCACCGCCTGCATCACCTGCGGCGGCAAGCGGTCGTACAGGTCGGCCAGCGCATCCAGATCCAGGCCGTGGATCGCCTCGGCCAGCCGCTGCGCCTTGGTCGCGCCAATCAGCTGCTCGCGCACGCTGTCGCTGGTCTCGATCATCACCGCGCCCAGCGCCGCTGGCTCCAGCTCGGCGGCCACGCGCAGGCGCTGCCGCTTGGGCAGGCCTTCCAGCACGCCGGCGATATCGGCCGGGTGCAGGGTACGCAGCAGCGCGCGCAAGGCTTCGGGCGAGGCGTCTTGCACCAGCTCGGCGACGCGGTCGGCCAGCTCGCTGTTGTTCAGCAGGGAAGGTTGGGATGCCATCGGGTGTTTCAGGAACAAAGCCGTACACCCTAACCAATCGCGACAGCCCTTGTCAAGCCGACAAGCGCATGTCACGCAAACGACAAATAGCCTTCACGAACCTGCCACAGCGGATTCATACCATGCCTGCAGGCGGTCACCTTGGTGCACCGCAGCAAATGCCGAAGGAAGACCATGAAGATTGCGATTGCCGGAACCGGATACGTGGGCATGTCGATTGCGGTACTGCTGGCCCAGCACCATGAAGTGGTGGCGCTGGACATCGTGCCGCAGCGGGTAGACCTGATCAACGCCGGCCAGTCACCGATTGCCGATGCCGACATCGAGCACTACCTGCAGCACCAGCCGTTGCAGCTGCGTGCCACGCTGGATGCGCAGGACGCCTACCGCCAGGCCGATTACGTGGTGATCGCCACGCCGACCGACTACGACCCCGAAACCGGCAGCTTTGACACCAGCTCGGTCGAGGTGGTGATCCGCCAGGTGATGCAGCTGGCACCGCAGGCGGTGATGGTGATCAAGTCCACCATCCCGGTCGGCTTTACCGACCGCATGCGGCGCGAACTCGGCACCGAGCAGCTGATCTTCTCGCCCGAATTCCTGCGTGAAGGCAAGGCGCTGCACGACAACCTGCACCCCTCGCGCATCATCATCGGCGAAGATTCGGTACGCGCACGCCAGTTTGCCGGCCTGCTGCAACAAGGCGCGCTGCGCCAGGACGTGCCGGTGGTGTTTACCGGCTCTACCGAAGCCGAGGCGGTCAAGCTGTTCTCCAACACCTACCTGGCGATGCGCGTGGCCTACTTCAACGAGCTGGACACCTATGCCGCCACGCACGGTCTGGACACGCGCCAGATCGTCGAGGGCGTCGGCCTGGATCCGCGCATCGGCAAGCACTACAACAACCCGTCCTTTGGCTATGGCGGCTACTGCCTGCCCAAGGACACGCAGCAGCTGCTGGCCAACTACCGCGACGTGCCGCAAAACCTGATCCGCGCGATTGTCGATTCCAACATCACGCGCAAGGATTTCATCGCTGACGAAATCATCCGCAAGGAGCCGCGCGTGGTTGGCGTGTTCCGCCTGATCATGAAAGCCGGCTCGGACAACTTCCGCTCGTCCAGCGTGCAAGGCATCATGAAGCGCATCAAGGGCAAGGGCATCGAGGTCATTGTCTACGAGCCGGCACTGGACGAATCGCACTTCTTCAACTCGCGCGTGCTGCGCGACCTGGACGCCTTCAAGCAGCAGGCCGACGTGATCCTGGCCAACCGCCACAGCCCGCTGCTGGACGATGTGGCCCACAAGGTCTACACGCGCGACCTGTTCGGCAACGACTGAATCCCTGATCCTGGGGGCATGACCCCATGAGCCATGCGGATTAATAAATGTAACAAGGAAAATTTCGGACACAAGGGGTAATCCCTTAGACCTCCCTATGAAGGCTGCCGAAGCCTTCAGCACACATATCACGGTTCAGGCAATTGTCAGGGAAAACCTGAGTCCGGTCGTGCTTTTCTGCAGCGTAGACTGCGCCGGTTCCACATTCAACCGGTATGCAGCACGATGAGCGACATCATTCTCGAAGCCAGGGACCTGACCAAGGAATTCAAGGGATTCGTGGCGGTCAACAAGGTCAACCTCCAGGTACAGCGCGGTGACATCCACGTCCTGATCGGCCCCAACGGCGCCGGCAAGACCACCTGCTTCAACCTCCTGACCAAGTTCCTCAAGCCCACCTCCGGCCAGATCATCTACAACGGCCAGGACATCACCGGCGAGGAACCTGCCTCCATCGCACGCAAGGGCATCGTGCGCTCCTTCCAGATCTCCGCCGTCTTCCCGCACATGACCGTGCTGGAAAACGTCCGCCTGGGCATGCAGCGCAAGCTCGGCGTCTCCTACCACTTCTGGCGTCCGCAAAAGGTGCTGAACCAGCTCAACGACCGCTGCATGCAGCTGCTCGCCGAAGTCAAGCTGGAACAGTTCGCCGACGAGCTCGCCGTCAACCTGCCCTACGGCCGCAAGCGCGCCCTCGAAATCGCCGCCACCCTGGCGATGGAACCCGAGCTGATGCTACTGGACGAGCCGACCCAGGGCATGGGCCACGAGGACGTCGGCCACGTCACCGACCTGATCAAGCAGGTCTCCGCCGGCCGCACCATCATGATGGTCGAGCACAACATGAAGGTCGTCTCCACCATCGCCGACACCATCACCGTACTGCAGCATGGTGCCGTGCTGGCCGAGGGCGATTACGCCACCGTTTCCAACAACCCCCAGGTGATGGAGGCCTATATGGGCACCACTGCCGGCGAACTGCAGGGAGCCCACTGAGATGCAAGCCGTGACCGAACCCGTGTCTACCACCCGAAGCAGCAGCACCACCCCGGTGCTGGAGATCAAGGACCTGCACGCCTGGTATGGCGAATCGCACATCCTGCATGGCGTCAACCTGACCGTGAACAAGGGCGAGGTGGTCAGCCTGCTGGGCCGCAACGGTGCCGGCCGCACCACCACGCTGCGCGCCATCATGGGCCTGACCGGCAAGCGCCGTGGCTCGATCCGCATCAATGGCGAGGAGACGATCCGCATGCGCACCTTCCGCATCGCCCACATGGGTGTGGGCTACTGCCCGGAAGAGCGCGGCATCTTTGCCAGCCTGAGCTGCGAGGAGAACCTGTACCTGCCGCCGCGCGTGCGCAGCAAGCAGCCGCAGCCGCCGATGCGCACCAAGGAAATCTACGAGATGTTCCCCAACCTGGAGCGTCGCAAGAACAGCCCGGGCACGCGCCTGTCCGGTGGCGAGCAGCAGATGCTGGCGGTGGCGCGCATCCTGCACACCGGCGCCAACCTGCTGCTGCTCGACGAGATCTCCGAAGGCCTGGCGCCGGTGATCGTGCAGGCACTGGCACGCATGATCACCATGCTCAAGGAGAAGGGCTACACGGTGGTGATGGTGGAGCAGAACTTCCACTTCGCCGCACCGCTGGCCGACCGCATGTACGTCATGGAGCACGGCGAGATCATCGAGCAGTTCTCTTCTGACCAGCTGCAGGAAAAGATGCCCGTGCTCAACCAGCTGCTTGGCGTCTGATCCACCCACCTTCTTTTTCCCATTTTTTCACCCACGCACTCCAATTACACACCCCAGGAGACACACCATGAAAATCAAGCAAACCGCTACCCTGACCGCGATCGCTGCATCGATCCTGATGCTGACTGCCTGCGGCAAGCAGGCCAGCACCACCGCTCCGGCAGCATCCGGTGCCAGCGGCGCCACGGCAGCCGCTCCGGCCGCTGGCGGTGACGTGATCCGCGTTGGCTTCACCACCGACATGTCCGGCGTCTACTCCGACGTGGACGGCAAGGCTGGCGCCGAAGCGATCCAGATGGCAATCGACGACTTTGGCGGCGAAGTGCTGGGCAAGAAGGTCGAGCTGGTCAGCGCCGACCACCAGAACAAGGCCGACATCGCAGCCTCCAAGGCACGCGAGTGGCTGGACCAGAGCAACGTGCAGATGATGATCGGTGGCACCAACTCCGCGACCGCCCTGGCCACGGCCAAGATCATGGCCGAGAAGAAGAAGCCCTACTTCATCATCGGTGCCGGCTCTGCCCGCATCACCAACGAGGACTGCACGCCCTACAACGTGCACTACGCCTATGACACCGTGGCGCTGGCACGCGTAGCCGGCAAGGCGCTGATCGAGCGTGGCGACAAGAGCTGGTACTTCCTGACCGCTGACTACGCCTTCGGCCACTCGCTGGAGAAGGATACCGCCGACATCGTGAAGGCGGGCGGCGGCGAGGTGCTGGGGTCAGTCAAGGTGCCGCTGGGCAACTCCGACTTCTCTTCCTTCCTGCTGCAGGCCAAGCAGTCCAAGGCCCAGGTGCTGGGCCTGGCCAACGCCGGTGGCGACTTCATCAACAGCGTGAAGGCGGCCAACGAGTTCGGCCTGTCCAAGGACATGAAGCTGGCCGGCCTGCTGGTGTTCATCAACGACGTGCACGCACTGGGCCTGAAGGACGCACAGGGCCTGCTGGCTACCACCAGCTGGTACTGGAACCAGAACGACGACACGCGCAAGTTCGCCAAGCGCTTCTACGAGAAGTTCAACCGCATGCCGAGCATGCTGCAGGCGGCTGACTACTCTGCCACCACCACCTGGCTGAACGCCGTCAAGACCGCCGGCACCACCGACGGTGACAAGGTGATGGAAGTGATCAAGAGCACGCCGATCAACGACATGTTCGTGAAGGACGGCAAGGTGCGTGAAGACGGCCGCCTGATGCAGACCATGTACCTGATGCAGGTCAAGACGCCCGAAGAGTCCAAGGAGCCCTGGGACTACTACAAGGAAGTGAAGGCCGTGCCAGGCGAGGAAGCCTACACCCCGCTGGCCGACTCCAAGTGCAGCTTCGTCAAGAAGTCCTGATCTGACTGACGATCCCGCGGCTGCCGCACTGGCGGCAGTCCGCTGACGCGCCGGGCCATCGCGCCCGGCCCCCTCTCCCCCTGAATACTGCACATTCCCATGGAAATATTCGGCATCCCCCTGGCAGGCATCCTGAGCCAGCTGCTGATCGGCCTGGTCAATGGCTCCTTCTACGCCATGCTCAGCCTCGGCCTGGCCGTCATCTTCGGCCTGCTCAACGTCGTCAACTTCGCCCACGGCGCCATGTTCATGCTCGGCGCCATGCTCGCCTGGATGGGCGGCCAATACCTGGGACTCAGCTACTGGGTCATGCTGTTCCTCTCGCCGCTGATCGTCTTCTTCATCGGCATCCTGATCGAGAAACTGCTGCTCAAGCACCTCTACAAGCTGGACCACCTCTACGGCCTGCTGCTGACCTTCGGCATCACGCTCATCATTGAAGGCCTGCTGCGCACCAACTACGGTGTCTCCGGCCTGTCCTACAGCGCCCCCGAACTGCTGCGCGGCTCCACCGACCTCGGCTTCATGGTGCTGCCCAACTACCGCGCCTGGGTCGTGGTTGCCTCTCTCGCCGTCTGTCTGGCGACCTGGTTCATCATCGAGAAGACGCGCCTGGGCGCCCTGCTGCGCGCCGGTACCGAGAATCCCAAGCTGGTCGAGGCCTTCGGCATCAACGTGCCATTGATGGTGACCCTGACCTACGGCCTGGGCGTGGCTCTCGCTGCGGTTGCCGGCGTGCTGGCCGCCCCGGTGCTGCAGGTCAGCCCGCTGATGGGCTCCAACCTGATCATCGTCGTCTTCGCCGTGGTAGTGATCGGCGGCATGGGCTCCATCCTCGGCTCCATCCTGACCGGCCTGGCGCTGGGCGTGATCGAGGGCATGACCAAGGTGTTCTACCCCGAAGCCTCTACCACCGTGGTGTTCGTCATCATGGTGCTGGTGCTGATGTTCCGCCCCGCGGGACTGTTCGGCAAAGAGAAGTAATTGCAGAAGGTATTTCAAATGAACAAGACCATCGGCTACGCCATCCTCCTGCTACTGGCACTGGCTGCACCCTTCATGGTGTACCCCGTGTTCATGATGAAGCTGCTGTGCTTCATCCTGTTTGCCTGCGCCTTCAACCTGCTGCTCGGCTATACCGGCCTGCTCTCCTTCGGCCACGCCGCCTTCCTCGGCGGCGCCGGCTACATCACCGGCTGGGTCATGACCCAGGTGATTCCCGATCCGGTCATCGGCATCATCGCCGGTACCGCCTTTGCCACCGTCATCGGCGTCATCATGGGCTATGTCGCGATCCGCCGTCAGGGTATCTACTTCGCCATGATCACGCTGGCGCTGGCGCAGATGTTCTTCTTCGTCGCGCTGCAGGCCAAGTTCACCGGCGGCGAGGACGGCCTGCAAGGCGTGCCGCGCGGCATGATTGCCGGCGTGCTGGACCTGAACAACGACTTCACCATGTACTACGTGGTGCTGGCCATCGTGGTGGCCGCCTACCTGCTGATCTACCGTACCGTGCATTCGCCCTACGGCCAGATCCTGAAGGCGATCAAGGAGAACGAGCCGCGCACCATCTCGCTGGGCTATGACGTGGACCGCTTCAAGCTGCTGTGCTTCACGCTGTCGGCGGCGCTGGCCGGCCTGGCCGGTGCGACCAAGACGGTGGTGCTGGGCTTTGCCACGCTGACCGACGTGCACTGGTCGATGTCGGGTCTGGTGATCCTGATGACGCTGATTGGCGGCATGGGCACGCTGCTGGGCCCGGTGGTAGGTGCCACCATCGTGGTGATCCTGGAGAACCGCCTGGGCAACATCGGCAACTTCCTGGCCAACCTGACCGGCGTGAACTGGTTCAACAGCCTCGGTGAGCAGGTCAATCTGGTGATCGGCTTCATCTTCGTGATCTGCGTGATGCTGTTCCGCCGTGGCATGGTGGGCGAGTGGCTGGCGTTTGTGGAGCGGTTCAGGAAGCGCCCGACCTGACCCTTTTCGAACTGACGATACAACCCCGCCTCGGCGGGGTTTTTTAATGGAAAACTGGCGGATGCCTTATGTGCACCGCAGCAATTCAGGAGCAAAAACGGATTTCCCTCTCCGCCAACCACTATCGTTTTCCCTAGGCTCCACTTCCGTAATGGAAAGCGACACCCGTAATTTTGCGGAAAACATAGGCAAAAAATCAGCAATAACCCGAGTTTCTTACTCAATATTGGTCCGAAACGCTCTTGCAAATCAAGGAAAACCCGAGTTGATTATGCATATATGCATATGAGAGGTGAAAATAGTGCAATTGGGATGCAGAAACGCTGTTTCAGAATAATGACAGAGTCAAGCAGCAGACACATCCCGCGCCTGGCTTGTACTCAAGAGGCATGACGCCCCGTCCTGCCTCAGGAACACCAGAGCACTACCACTTACGGAGACAACATGAGCGACATCATCGGCCATTACATTGCAGGACAGATCCAGGCGCCCGAGGGCAGCCGCACCGGCCCCATCTTCAACCCGTCCACCGGTGAAGAAATTGCACGCTGCGCCTATGGCGACCAGGCCACCATGGACCAGGCCGTCCAGGTCGCCACCGCTGCCGCGCAGACATGGTCCAAGACCTCGCATGCCACGCGCATTGCCGTGATGTACAAACTGCGTGAACTGATGATTGCTGCCACCGACGAACTTGCAGAAGTCATCGGCCGCGAACACGGCAAGACGATTGCCGACGCCAAGGGCGAAATCGGCCGTGCCATTGAAGGCATCGAATTTGCCACCAACGAACCCCACGTCACCAAGGGCGAGTTTTCCGTCAACGTCGGCGGCGGCATTGATGTCTTCTCCATGCGTGTACCGGTCGGTGTGGTCGGTTGCATCACTCCGTTCAACTTTCCGATCATGGTGCCCATGGTCATGATGGGCATGGCCATCGCCGTGGGTAACGCCATCGTCTGGAAGCCGTCCGAGAAAGTGCCGGGCGCAGCCATGATCCTGGCGCGCCTGCTGAAGGAAGCCGGTCTGCCGGATGGCGTGTTCAACATCGTGCACGGTGACAAGGCAGTCGTGGACGCACTGCTGGAGCACCCCGGCATCGCCGCAGTCAGCTTCGTCGGCTCTACCGGCGTGGGCGAATACGTGTACCAGAAAGGCACGGCCAACAACAAGCGCGTGGCGTCCTTTACCGGTGGCAAGAACCACATGGTGGTGATGCCCGATGCCGATCTGGATGCTGCTGCAGCAGCCTTTGTCTCCGCCGGTTTCGGCTCTGCCAGCCAGCGCTGCATGGCGATCTCGTTGCTGCTGCCGGTTGGCGAAGAAACTGCCATCAAGCTGCGCGAGCTAGTGATCGAGAAGATCAAGGCGCTGCATATCGGCCCCTACAACGATCCCAAGGCAGACTTCGGTGCCGTGGTGTCGGCCCAGTCCAAGGACGCCGTGGAAAAGGCCATCGCCGAGGCGATCGACGCCGGTGCCGAGCTGGTCATCGACGGCCGTGGCATCCAGATTCCGGGTCACGCCAATGGCTACTACATTGGCCCCACGCTGTTCGATCACGTGACCATGGACATGACATTCTACAAGGAAGAAATCTTTGGCCCGGCACGTGGCATCATGCGCGCCGCCTCGCTGGATGAAGCCATCGCCATCACCAACGCCCACGACTACGGCAACGGCTCGGTGATCTTCACGCGTGACGGCAAGTCGGCGCACCGCTTCATGAACGAAGTCGAAGCCGGCATGATCGGCGTCAACGTGCCGGTGCCGCTGCCGGTGTCCTACTTCAACTTCGGTGGCCTGCGCCGCTCCAAGTTTGGTGATGGCCACCTGTATGGCCCGGATGCGGCGCGCTTCTACACCAAGTTCAAGACGGTGTCCCAGCGCTGGCCTGATGCGGCCGCCGCACCAACAGACGTTTCCCTGGCGTTCAACCCGGTGTCGGACAAGTCCTGATCCGCCACACCATGAACCCCTGAAGGCGAGCCGGGCTCGCCTCCGGATCAGCACCTAGGGAAATGTCATGAACATCGCATTTATCGGTATCGGCAACATGGGCGGCCCCATGGCCATCAACCTGCAGAAAGCCGGCCACACGGTCAAGGCATTTGACCTGTCCCAGGCCGCCTGCGACACGGTCAAGGCCGAAGGCGTCAGTATCGCCACCAGCGCGATTGACGCTGCCAGCACGGCCAACGTCGTCGTCAGCATGCTGCCCGCCAGCGCCCACGTCGAAGCCCTGTACCTCGGCAAGGACGGCCACCCCGGCCTGCTCGACATCCTGCCAGCCGGTGCGCTGATCATCGACTGCAGCACGATCGCAGCTGCCAGCGCGCAGAAAGTGGGCATCGCGGCCCAGGCCAAGGGCTACGACTTCATCGACGCCCCGGTCTCCGGCGGTACCGCCGGTGCCGCTGCCGGCACCCTGACCTTCATGGTCGGTGGTCCGGACCAGGCGCTGGAACGTGCCCGTCCGCTGCTGGAAAAAATGGGCGCCAACATCTTCCACGCCGGTGCCATTGGCGCTGGCCAGACCGCCAAGATCTGCAACAACATGCTGCTCGGTATCCTGGTGATCGGCACCAGCGAAGCGATGGCACTCGGCATGGCCAATGGCCTGGATCCGAAAGCACTGGCCGAGATCATGCGTCGCAGTTCCGGCGGCAACTGGGCGCTCGAGAAATACAACCCGGTGCCGGGCGTGATGGACGGTACACCAGCCAGCCGCGGCTACACCGGCGGCTTCGGCACCGACCTGATGCTGAAGGATCTGGGTCTGGCGCAAGACAATGCCATGCAGGTACGTGCCAGCACGCCGCTGGGCGCCATGGCGCGCAGCCTGTACGCCGCGCACAGCCTGTCCGGCAAGGGCGGCATGGACTGCTCCAGCGTGATCCAGCTGCTGCAAAAGGCAGGTTGAGGACTTCCGTTTCCAGAGATTTTTGACGCAGACAGACGATGAACAGCTTCAATTGGGACAACCTGAAAATATTCCTGGCCGTGGCGCGTGCGCAATCGGCACTGGATGCTTCTGTCCTGCTGGGCATTGACCAGTCGACCATTTCACGTCGCCTGCATCAGCTGGAAAAGGATATTGCGTCACGCCTGTTCGATCGCAACTCGCAGGGCCACCGCCTGACGGCTGCCGGCCACCGGTTGCTGGAGCATGTGGAGAAGATGGAGATATCCATTGCTGCCATTGAATCCGAAGTCTTCAATGATCTCACCTCGCTCACAGGCGATATCCGCCTGGGAGCGACGGAAGGTTTTGGCAGCTATTTCCTGTCTCCGCATCTGGCCCGTTTTTGCGCACGCTATCCGAACATCTCGGTCGAGCTGCTGCCGATGCCACGCAATATCAATCTGTCCAAGCGTGAAGCCGACGCCTCGGTATCGCTGGAACGGCCGAGCAACGACCAGTTCGTGACCTCCAGGCTGTGTGACTATCGGCTGCTGCCTTATGCCACGCGGGAATACCTGGATCGCCACGCCCCCATCACGACCCTCAGTGACCTGGAACAGCATCGCTGGATCGATTACGTGGACGACCTGAAATTCACCAGCCAGCAATTCACACTGCATGACTGGCTGCCATCGGTCAAGCCCTGCTTTTCCAGTACCAGCGTGATTGCCCAGTTCCAGGCAGTGCAGGCCGGTGTCGGTCTGGCTTTCCTCCCCTGCTTCCTGGCGCATACCGTGCAGAACCTGGTACCCGTGCTGCCGGACGAGATCCAGGTCACGCGCACCTTCTGGCTGACCGCGCCGGAAGACCGCCGCGAACTGGCCCGGGTCAAGGTGCTCTGGGAGTACCTGCGCAAGGTGGCCGACGCCAACCAGGACTACCTGATGGGCACCGCCAAGACCATCCAATGGGTCATGCCATGAAGTACCCGACAACACACTCCTGCCCCGCCAGGCATTTTCCGTCCTGTGGACAGAAGGATTACACACGATGAGCGACATCATTCTCGAAGCCAGGGACCTGACCAAGGAATTCAAGGGATTCGTGGCGGTCAACAAGGTCAACCTCCAGGTACAGCGCGGTGACATCCACGTCCTGATCGGCCCCAACGGCGCCGGCAAGACCACCTGCTTCAACCTCCTGACCAAGTTCCTCAAGCCCACCTCCGGCCAGATCATCTACAACGGCCAGGACATCACCGGCGAGGAACCTGCCTCCATCGCACGCAAGGGCATCGTGCGCTCCTTCCAGATCTCCGCCGTCTTCCCGCACATGACCGTGCTGGAAAACGTCCGCCTGGGCATGCAGCGCAAGCTCGGTGTCTCCTACCACTTCTGGCGTCCGCAAAAGGTGCTGAACCAGCTCAACGACCGCTGCATGCAGCTGCTCGCCGAAGTCAAGCTGGACCAGTTCGCCGATGAACTCGCCGTCAACCTGCCCTACGGCCGCAAGCGCGCCCTCGAAATCGCCGCCACCCTGGCGATGGAGCCCGAGCTGATGCTGCTGGACGAACCGACCCAGGGCATGGGCCACGAGGATGTCGGTCACGTCACCGACCTGATCAAGCAGGTCTCTGCCGGGCGCACCATCATGATGGTCGAGCACAACATGAAGGTCGTCTCCACCATTGCCGACACCATCACCGTGCTGCAACACGGTGCCGTGCTGGCCGAGGGCGACTACGCCGCCGTGTCCAGCAACCCCCAGGTGATGGAGGCCTACATGGGCACCACTGCCGGCGAACTGCAAGGAGCCCACTGAGATGGAAGCCGTAATCGAGAAAACTGCTGCCAGCCACGCCGCCACCGGCGCCCCGGTGCTGGAAATCAGCGACCTGCACGCCTGGTATGGCGAATCGCATATCCTGCACGGCGTCAACCTGACCGTGAACAAGGGCGAGGTGGTCAGCCTGCTGGGCCGCAACGGTGCCGGTCGCACCACCACCCTGCGCGCCATCATGGGCCTGACCGGCAAGCGCCGTGGCTCCATCAAGGTCAATGGCGTGGAAACCATCCGCATGCCCACCTACCGCATTGCCCACATGGGCGTGGGCTACTGTCCGGAAGAACGCGGCATCTTCGCCAGCCTGAGCTGCGAGGAGAACCTCTACCTGCCGCCGCGCGTGCGCAGCAAGCAGCCGCAGCCGCCCATGCACACCAAGGAAATCTACGAGATGTTCCCCAACCTAGAACGTCGCAAGAACAGCCCCGGTACCCGCCTGTCGGGTGGCGAGCAGCAGATGCTGGCCGTGGCCCGCATCCTGCACACCGGGGCCAACCTGCTGCTACTCGACGAGATCTCCGAAGGCCTGGCCCCGGTGATCGTGCAGGCGCTGGCGCGCATGATCACCATGCTGAAGTCCAAGGGCTACACGGTGGTGATGGTGGAGCAGAACTTCCACTTTGCCGCTCCGCTGGCCGACCGCATGTACGTCATGGAGCACGGCGAGATCATCGAGCAGTTCTCCGCTGACCAGCTGCAGGAAAAGATGCCCGTGCTCAACCAGCTGCTCGGCGTCTGATACGTTTTTTCATCCGGTATTTATTACTACACAATAGGAGACATCACCATGAAACTCAAGAAAGCTTCCGCTCTCACTGCCATCGCCGCCTCCGTGCTGATGCTGGTTGCATGCGGCAAACAGGCCGGCACCTCGACTGCAGCTTCCGGCGGTGCAGCAACCACTTCCGCGGCCAGTAGCGACGTGATCCGCATCGGCTTTACCACCGACATGTCTGGCGTCTATGCCGATGCTGACGGCAAGGCCGGCGCCGAAGCGATCCAGATGGCGATCGACGACTTTGGCGGCGAAGTGCTGGGCAAGAAGATCGAGCTGGTCAGCATCGACCACCAGAACAAGGCCGACATTGCCTTGTCCAAGGCACGCGAGTGGGTGGACCAGCAGAACGTGACGGTGCTGATCAGCGGTACCAACTCGGCCGTCGCGCTGGCCACGGCCAAGCTGGCTGCAGAAAAGCAGATTCCGTTCTTCTCGGTCGGTGCTGCCACGGCGCGCCTGACCAACGAGGACTGCACGCCCTACACCATCCACTATGGCTTTGACACGGTGTCGCTGGCCCGCGTGACCGGCAGCGCGCTGCTGGATCAGGGCCTGAAGAGCTGGTACTTCCTGACCACCGACTACGCCTTCGGCCACTCGCTGGAGAAGGACACCACAGCCGTGGTGGAAGCTGGCGGCGGCAAGGTGCTGGGTTCTGTGCGTGCACCGCTGGGTGCCTCCGACTTCTCCTCCTTCCTGCTGCAGGCCAAGCAGTCCAACGCCCAGGTGCTGGCACTGGCCAACGCGGGTGCCGACTTTACCAACAGCGTGCGCGCTGCGCTGGACTTCGGCATCAACAAGGACATGAAGGTGGCGGCACTGGTGGCCTACATCAACGACATCCACGCTCTTGGCATCGACCGCGCCCAGGGCCTGCTGTTGACCGAACCCTGGTACTGGAACCAGAACGCGGAAACCACCGCCTTCTCCAAGCGCTTTGAGGAAAAGATCAAGCGTCCGCCGAGCTTCGTGCAGGCCGGCGACTACTCTGCCGCCACGGCCTACCTGAACGCTGTCAAGGCAACCGGCACCACCGACGGCACCAAGATCATGGAGTACCTGAAGTCCAACCCGATCAACGACATGTATGTCAAGGACGGCAAGATCCGTGAAGACGGCCGACTGATGCGCCCGATGTACCTGGTCCAGGTGAAGACCCCGGCCGAGTCCACCAGCCCGTGGGATCTGTACAAGACCCTGAAGGAAGTACCCGGCGAAGACGCTTTCACCCCGGTAGCCGAGTCCAAGTGCTCGCTGCTCAAGAAGTCCTGATCTGACTGACGATCCCGCGGCTGCCGCACTGGCGGCAGTCCGCTGACGCGCCGGGCCATCGCGCCCGGCCCCCTCTCCCCCTGAATACTGCACATTCCCATGGAAATATTCGGCATCCCCCTGGCAGGCATCCTGAGCCAGCTGCTGATCGGCCTGGTCAATGGCTCCTTCTACGCCATGCTCAGCCTCGGCCTGGCCGTCATCTTCGGCCTGCTCAACGTCGTCAACTTCGCCCACGGCGCCATGTTCATGCTCGGCGCCATGCTCGCCTGGATGGGCGGCCAATACCTGGGACTCAGCTACTGGGTCATGCTGTTCCTCTCGCCGCTGATCGTCTTCTTCATCGGCATCCTGATCGAGAAACTGCTGCTCAAGCACCTCTACAAGCTGGACCACCTCTACGGCCTGCTGCTGACCTTCGGCATCACGCTCATCATTGAAGGCCTGCTGCGCACCAACTACGGTGTCTCCGGCCTGTCCTACAGCGCCCCCGAACTGCTGCGCGGCTCCACCGACCTCGGCTTCATGGTGCTGCCCAACTACCGCGCCTGGGTCGTGGTTGCCTCTCTCGCCGTCTGTCTGGCGACCTGGTTCATCATCGAGAAGACGCGTCTGGGCGCCCTGCTGCGCGCCGGTACCGAGAACCCCAAGCTGGTCGAGGCCTTCGGCATCAACGTGCCGCTGATGGTGACCCTGACCTACGGCCTGGGCGTGGCACTGGCAGCCGTTGCCGGCGTGCTGGCGGCCCCGGTGCTGCAGGTCAGCCCGCTGATGGGCTCCAACCTGATCATCGTCGTCTTCGCCGTGGTAGTAATCGGCGGCATGGGCTCCATCCTCGGCTCCATCCTGACCGGCCTGGCGCTGGGCGTGATCGAGGGCATGACCAAGGTGTTCTACCCCGAGGCCTCTACCACCGTGGTGTTCGTCATCATGGTGCTGGTGCTGATGTTCCGCCCCGCGGGACTGTTCGGCAAAGAGAAGTAATTGCAGAAGGTATTCCAAATGAACAAGACCATCGGCTACGCCATCCTCCTGCTACTGGCACTGGCTGCACCCTTCATGGTGTACCCCGTGTTCATGATGAAGCTGCTGTGCTTCATCCTGTTTGCCTGCGCCTTCAACCTGCTGCTCGGCTATACCGGCCTGCTCTCCTTCGGCCACGCCGCCTTCCTCGGCGGCGCCGGCTACATCACCGGCTGGGTCATGACCCAGGTGATTCCCGATCCGGTCATCGGCATCATCGCCGGTACCGCCTTTGCCACCGTCATCGGCGTCATCATGGGCTATGTCGCGATCCGCCGTCAGGGTATCTACTTCGCCATGATCACGCTAGCGCTGGCGCAGATGTTCTTCTTCGTCGCGCTGCAGGCCAAGTTCACCGGCGGCGAGGACGGCCTGCAAGGCGTGCCGCGCGGCATGATTGCCGGCGTGCTGGACCTGAACAACGACTTCACCATGTACACGTGGTGCTGGCCATCGTGGTGGCCGCCTACCTGCTGATCTACCGTACCGTGCATTCGCCCTACGGCCAGATCCTGAAGGCGATCAAGGAGAACGAGCCGCGCACCATCTCGCTGGGCTATGACGTGGACCGCTTCAAGCTGCTGTGCTTCACGCTGTCGGCGGCGCTGGCCGGCCTGGCCGGTGCGACCAAGACGGTGGTGCTGGGCTTTGCCACGCTGACCGACGTGCACTGGTCGATGTCGGGTCTGGTGATCCTGATGACGCTGATTGGCGGCATGGGCACGCTGCTGGGCCCGGTGGTAGGTGCCACCATCGTGGTGATCCTGGAGAACCGCCTGGGCAACATCGGCAACTTCCTGGCCAACCTGACCGGCGTGAACTGGTTCAACAGCCTCGGTGAGCAGGTCAATCTGGTGATCGGCTTCATCTTCGTGATCTGCGTGATGCTGTTCCGCCGTGGCATGGTGGGCGAGTGGCTGGCCTTTGTGGAGCGGTTCAGGAAGAAAGCCTGAACCGGCTCCTGACTGAGGCCTGCATGCAGGCATGCACCAACCCCGACAGCCCCGGCTGCCGGGGTTTCTTGCATCCAGATTGCGATTTCGCAAGCCACCTCCTCTCCAGGCCGTCCCTGTTACGAACTGGTCAAGCTCTTCCCCTAGAATCAGAAGCATTCGTCCCCGGCGCGCCATGCGCCCGCTGCGGCACCCTGCCAACAGGCCGTCCCTCGAAAGCATCCTGGAGGATCCGCATGTCCCGACATCCCGTGCCGCATCGCCGGCTCGCGCCCCCCTCCCCCCTGCGCAAGACCGCACTGCGCTGGTCCTTGCCGGCACTGGCGCTGGTCGCCGGCGGTTCTGCCCTGGCCCTGAAAGTCGAAAGCGTCTCGCCGCGTGGTGAAACCAGCGAGGTGCGCCAGTTCCTGGTGCGCTTCGACAAGGATGCCGTACCGGCCGGCGACACGCAGGCCCAGCCCCCGTTCCGCATCCAGTGTGAAGGGCCAGCGCAGGCAGTGATTCCGCCACATGACGGCGGTTGGCGCAACCCGCGCACCTGGGCGGCTGATTTCGAGAACGTGCTGCCGGCCGGCGTACGTTGTACCGCCACCAGCACGCCCGGCTTCCGCGCACCGGATGGCGATACCCTGGCGGCGACCAGCATCGCCTTCAGCAGCGGCGCACCTTATGCGCGTGATGTCCAGCCCTGGGGCGGCGAGATCAGCGAGGACCAGATCTTCATCCTGCGCTTCAACGGTGCCGTCGATGCCGCCCAGGTACAGGCCGCGGCCCAATGCCGCGTCGAAGGCGTGGGCGAAGCGGTGCCGCTGCGCCTGGTCAGCGGCGAGGCGCGCGAGCAGATCCTGCAATCGCGCTGGTTTGCCGACGATGCCAAAAAGCAGCCGGACCAGTTCGTGCTGCTGGCCTGCAACCGCAAGCTGCCGGCCGAAGCGCGCGTCAGCCTGACGCTGGGCCAGTTCGCCGGCAAGGGCGAGGCAGCGCAACGCAGCTGGGACTACCAGGTGCGCTCGCCGCTGGAAGCCAGCATGAGTTGCGAACGGCCAAATGCGCAATCGGCCTGCCTGCCAATCCGCCCGGTGACCGTGCGTTTCAGCGCACCGGTACCGATCGAGCAGGCACGCCAGGTGGTGCTGGAAGTCGACGGCAAGCCACGCCAGCCGGAACTGGACGCGCAGCAGCAAGGCAGCGTGCGCTCGGTCGAGTTCAAGCCGCCGTTCCCGGAACAGGCCAGCATGCGCCTGGTGCTGCCGCAAGGCCTGCAGGACGATGCCGGCCGGCCCTTGCGCAACGCCAGCAGTTTTCCGCTGACAGTCGCCACCGGCCCGATGCCGCCGCTGGTCAAGTTTGCCGCCGCGCCGTTTGGGGTGCTGGAGCGCTTTGCCGAAGGCCCCAAGGGCCCGGCGCTGCTGCCGGTGACACTGCGCAGCGTGGAGCGCGATCTGGCCGGCAAGTCCTTGCAGCCAGCCGGCGAGATCCGCACGCTGACACCGCAATCCGATGCCGAGATCATCCGCTGGTACCGCCAGCTGGCAGATTACGACCAGACCCTGATCGAGCGCAGCCGCGCACGCAAGGACGGCCTGCGCCAGCTGCCGCCCACGCTGCCGGAGCCGACCAGCGAAGACAGCTACAAGAGCGTGCCTGATGACAGCGTGGAAACGCGCATGCTGTCGCTGCTGCAGGGCGAAGCCAAGGCCCAAGCCATGACGATGCCACAGATCGACGAGAAGGATCCGCGCCCGTTCGAGGTGGTCGGCATTCCGCTGACGCCGGGCTACCACGTGGTCGAGATAACGTCGCCGATGCTGGGCAAGAGCCTGCTCGATCCGCACTTCCAGCAGCGCAACATGTATGTGCGCACCGGCGCGCTGGTGACGAACCTGGGCGTGCACGTCAAGCAGGGCCGCGCCGGTTCGCTGGTCTGGGTCACCACGCTCGATGGCGGCAAGCCGGTACCGCAGGCGCAGGTCGCCATCAGCGGCTGCAATGGCAAGCCGCTGGCCAGCGGCACCACCGATGCCAACGGCCTGTGGCAGCATCCGCAGGCGATCGAGGCACCGGCCTGCGGCGAGTACGGCAGTGACAACGCGCTGTTCGTCAGCGCACGCACCACCGACGCCCAGGGCGTGTCCGACATGGCCTTTGTCTGGACCGACTGGAACCGCGGCATCGAATCCTGGCGCTTCAACGTACCCACCAGCACCGATCCGAACCCGGACCTGCGCGCGCACAGCGTGCTCGATCGCAACCTGCTGCGTGCCGGCGAAACGGTCTCGATGAAGCACTTTGCCCGCATCGAGACCATCCAGGGTCTGCATGCGATGCAAACGCTACCCGGTACGCTCAAGCTCACGCATGTGGGCAGCGACAGCGTGATCGAACAGCCGCTGGGCTGGCGCAAGATGGCGACCGGCGGCATGACCGCCGAGACGCAGTGGCAGATTCCGCGCAGCGCCAAGCTCGGCATGTACCGCATCAGCATGAAGGGCAAGGATGCGCAAGGTCGTGATATCGAACTCGACAGCGGCGATTTCCGCGTCGAGGAATTCCGCCTGCCGGTGATGCGAGGCAGCATCCAGCCAGTACCAAAAGCGCCGCTGGTGGCCACGCAAAAGCTGCCGGTCCGGGTGGAGCTGGCCTACCTGAACGGCGGTGCCGCCAAGGGCCTGCCGGTGGAGGTATCGGCCAGCGCGCGCGAAGGCTGGATCTATTTCCCCGGTTACAGCGACTACAGCTTTGGCCGCAATACCGACTGGTTTGAGTACGACAGTGAAGACGACAGCGCCAACCCGGACGGCAGCGGCAGCAGCACGCGCCTGCTGGCGAACCGCATGCCGCTCGCGCTGGGGGCCGATGGCACGGCGCAGCTGGAGCTGCCCGAGCTGGCCACCAGCGCCAAGCCGCAGGACCTGACGCTGGAAGCCACCTACAGCGACCCGAACGGTGCCTTCCAGACACTGCAGTCGCGCCAGCGCATCTGGCCGGCGGCAGTGGTGGCCGGCATCCGCACCGAAGGCTGGATCTCGGTCGACAAGGATCTGAAGCTGCAGGCACTGGCGCTGGACACCAGCGGCAAGCCGCAGGCCAACGTGCCGCTGTCGGTACGCGCGATTGCCCACACCACCACCACCAGCCGCAAGCGCCTGGTCGGCGGCTTCTACACCTATGACAACCAGCACAGCACGGAAGTCATGGGCGAGTTGTGCTCGGGCAAGAGTGACAGCCGCGGCCTGCTGCTCTGCAATGCCAGGCTGAAGCACCCGGGCGAAGTCGAGCTGGTGGTGACGGCAACCGATGGCGAAGGCCGCAAGTCACAGGCCGGCAGCTCGGTCACGGTCACGAAACAGGGCGAGATCTGGTGGGGCGGCCAGGACCACGACCGCATGGATGTGCTGCCCGAGCAGCGCAGCTACCAGCCGGGCGATACCGCCAGGCTGCAGGTACGCATGCCGTTCCGCTACGCCACCGCCCTGCTGACCGTGGAGCGCGAAGGCATTCTGCACAGCGAAGTGCTGCAGCTCAACGGCCAGGATCCGACGGTGGAACTGAAAATCCAGCCCGAGTGGGGCCCGAACGTCTATGTCAGCGTACTGGCCTTGCGCGGCCGCCTGCGCGACGTGCCCTGGTACAGCTTCTTCACCTGGGGCTACAAGACCCCGCGTGAATGGTGGCGCGCCTTCTGGCATGATGGCAAGGAATACGTGGCGCCGACACCGCTGGTGGACCTGAGCAAGCCGGCCTTCCGTCTTGGCATGGCCGAGCTGGATGTCGGTCTGCAGGCGCACACGCTGCAGGTCAGCGTAACGCCGGACAAGGACAGCTTCCAGCCGCGCCAGCAGGCGCAGGTGACAATCCGCGCCCTGCTGCCGGACGGCAAGCCGGCCGCCAACGCCGAAGTCGCCGTGGCGGCAGTCGACCAGGCCCTGCTGGAGCTGCGCCAGAACACCAGCTGGGATCTGCTGCGCGCCATGTTCCAGCAACGCCCCTGGGGCGTGGAGACCTCCACCGCGCAGATGGAAATCATCGGCCGCCGCCACTATGGCCGCAAGGCCGTGCCGGCTGGCGGTGACGGCGGTGGCGGCACCCATGTGCGCGAGCTGCTCGACACGCTGCTGTTCTGGGATCCGCGCGTGCAGCTCGATGCCAATGGCGAGGCGCGCATCACGGTGCCGCTGAACGATGTGCTGAGCAGCTTCCGCATCGTCGCCGTGGCGACCAGTGGCCAGGACCTGTTCGGCACTGGCGACACCAGCATCCGCACCACGCAGGACCTGCAGATCGTCAGCGGCCTGCCACCGCTGGTGCGCGAAGGCGACAGCTATATCGCCCAGGTCACGCTTCGCAACACCACGAAAAAGCCGATGAAGGTGGAACTGACACCCAAGGCGACGCTGCTGAACCTGAAGCCGCAGGCCGTGGAGATTCCGGCCGAAGGCGCACAGGAGGTGGTCTGGGAGGTGAGCATCCCGACGCAGGCCGCCGGCGAAGCCCTGCAGGAAATCGTCTGGGAGATCAGCGCCGCCGACCAGGCGGGCAGCCAGGCGAGCGATGCCTTGCGCGTCAGCCAGCGCCTGCTGCCGGCCGTGCCGCTGACGGTGCAGCAAGGCCTGCTGGAGCAGGTCAATGGCCAGGAGATCGCGCTGTCCACGCCGCCCAACAGCCTGGGCAGCGCTGATGTGGCGCGCGGTGGCGTGCAGGTCACGCTGCAGGCCTCGCTCGCCGACGGCCTGCCGGGCGTGCGCGACTGGTTCTCGCAGTATCCCTACACCTGCCTGGAACAGCGCAGCAGCCGTGCCATCGGCATGCAGGATCGCCCGCAGTGGCAGGCGATCCTGAACGAGCTGCCCAGCCATCTCGACAGTGATGGCCTGGCCAGCTACTTCCCGCCGCAACAGGGGGGCCGTTCGCGCGGCAGCGATACGCTGACCGCCTACCTGCTGGCCAGCGCCCATGAAGCCGGCCAGCTCGATCCGGCCTGGCGCCTGCCCGATGCCAGCCGCGATGCCATGCTGTCCGGCCTGACGGCGTTTGTCGAAGGCCGTATCGAACGTGATTTCTGGAGCCCGGTGAAGGACCGCGACATGCGCAAGCTGGCCGCAATCGAAGCGCTGTCGCGCTACGGCAAGGCACGCCCGGAGATGCTGGGCAGCATCGCGCTGACACCGGAGCAGTGGCCGACGCACAGCGTGATCGACTGGCTCAACATCCTGCAGCGCCTGCCGGCGATCGCTGAGCGCGATCGCCTGCGCGACGAGGCACAGCAACTGCTGCGCACACGCCTGAACTACCAGGGCACGCGCCTGTCCTTCAGCAACGAGCAGGACGACTACTGGTGGTGGCTGATGCAGAACGCCGATACCAATAGTGCGCGCCTGATCCTGGCGGTGCTGGAACTGCCGGGCTGGCAGGACGACTTGCCGGCGCTGGTCAGCGGCTTTATCGCGCGCCAGCAGCACGGTGCCTGGAGCACCACCACCGCCAACCTGTGGGGTGGCCTGGCGCTGCAGCGGTTTGCCGCCAAGCGCGAAAAGGCCGAGGTCAGCGGCCAGACCCTGATCCGGCTGGACCAGCAGAGCCGCAGCATCGACTGGCGCAAGGTGACACGCGTGGCACCGGACGCGCCGGCGGCGGAACTGCCGGCTTACGGTGCACCGCCAGCCGCACACATGTACACCAACAACCTGGCCTTCCTGCCCTGGCAGACAGCTCCCGGCGGTACGGCACGCCTGCGCCTGCAACAGCAAGGCAGCGGCCAGCCCTGGGCCACGGTGCAGGCGCTGGCTGCGGTCCCGGTGACGGCGCCGCAATCGGCCGGCTACACCGTGCGCAAGACCATCACGCCGGTGCAGCAGACCGTGGCCGGTAAGCACAGCCGTGGCGATATCTGGCGCGTGAAGCTGGAGATCAACGCCGCCAGCGACATGACCTGGGTGGTGGTGAGCGATCCGGTGCCGGCCGGTGCCACCCTGCTCGGCAGCGGGCTCGGCGGTGACTCGGCCATCGCCACGCAAGGCGAGCGCTCGGCCGGCAACGGCTGGCTGGCCTATGTGGAACGCGGCTTCGAAGCCTGGCGCGCCTATTACGAGTTCCTGCCGCGCGGCACCAGCAGCATCGAATACACCGTGCGCCTGAACAGCGCCGGCAGTTTCGGCCTGCCCGCCACCCGCGTGCAGGGGCTGTACGCGCCCGAGGTATTTGGCGTTACGCCGAACGCCCGCATCACGGTGGAGCCGGCGCCCTGATGCCAGCCCGCCTGCCGCGCTTGCTGCGTCACGCCCTGCTTGGCAGCCTGCTGGCCGCCAGCCTGGCGCTGCCGGCGCAGGCGGTGCCGACGTTTGACGCGGTGCGCCAGGCCTACGCTTCGTCGGAATCGCTGCTGCTGGACCGCCAGGGCGAGCCGCTGCACCGTCTGCGCACCAACCCGCAACTGCGGCGCGGTGCCTGGATCGCGCTGGCCGATGTGTCACCCGCGCTGCGCAGCGCCATGCTGATCAGCGAGGACAAGCGTTTCTACCAGCACGGCGGCATCGACTGGCGTGCCGTGGGGGCGGCGGCCTGGAGCAACCTCTGGAACGAACGCACACGCGGTGCCTCCACCATCAGCATGCAGCTGGCTGGCCTGATCGATGCCGACGGCCTGCCCGGCCGGCGCCGCAGCATCGTGCAGAAAGTCGGCCAGGCCGCCACCGCGCAATGGCTGGATGGCAGCTGGCGCAAGGACGAGATCCTCGAGGCCTATCTGAACCTGGTACCGTTCCGCGGCGAGCTGGTCGGCATCGATGCACTCAGCCGCACCCTGTTCGGCAAGGCCGCGCACGGCCTGGATGAGCGCGAGGCCGCCATCACCGCGGCGCTGGTGCGCGCCCCCAATGCCTCGCCGCAGCAGGTCGGCCAGCGCGCCTGCGGCATCCTGGCGCAGCTGCGTGGCACCGGTACCTCGGAGATGCTGTGCGACAGCCTGGGCCTGTACGCCACCGGCGTGCTGCTGCGCCGCCCTTGGGCGCCGAGCGATGGCGCCGCGCCGCATCTGGCGCAGCGGCTGCTGGGCGGCCAGGACGGCGGCAGCACGCTGCGCAGCACCCTGTCCGGCCCGCTGCAGCGCCAGGCTAACGCGCTGCTGCAACGCCAGCTGCACGAGCTGCAGACGCGCAATGTGCGCGATGGCGCCGTGCTGGTGCTGGACAACGCCAGCGGCGACGTGCTGGCCTGGGTCGGCGCCTCGGCCGATACCAGCCGCAGCCCGCAGGTGGACGGCGTGCTGGCACGGCGCCAGCCCGGCTCCACGCTCAAGCCCTTTCTCTACGGCCAGGCGTTGGCCGAATCGCGCCTGACCGCCGCCTCGCTGCTGGACGATTCGCCGGCAGCGATCCCGACGCAGAGCGGCCTCTATATCCCGCAGAACTACGACCGCCATTTCAAGGGCTGGACTTCGTTGCGCATGGCGCTGGGCAACTCCTACAACGTGCCGGCCGTGCGCACCATCGGCATGGTCGGCGTCAACCCGTTTGCGCAGCAGCTGCAGCAGTTTGGCATCCGGCTCGATCGCACCGGCGATTACTACGGCTACAGCCTGGCGCTCGGCAGCCCGGAAATGAGCCTGCTGGAACTGACCAACGCCTACCGCGCCCTGGCCAATGGCGGCCGCTGGACGCCGGTGCGCACGCGGTTGGACGAGGCGATCCCGGCCACGGCGCAACGCCAGGCGCTGGATGCACGCGCCAGCTACCTCATCGGCGACATCCTGTCCGACAACCATGCGCGCCTGACCACCTTCGGCATCAACAGCGTGCTGCGCACACGCTTCTGGAGCGCGGTCAAGACCGGCACCAGCAAGGACATGCGCGACAACTGGGCGATCGGCTGGAGCGAACGCTATACCGTGGGCGTCTGGATCGGCAATGCCGAAGGCGATGCGATGTGGGATGTCAGCGGCAGCAGCGGCGCGGCACCGATCTGGGCCGAGCTGATGCAGCTGCTGCACGCCGAGCTGCCCAGCCACGCACCGACACCGCCACGCGGCCTGCTGCGCCAGCCGGTGCGCTTTGGCCCGGGTGACGATGGCCAGCCGCTGGAGGCGGCACGCAGCGAATGGTTTATCGCCGGCACGCAGCAGGCGCTTTTTGCCCTGCCGAACCAGCCCGCATCCCGCCAGCTGTCGCCGCGCATCGACAGCCCGGCCGACGGCACGATTCTGGCGCTGGACCCGGATATCCCGCCGCAACGCCAGCGTCTGCTGCTGCGCACGCGTGCGGCGCAGGGCCAGTGGTGGATTGACGGCAAGCAGGTCGGCCAGGGCCAGCAGGCCGGCTGGCTGCCCTGGCCGGGCCGCCACACCATCCAGCTGCGCCAGCCTGATGGCCGCGTCATTGATCAGGTGCAGATCGAGGTGCGCGGCGCCGGCGTGGTGGCGCAAAACCGGTAAAACCCGCTGCAGTCCAGGCCGCAGAATCGCGTAATATGCCCGCTTTGCCGACAACAAGCCGATGCTTTCCAGGAGCACACCATGCCCACCATCACCTGTATCGAAGACCTGCGCCAACTGGCGCAAGCACGCGTGCCGCGCATGTTCTACGACTATGCCGATGCCGGCTCGTACACCGAAGGCACCTACCGCGCCAACGAGGACGATTTCCGCCGCATCCAGTTCCGCCAGCGCGTCGCGGTGAACCTGGAAAACCGCAGCACCAGCGCGCCGCTGCTGGGCCAGGACTACCGCATGCCGGTCTATCTGGCGCCCACCGGCCTGACCGGCATGCAGCATGCCGATGGCGAGATGCTGGCGGCGCGCGCCGCCAAGGCCTTTGGCGTACCCTTCACCCTGTCCACCATGAGCATCTGCTCGATCGAGGACGTGGCCGAGGCCACCGGCGGCCATCCATTCTGGTTCCAGCTCTACGTGATGCGTGATCGCGATTTCATGATCCGGCTGATCGATCGCGCCCGCGCCGCCAACTGCTCGGCGCTGGTGCTGACGCTGGACCTGCAGGTGCTGGGCCAGCGCCACAAGGACATCAAGAACGGCCTGAGCACGCCCCCAAAGCCGACCCTTGCCAACCTGATCAATCTCGCGACCAAGCCGCGCTGGTGCCTGGGCATGCTGGGCACCAAGCGCCGCACCTTCCGCAACATCGTCGGCCACGCCAGCAGCGTCAGCGATGTCAGCTCGCTCTCGACCTGGACCGCCGAGCAGTTCGACCCGACACTGAGCTGGGACGATGTGGCCGAGATCAAGCGCTACTGGGGCGGCAAGCTGATCGTCAAGGGCATCATGGAGCCGGAAGATGCCCGCCTGGCGGTGCAGCACGGCGCCGATGCCATCGTCGTCAGCAACCACGGCGGCCGCCAGCTCGATGGCGCACCGAGCTCGATCCAGGCACTGCCGACGATTGTCGAGGCGGTCGGTGACCAGGTCGAGGTGCACATGGACGGCGGCGTGCGCAGCGGTCAGGACGTGCTCAAGGCCTGGGCACTGGGTGCGCGCGGCATCTCGATTGGCCGCGCCTTCCTCTACGGCCTGGGTGCCCTGGGCGAGGCTGGCGTCAGCAAGACGCTGGACATCATCCACAAGGAACTGGACATCAGCATGGCCTTCTGCGGCCATACGCGCCTGACGGATGTCACGCGCGATATCCTGATTCCGGGCAGCTACCCGCTGCCACGTTGATGCCGCAGGCGTTACCAAGTGCAAGAGCGGCCCGCTGCGACCGCCCGGTCATCGCAAAGCCGGGCGGCTGAGGCACAATAGGCAGATACGCGCTGCCGCTGTCCGGCAGCCGGTTTGCTACAGATTTGCACGATACCGACATGAAGTCTTCCATCCCTTCCCGCCTGCATTCCGGCCTGTGGCTGGCCGCTTCTGCCCTGGCCCTGGCGGCCTGCACCAATGTCTACTACCCGCCCGCCACGGGCGGCGCTCCGGTGGTGGATGCCAGCGTTGGCAGCGGCACGCTGCCGGCCAGCAATGGCACGGCGCCCGCCCAGACGGCGGTACCGGCCGCACCGGTGGCCAGCGATGCCCCGCTGCAGGGCCTGCACCTGCAGGCTGGCACCTTCTCCAGCCACGAGAATGCCGACCGCATGGCCAACAGCATCCGCAACAAGGTGCCCAGCCTGTCGGCCAAGGTGCATGTGGCACCGCGCAACAACAACTGGCGCGTGCTGATCGGCCCGTTTGCCAGCGAGCAGGAGCGCATGGAAGCCGGCGGCTACATCCGCACCGAAACCGGTAGCGAAGTCGTCAACGCCGCCCCCTGACCGCATCCCCGAGGTGAGTACGGAGAGCACTCCGTCCCCGTCCCGCAACCGGCGCATCGCGCATCTGGACATGGATGCGTTCTTTGCCTCGGTCGAACTGCTGCGCTACCCGCAGTTGCGTGATCTGCCCGTGGTCATCGGCGGCAGCCGCCACAACCCGAACCACCCGCTGCAGCTGGCCTGGGCCGGCCGGCTGCACGAGATTCCGCTGGAACAGTTCCCGCGCCTGCGCAGCTATGCCGGGCGCGGCGTCATCACCACCGCCACCTACCCGGCACGCCAGTTTGGCGTCGGTTCGGCCATGGGCCTGATGAAGGCGGCACGGCTCTGCCCGGACGCAATCCTGCTGCCGGCCGATTTTGAGCGCTACCGGGATTTTTCGCGACGCTTCAAGGCCGTCATCACCGGCATCGCCCCGGTGATGCAGAACCGCGGCATCGACGAGGTCTATATCGATTTCACCGAGGTGCCGGATGGCCAGCTGGACGGCGGCCGCGTGCTGGCCGAGCGCATCCGGCGCGGCATCCTGGACGCCACCGGCCTGACCTGCTCGGTCGGTGTGGCGCCGAACAAGCTGCTGGCCAAGATGGCAAGCGAGTTCAACAAGCCGAATGGCATCAGCATCGTGCACGAGAGCGATCTGCAGACGCTGATCTGGCCGTTGCCCTGCCGCAAGATCAAGGGGATCGGACCCAAGTCCGGTGCCAAGCTGAAGCAGCACGGCATCGAGACGATTGGCGAGCTGGCGGCGCGCGATCCGCTCTGGCTGATGCAGCAGTTTGGAAAGAGCTACGGCCACTGGCTGCACGAATCCGCCTGGGGCCGCGACGACAGCCCGGTGGTGACGCACAGCGAGCCGGTCAGCATCAGCCGCGAAACCACGTTTGACCGCGACCTGCACGCAGTCCATGACAAGGCCGAACTGGGGCAGATTTTCACGCGCCTGAGCCAGCAGGTAGCGGCCGACCTGCAACGCAAGGGCTATGTGGCACGCACCTTTGGCATCAAGCTGCGCTATACCGATTTCTGCATCGCCACGCGTGACCAGACGGTGGACCACTACACCACCGATGCGGTCGAGATCCGGCGCCACGCCGGCCAGTGCCTGAAGCGCGTGGACCTGACGCGCCATTTCCGCCTGCTGGGCGTGCGCGCCAGCAACCTGCTGCCGCTGGCCGAGTGGGAAGCCGATCCGCATGCCGGACTCGCGCAGGATGACGGCATGACGCTCAGCCTGTTCTGAGGCGCCGCCGCGTTGTTTTTACGCAGAAAAACCCTGCTCGCATCGCGTGATGAATGAAAATCATTGTCATTCACGTTATATACTGGCATCCGTCCGGCAGCTCCTGCGAGCTGCCTTTTTCTGACCGGAGACCTTGCTTCCATGTCCACATCGCCCTCTTCCCGTACCCAGCTGGCCCTGACCGGCATCGCCCTGGCTGCCAGCGTGCTGGCTGCTCCTGCTGCCTACGCCCAGGCCAAGGAGCTGAACATCTACTCGGCACGTCACTACCAGACCGACCAGCAGCTGTACGACGGTTTTGCCAAGGCGCACAACGTCAAGATCAACCGCGTGGACAGTGACGATGCCGGCGTGATGCAGCGCCTGCGCGCCGAGGGTGCCGCTTCGCCCGCTGACGTGGTGCTGATGGTGGATGCGGCCCGCCTGTCCATGGCCGACAACGCCGGCCTGTTTGCCCCGATCAAGTCCAGCGCGCTGGAAAAAGCCGTGCCGGTGCAGTACCGCGCTGCGGCCACGGCTGACGGCACCACCTGGTTCGGTTTCTCGACCCGCGCCCGCCTGATCGTCTACAACAAGGCCCAGGTCAAGCGTGCCGATGTCGATACCTACGAAGAGCTGGCCGATGCCAAGAACAAGGGCAAGGTCTGCACGCGCAGCGGTTCGCACCCGTACAACCTGAGCCTGTTCAGCGTGATGTACGAGCACATGGGCGAAGCCGCCACGCAGAACTACCTGCAGGGCATGGTCAACAACATGGCACGCAGCCCCAAGGGCGGTGATACCGACCAGATCAAGGCGGTCGCCAGCGGCGAATGCGGCGTGGCGCTTACCAACTCCTACTACCTGGCGCGCATGATGCGCTCCGGCAACCCGGCCGACCGCTCCGTGATCGAGAAGGTCGGTGTCGTGTTCCCCAACCAGACGACCTGGGGCACGCACATGAACATCGCCGGTGGTGCCGTCGCCAAGCACTCCAAGAACAAGCAGCTGGCACAGCAGTTCCTGGAATACCTGGCCAGCGCCAAGGCGCAGGACTACTTTGCCAACGGCAACAACGAATGGCCGGTGGTCCAGGGCGTGTCGCTGCCCAACCCGGCCCTGCGCGCCATGACCGGCGGCAAGAAATTCAAGTCCGAAACGATTCCGGTCGCCGTGGTCGGCAAGCACCAGACGCGCGTGCAGCAGCTGCTGGACCGCGTGGGCTACAAGTAATCTGGCCGGGCAGCGATTCCAGCTGCCCGCTGGACCGAGTGTCCTTGGGCGCCGCTTGCGGCGCCCTTTTTTGCGTCCGGCCCTAGCTGGCGAAACACCGGGCTGGTGACAAGACTGTCATGGAAGAAGGCATCCCGTACCAGCGCGAAACGCTGTAGGCGGTCACCCCGAAAAGCTAATGCTGCCATGCAGCAATCGGCATTTTGCGGTCTAATATTTACTTTGCAGCCCGCAGCTCCATGCAGGGCTGGCTCCCATAGCTGAAAGGATTCCCGCATGTTCCCCACCTGGGCATGGATAGTCACGATCGTCCTGATCGGCGGCCTGTTCCTGTATGACTACTTCTTCCACGTACGCGTGGCCCACACCCCCACGCTGCGGGAATCGACCAAGTGGTCGATCCTGTTCGTGGCGATTGCCCTGCTGTTTGGCGTGTTCGTCTGGGCCGTCTTTGGCCACCAGCGCGGCGTCGAGTACTTTGCCGGCTACATCACCGAAAAAGCCCTGAGCGTGGACAACCTGTTCGTGTTCCTGATCATCATGGCGGGCTTCAAGGTGCCACACGCCTACCAGCAGAAAGTGCTGCTGTTCGGCATCCTGTTCTCGATCTTTGCGCGTGCCGCCTTCATCCTGGTCGGTGCCGCGCTGCTGAACTCCTTTGCCTGGATGTTCTACATCTTCGGTGGCCTGCTACTGATGCTGGCAGGCAAGCAGCTCGCCCCGGAGAAGGAAGAGGAAAGCCTGGATCAGAACGTCGTCGTGCGCGTCACGCGCAAGCTGTTCCACACCACCGACTACTACGATCGCGACAAGCTGTTCACGATCCAGAACGGCAAGCGTGCCCTGACGCCGATGCTGCTGGTGATGGTGGTCATTGGCGCCACCGACATCCTGTTCGCCCTGGATTCGATCCCGGCCATCTTCGGCCTGACCGACAGCGCCTTCATCGTGTTCACCGCCAACGCCTTCTCGCTGATGGGCCTGCGCCAGCTCTACTTCCTGATCGACGGCCTGCTGGAACGCCTGGTCTACCTGAAGTACGGCCTGGCCATCATCCTGGCCTTCATCGGTGCCAAGCTGATCCTGCACGCGCTACACGAAAACAACGTGCCGTTCATCAACGACGGCAACCCGGTCAGCGTGATTGAAGTCACCACCGGCCAGTCGCTGATCGTGATCTGCGTGATCCTGGTGATTACCGTGATCGCCTCGCTGATGTCGCAAAAAGGCAAGATCCTGACCGTGATCTCCAGCGTGCGCCGCCACGCCAAGCAGTACCTGGACATGGACTACGAAGCCGATCCGACCTTGCGCGAAGTGAACTACCTGCAGCTGCTGGAAGAAGAACAGGCGCTGATGGCGATTCCGGAAGAATACAAGCACCTGCTGCAGGACGAGCAGAAGCTGCTGGACCTGCTGGACGAGGCCCACCAGATGCACGACACCTACATGGCCCAGAACCAGACGCGCTACCCGAAGGGTGATGCGACCGCCAGCAAGCCACGCCTCGATACCGCCAGCTACCGCCCGGTCAACGGCGAGAACGGCGAGGACAAGTAAGCCACCGCAGCATGGGCGGCAGCACCGCCCTGCTCCACAAGGCATCCAGCCCCGCAGCAACCGCTGCGGGGCTTTTTTACATGGCATACCGGCATGAATCGCCCAAGGGCGAACTGTGGCCGGATGGGGTACAGCGGCTCTCCCGTGGTTCAGCGCATAAATCGAGGCGACATGGAACGGGGCGCTGTTCAGTGCGGCAAGCGATCCGATCGCTGGTTTCGCCCCTTTGCTGTCATGGCCACGAACTGGGCGACTGGCCGGACTCGCTCGCAATCCCGGCCTTGGCAACCTTCGCAGCCTCTTCAATCAACCACTGCTTGACTCGCATGGCTGCCTGGCCAGGTATTGTCTTGCTTGGGTGAACTACGTAGTAGCCATTTTCAAGTTTGAGGCAGCAGTCAAACGGCTCAATCAAGGCCCGACTGGCAACCTCTGCCTCGGTGAGGTAAGGACTGGCCAGCACTACGCCGTGACCCCGCTTGGCCGCCTCGATAGCCAGCAGTGACTGATCAAAGTGCATGCGAGGAATCCTCGCGATGGCTTCACCATCCAGTTGGCTGAACTGCCTGAACCATCGTTCCCAGTAGGGCAGTATACTGGTTACCAGCAGGTTGGCATTCGCCAAGCCATCAGGAACGCTTAAACCCATCGCAGCAGCGTAATCCGGTGTGCAGTACACCCGTGCTTCATCATTGAACAGCAAGCTCGCATCCAGGTTTGTGCCTGTTCCGTTGAAATGGCGAATCGCCAAATCAACCGCCTCCCTCTCAAAATCGACTGTTTCTGTCGAAGCATTGAGATGCAATTCGATGTCCGGGTGTTGGGTCACCAGGTGAGCCATGCGGCTCGTGAACCATTTAGCCGCAAAGCTGGGCGTCATGGACAACGATACCGCCTTGCTGCGACTGCGCTTGAGCCGGTGACTGGCATCGGCTATCTGGGTGAGTGCAGGTTGAATCTTCTGCCAGTACGAGGTCGCCGCATCCGTTGGCTGCACTTGCCGCACCTGCCGGATGAACAGCGCCATACCCAACCACTCCTCCAGTTTCTTGATTTGCTGGCCTATCGCACCGGGGGTCACGCATAGCTCATCTGCGGCAATAGAAAAACTTTTGCTTCTCATGGCAGCATCAAAAGCGACAAGGGCCTTAAGCGGAGGGCATGCAATCATGGAATAGATTTTTTATAGTATGAGGCATGATAACTGATTTGTCGCGGCCACGTTAAACGCACACAATCCTCCCATTACTTGATGTGTTGGGAATGATGTTTCACGCAATTCGACGCCCCGATGTGCTGTCTGTCACCTTGGCTGCGGCTGGTATTCTCATGGTGACCATGGGAGCCCGCCAATCCTTTGGTCTTTTCATCAGTCCCATCCATAGTTCTACCGGCATGGGCATCGCCACCATTAGCCTGGCACTGGCCATCGGGCAGCTCACCTGGGGCGCCATCCAGCCGATTGCTGGCGCTGTGGCAGACCGCTATGGGCCCCGGCTGGTCTTGCAAGCTGCCCTGCTAACGCTCGCCATCGGCTGCGCGATGACACCCTTCATCGACAACGGTTTCGGTCTGGCGGTTGCCCTGGGCATCCTGGCTTCCATGGGCTCGGGAGCTGGCAGCTTCTCCGTGCTAATTGGTGCTGCCGCCCAACGCATGCCGTTTGAGTCACGCGGAACAGCTTCCGGCGTTATCAATGCAGGAGACTCCTTTGGCCAATTCATCTTTGCGCCACTCCTGCAAAAGCTGATTCAAAGCCTGGGTTGGATGGGTGCCATTCTTGCTGCCCTGGTGAATTTGCCCATCAAGGAGCCCCCGATTGGAAAACATCTCACAACAACCCCATTGCCATTGGCGAAAGAGAAAGGAACATCATGAGCATTTTGCGTGAGGACGTCACCCCGGAGATCTTGAACCGGGATAGCAAGGAATGCCTGCCGGGATTTCTGGGCATTGAAATGCTCGAGGTTAAACAGGGCGTGATGACCAGCCGCATGCCGGTGAAGTCGCTGCATGGCGCCATCAACGGTTTTCTGCACGCAGGCAGCGTCGTGACCTTGGCCGATACCACCTGCGGTAACGCCACGATTGCGCATCTGCCAGCCGGAGCCCAGTCGTTCACGACGGTTGAGTTGAAGAGCAATCACCTCGGCACGGCAAGAGAGGGCATGGTTGCCTGTACCGCAACCGCGCAGCATCTTGGGAAAACAACCCAAGTTTGGGATGCCGTTGTAACTGATGAAGCAACGGGCAAGACAATCGCCTTGTTCCGTTGCACTCAAATGATTCTCTGGCCGAAAACCTGATACACGAACGACAGCAACTGGCCGGCTGCCGCCCGTCGTTTGTGGGCCATTGGCACACACATGCTGCTGTGCCGCTGATCGCCGCACGCGTACTCAAGCGCATGCATCCTGACGAGCGCAGCCAGTAAGGCTCACACGAGACCGATATCGCAAGCGCTCAGGCCATCGCCCAGCGCTTGTGCAGCCAGCGCGCCAGCGCGTCCAGCCCCCAGCCGATCAGGCCAATCAGCACCACCGCCGCCATCAGCTCCGAATAGGCCAGCCGATCCCGCGTGTCCAGGATGAAATAGCCCAGGCCCTCGTTCACGCCCAGCATCTCGCACGGCACCAGCACGATCCAGACCACGCCAATCGCCAGCCGCAGGCCGGTCAGGATATGGCCGAGCACGGCCGGGAAGATGATGCTGCGCAACGTTTCCCAGCGCGTGGCACTGAGCGAGGCGCCAAGCTGCAGCCAGTTCCGGTCAATCGCCTTCACGCCGGCGCTGGTGTTGAGGATGATCGGCCAGACCGCGGCAAAGGTCAGCAGGAAGTAGATCGGCGCATCGCCCACGCCAAACACCATCACCGCAATCGGCATCCAGGACAGCGGCGAAATCATGCGCAGCAGCTGGAAGGCACCGCCGCTGAGCTGCTCGGCCAGCGCCGAACGGCCCAGCAGCAACCCGACCGGCACGCCAATCAGCAGCGCCAGGCCCAGGCCGACCAGCACACGCTGCAGGCTGGCCCAGATATGGCCGTAGATGCCGGCATCGCCGATCAGGTAGATCAGGCTGTTCAGCGTCGGCAGCGGCGCAAAGCGGCCGACGATCGGCATGTTCAGCTTGAGCAGCATCACGCCGAGCTGCCAGGCCACGACCAGCAGCACCAGTCCGCCCAATGCCAGGATGGCGGGGCGCCACGGCCCCTGCTTGATCAACGACATGCAGTCCTCTTGCTTGCGGGCACTCAGGCCACGATGGTTTCAGTACGACGGTAATCGGCCGGCAGTCCGAACAGCTGCTGGCTTTGCGTGCTCTCGATGGCCTGGCGAACAAAGCGCTCGTCCACCAGCTCCTGCGCCACCTGCTGCGGGTCCAGTTTGGCCAGCCAGTTGTGCTCGCCGGCAATATGCGTCTGTTGCAGCATCTTCACCAGCTCGCTGGTGTAGCTCGGGAAGGGATAGGGCTGGAAATCGATGCGGTTCTGCTTCCAGTCCGGATGGCGGATCGCGCCACTCTGCACATACTGCTGCAAGTCAGCCGCGTCCGGTGCCAGCACCTTCTGCACGGTAGCCAACGGGTGCGGCGTGTACTTGCCGGCGCCATCGGCCGACAGCAGCTGCGCCACTTCGGGGCGATGCTCGCGCGTCCACAACTGCGCCTTGACCATGGCATTCGCCACCTTCTGCGTCCACTCGGGGCGCTGCTCCACGTCGGCGGCATGCGCCACGGTGACACAGCAGGCATGGTCACGCCAGACATCGCCGGTAAAGCGCAGCACCTTGCCCACGCCCTGCAGCTCGGCTGCCGCGTTGAACGGTTCGGCCACGATAAAGCCGGCAATGCTCTTGGCCGCCAGCGCCGCCACCATGTCGGACGGTGCCATCACGATCAGCTTGACCTGCTTCGGACCGGGATCCTGTTCCGTCACTTCCAGGCCGGCATCGCGCAGCAGGTGCTGCAGCACCACGTTGTGGATAGAGTACCAGAACGGGATCGCCACCGTCTGGCCACCCAGATCGGCCACGCTGTTCACTCCGGGCAGCACGGTCAGCGCCGAGCCGGCCATGTGGTTCCACATCAGCACCTTGAGCGGGCTTTCGCTGCCATAGCGCGCCCAGACTGTCATCGGCGTCAGCAGGTGCACCAGGTTCACCTGGCCGCTGATAAAGGCCTCGACCAGCTGCGCCCAGCTGCGGAACAGCACCGGCGCTTCCACCTCCAGCCCCTCGGCCTGGAACAGGCCCTGGCTGTGCGCCACCAGCAGCGGCGTGGCATCGGTAATCGGCAGATAACCGATGCGCAGCGGTGCATTCGGCTGGCTGGCCTGGCGTTGCTGGCAGGCCTGCAACAGCGGCAGGCTACCGGCGGCCGTGAACAGGGAAGCCAGCTTGAGCAGGTCGCGGCGTGAAACCATGGAAATTCTCCGGAATGGGCGGTAAAAGCGTACAAATGAGCGCTGATGCACTCAGATCACGTATTCGAGGCTGCGCATGTCCTGCTGGAACAGGCGTGCATTGCGCATCGACTGCAGGATCTGCAGGCGCTGCTCGTTCATCGTCAGCGCGACATCATCGCGCGGATAAGGCTGCTCCAGCCGCCATTCGGCCAGCAGCCGGCCTGGCGTGTTGCCAATCAGCAGCACGCGGTCGGCCACCGTCAGCGCCTCGTCGATATCGTGCGTGACCAGGATGGCGGCGGTCTGGTGACGCGTCACCAGTTCGCGCAGCAGCACCTGCATCTCACCACGCGTAATTTCATCCAGCGCGCTGAACGGCTCGTCCAGCATCAGCACTTCGGGCTGGCGCGCAAAGGCACGGGCCAGCGCCACGCGCTGCGCCATGCCGCCGGACAGCTGCGACGGGTGCTGCGTGGCCGCATGCAGCAGATTGACTTCAGCCAGCGCCTGGCGCACACGCTCGCGCTCGGCCTCCTTGCCGATCTGCGGCTGGTGCTTGAAGGACAGGCCAAACGCCACATTGTCCTGCACCGTCAGCCAGGGCAGCAGCGAGGCACTCTGGAACACGAAGGCGGCACGCGGGTGCGGTGCCGTCAGCGGCTCGCCAAACAGCGCCACCTGGCCTTTTTGCGGCTGCTGCAGCCCGGCCAGCACGCGCAGCAGCGAGGACTTGCCCACGCCGCTCGGACCGAGCAGCGCAATCAGCTCACCCGGCTGCACGTCAATGGAAAAGCCTTCCAACACCCATTGCGTACTGCCGTCGGCGCGTGCATAGCCCAGCGAAATATCGCGTCCCTGCAACAGGGGTGCAGCAGGCTTGGCCATCGTCATCACTCGGGAATCTCGAAAAACTCTTCCTTGCCCAGGCCGCAATCGGGGCAGACCCAGTCATCGGGCAGCTTGTGGAACGGGGTGCCCGGCTCGATGCCGTCCGGCGCATAGCCCTCTTCCTCGTCGTAGATATAGCCGCAGGGGCCGCACATCCATTTCATCTTGGTAATCCTTTACTCAGCCTTGCGCACGCAGGCGCTCGATTTCCAGGCGCAGGTGCTTGATCGCCGGCGTCACGATCGCCACGAACAGCGCCTCGCGCGAATGTCGCTGCGCTGCATGACGCATCAGGTAGCCCTTGGCGCCCGCATGCAGCGCGGCCGATTGTGCCGCACGCAGCGACAGTTCGCTCGCGGCCAGGCGCGCTTCCAGTACCGGCAGCATGGCTACCGTGCCGGCTTCGGCCTGGTCTGCCAGTTCCTGCGTGCGCAGCAGCAGCGCATCCAGCTCGGCACGCAGCGTATCGTACTGGTCGTCCAGATAGGCGTTCGGCTTGGGCGTGGCCAGGTTGCTGTCGCGGATCGTCTTCAGGCAGGCCTCGATCACGCCGGCCCCCATGCCGATCTGCAGCAGGATGAAGCCCGGCTTGATGCTGCGGATGAAATCCTCGAACTGGTCGGCATCGGCCAGCAGGTCGGCCTGCTCGATGCGCGCATCGGCAAAACGCACGTTCAGCGTGCGCGTGCCTTCCATGCCACAGAACTCCGGGCAGGGCTTGAGCGTCACGCCGGGTGCATTGCCGCGCGCCATGAACATGATGTAGCGGCCGTCCGGCAGTTGCGCACTGGCGGCAAACACATGGGTATCGCCCAGGTTGGACACCCAGGGCAGGCTGCCATTGATGACAAAGCCATCGCCCTCCGGCACTGCCTGCAGCAGGTGCTTCTCGATGCCGCTCAGGTGCTTGACGGTATTGGACATGCCGGTGCCGGCCAGCCACTGCGCGCGCAGCACATGGCTCAGGTAGCGCTCGCGCGCGGCGGCGTTCGGCGTCTGGCGCAGGTACCAGCCACAGGCGCTCTGGCACCAGCCCAGGAAGGCAGTCGAGCCACACTCGGCGCCCACTGCGGCCAGGGTACGGATCTGCGTACCCAGGCCCAGGCCATTGCCGCCCTGCTCCACGCTGCCAATGCTGGCAAAGCCGCCGCTATCGCCCAGCGACTGCAGGAACTCTTCGGAGTACAGCCCCTCCTGGTCGATCTGCGCCACCAGTGGACGCAGCTCCGACTTGGCCAAGGCGACCACTTCCTGGATCAGGCTGTCAGCGGTTTCGGGGATCTGGCTGGAATGGGCATCCATGGCGATGGGGACTCCTTGCAATTCGGGGCATGGCATGCCGGCTTGTGGCCTGCACGCGGTTCAGAACTCCCGATAGTAGCCAGCGCCCTTCCGATTGGGAAATACAGTTTTCTTGTTTCCATATGCCCCACAAGCATATGGACGCCTGCATCGTCTTGACGCTTGTCAATACTGGGGCGTGTACTTGAGCCGCGTCGTGTCAAAGCCACGCTCGGCCGCACGCAGGATCAGGATATCCAGCCGGTCCTTGGGAAAGTGCTTGTCGCGCGTCAGGAACCACAGGTGCTTGCGATCCGGTGAGCCCACCACCGCCCAGCGGTAGTCCGGATCCAGCTCCAGCACCCAGTAATCGCGCCAGACCATGGGCAAGGCCGCCAGCAGTTCGGGCGCAAAACGCACCTGCAGCTGCGCCGGATGCTCGCCGTGGCGGCGCAGCATGCCGCGCGCCTCGACGCCTGCGCCATCGGCATCTTCGCAGCGGTTGTGCACATCAACCAGACCATCATCACGCAGGGTATAGCTGGCCGTGGTATTGCTGGCGCAGCGGCTTTGCCAGACCAGCGGAATGCGCGCCTGCTCGTACCAGGTGCCGGCATAACGCTGCAGGTCCAGCTCTGGCACCGCCTGTACCGCAGGCAGGTCGGATCGGCGGGTCGAGGAAGATCGCAGCAGCGCCGCGACGCCAGCCAGCGTGGCGGCCAGCAGCAGTTTCTTTTTCATGATGAAGCATCCCAGGGTAGAGGTGGATCAGGGGTACGCCGTACCCCGCTGCAGTCCATCCTAGTGTGGCATCCTGGCAGCCAAGGTCAGCCAGCACGGCAGGTGCATGTAGGAACTGGTCGCAGTATCGCCCGGGGCGCTACACTGGGGCATCACGCACTTCAGGGATTCTCATGTCACAGCCTGCCTACCCCATTGATTTCGTGGAATTTCCCGGCCGCGACGCAGCCACCGTGGCAGCCGCCAAGGCGTTTTACACCGATGTGTTCGGCCGGGCGTTCCGTGACTGGGGCGAGGATTATGTAGACACCCTGTCCAGCGGCCTGTCCTGCGGCTTCAACGCCGACCCGGCACATGCGCCACAGCAGCCGCTGGTCGTGATCCACTCGGCCAACCTGGAAGCCAGCCATGCCCAGGTCATTGCCGCCGGTGGCCGCATCAGCAAGGAGATCTTCAGTTTTCCCGGCGGCCGTCGCTTCCACTTTGTGGATCCGGCCGGCAACGAACTGGCGATCTGGTCCGATCTGGACCAGGAACAGCTGCAGGCCTGAACCCGGCCCGGGTCGCTTCAGCGCTTGCGGCGCAGCGAACGGCTCAGCAGGATCACCGGCACCAGCCCGGCCAGCACCAGTGCCAGGCTCGGCAGCGCCGCTTCGGTCAGGCGCTCATCGCGCGCCAACTGGTAGGCCGATACCGCCAGCGTGTCCATGTTGAATGGACGCAGCACCATGGTGGCCGGCAGCTCCTTCATCACGTCCACGAACACCAGCAGCAGGCCAGCCAGCACCGGGCCGCGCAGCAGCGGCAGGTGCACGCGGCGCAGCACGCCCCAGGCATTGCTGCCCAGCATGCGCGCCGCCTCGTCCTGGCTTTCCGGAATGCGCGCATAGCCGCCCTGCACGCTTTGCAGCGCCACCGCGGTAAAGCGCACCAGATAGGCCCAGAGAATGCCCAGCACCGTCGTCGTGACCCAACCGGTGATGCTCCAGCCAGGCTGCCATTGCTGCAAGGCCGCCACCGGCAGCAGCAGGCCGACCACGATCACCACGCCCGGCACTGCATAGCCGAGCGAGGCCAGCCAGGCCATGCCCCGTGTGATGGCACCCGGCAGCACACGTGCCGCACCGCCCAGCAGCAGCGCCAGTGCCGTAGCCAGCAAGGCGCCCGAGATGCCCAGCTGGATGCTGTTCCAGGCCCAGGGCAGGAATTGCGCCCACAGCACCTCCTGGTCCGTCCCCACGCCCAGCAGCAGCGGGCGCAGCATCATCATCACCGGAAAAATGAAACCCAGCAGCACCGGAATCATGCCCAGACCCCAGGTCAGCAGCGCCTGCCAGCCGTAAAGTTCCGGCACGCGCGTCATCAGGGCGCTGCGGTTCTGGCCGCGCGAGCTGGCAAAGCGCATGCGCTGGCGCGCGCGGCGCTCCAGCCAGACCAGCAGCGATACTGACACCAGCAGCGCCAGCGACAGCTGGGTCGCCGCCATGCGGTCATCCATGACGACCCAGGCCTTGATCACGCCGGCGGTAAAGGTCTGGATGCCGAAGTAGCTGGACACGCCAAAGTCGGCCAGGGTTTCCATCAGCACCAGCGCCACGCCGCCGGCCACGAAGGGTCGCACCAGGGGCAGCGCCACGGTAAAGATGCGGCGCATGCTGCGCGCGCCCAACATGGCGGCGGCTTCCATCAAGTGCGTGGCGCGATCCATCAGCGCGGTACGCACCAGCAGGTAGACATAGGGGTAGAGCGTGACGGTGAGCAGAAAGGCCGCGCCCCAGACGTTGCGGATCTCGGGCAGCATACGGCCTTCGGCCTGCAGCAGCTCACGCAGCCAAGTCTGCGCCGGGCCGCTGAACTGCAGGAAATCGGTATAGGCATAGGCGCTGACATAGGCCGGCATGGCCAGTGGCAGCAGCAGCAGCCATTCCAGCGTGCGCCGGCCGCGGTAGTCGAACAGCGTGACCAGGCAGGCGCTGCCCACGCCCAGCAGCAAGGTGCCGGTGCCCACCAGCAGGCACAGCAGCAGGCTGGTGCGCACATAGTCCGGCAGCACGGTCTGCAGCATCTCGCGCACGATATCGGCGCTGGCGGCGTCCCAGTGCAAGGCGGCAATCACCACCGAGATGATCGGCAACAGCAGCACCACGCCCACCGGCAGCAGCCACCAGCCACGGCCCCAGTCCCGACGCGGACGTGATACGACCACGGGAGCGGTCAGCCCGTTGGAGGGAACATGGGAGGTGGAAGACATGTGGCGCTATGCGTTCGTATTGGAATTGATAATTATATTCATTTATAATCACTTTCTTTCACGCAGCCTTTTGAATGCCCGCCATGCATCTGTCCCTAGACCAGGTTTCCATCCGCTATCCCGGCCAGCCGGTCGATGCCGTGCACCAGGTGTCTTTCGGACTGGCAGCTGCCGATATCGGCGTGCTGCTCGGCCCTTCCGGCTGCGGCAAGACCACGCTGCTGCGCGCCGTCGCTGGGCTGGAACCGCTGGCAGGCGGTACGCTGACTCTGGCCGGCCAGACGCTGAGCCGCCCGGGCCAGACAACGCCGCCGGAACAGCGCCAGATGGGCATGGTGTTCCAGGATTACGCGCTGTTCCCGCACCTGAGCGTGGAGCGCAATATCGCCTACGGCCTGCACGGCCAGCCGGCGGAACGCCAGCGCCAACGCACGCAGGAGGTGCTGGAACTGGTCGGCTTGGCCGATCTGGGCAAGCGCTACCCGCACGAGCTGTCAGGCGGCCAGCAACAGCGCGTGGCGCTGGCACGTGCGCTGGCGCCGGATCCGCGCCTGCTGCTGCTGGACGAGCCCTTCTCCAACCTCGATATCAACCTGCGCGAACGGCTGGCGCAGGAATTGCGTGCGCTGCTGAAGCAGACCGGCACCACCACCCTGCTCGTCACGCACGACCAGCAGGAAGCCTTTGCCATGGGCGACCGCATCGGTGTGCTGGACCAGGGTCGCATGCAGCAATGGGCCGATGCACGCACGCTCTACGATGCACCGGCCACGCCCTTCGTGGCGCGCTTTATCGGCCACGGCATGTTGCTGCCGGTACAGGCCGATGCCGCCGGCAAGCTGCAATCGGCCTTGGGCGAACTGCCCGGCCAGCACGCCGCCAACAGCCGCCAGCTGCTGCTGCGCAGCCACGACCTGCAATACGACCCCACCGCCCCGGTGCACGCACGCCTGCTCGGCAGCTCCTACCAGGGCAGCCACCAGATCTACACGCTGGAACTGGCCGATGGCACTACCGTGCAGGCGACCATGCCGGCCGGGCTGCAGCATGTGGCGGGGGAGATGATCGGGGTGCGGTTGCAGCAGGATCGGGAGCTGGTGGTGTTTGCAGGGTGAACTGGTCCTCAATCCAGCACCTCATTCAGCAGTAGCGCCTCCTGCGCATCCGTAACAGCATCCCCAAGTTCGGCTCTCTCCATGGCTCGATACTCGGCAACTTCCCGATATGTATAGAGCACCCCAGCATGGTTTTGGCACTTACTGACCATCTGCAGGTTGTGCCCCCGGAATGGCCATCCATTGCGAAGCAGCCTGTTTCGCAATGGATGGGTCTGCAGGCCAATAGCCATACCACTGTCGTTCACGACCATGGCTGCCACCTGATTTACACGCTGGAGCTGGCTGATGGCAACGCCGGCAAATCCACCATCACCGGCGTCCCCGGCACAGTACAGCCCTGCGCGCAGCACTTGCCCGGCTGCGTATTGCGCGTGATCGCGCGATCCGGATCTTCCGTCAGGCCACGATCCATCAGCCGCTCGACTAGCGCCACCTTGCTGCCTACCGGATAGTTGCGGTAAATCTCGCGCTTCATCGCCTCGGGTGAACCGCCTCCATGCAGGCTGATGATGGAATACCAGCCGCCCTGATAGGACGCCGTCAGATCTTCAATGAAGCGCGCCGTCTCGATGCGCTTGTCGTACGGAATATCCGGATTGGCGCGCAGCACATCGCTCAATACTGCCGCCGTCTCGGGGTTGTGGTCTTCATCTGGCCCCGGCAGCGCCACGATCAGGCCACCCGACACATAGTGCGCAATCTTGTGCATGTCGTAGATTTGCGTTGCCAGCAGCAGCTTGCCAATATTGGCAAACACTGCGTCAGGCACAAAGCTTTGCGCTGCCTCATCCTGCTTCGCATACACCGATGCCGCTACACCACAGGCATAAAAGCCCTCGGTGATCTTGATCAGCTCCACCATCTGGTCGCGCAAATGGTGCTCCTCGCCCGGATCAAAACCGTTGGCTTCGCACATCAGCGCACCAGCGCCGATCAGCAGGTCGCCAAAGCCGGCACGTGCCGCAATGCAGCTGTGGCGGTGGTGCGTGGCATAGTTGTAGGTCATGTAGCCACTGTGCTCCCACTCGCCGGCATAGAACACCCGGTCCCAGGGCACGAACACATTGTCGAACACCACTACACCGGTGGACTGGCCATACTTGTTGGAGAAACGCGCCGACTTTTCTCCCGGGCGTCCAGCCGGACGCGCAATGATGGTCACACCTTCGGCATCCACTGGCACGGCGCAACACACGGCAAAATCGGCATCGGCCTGCCCCATATTGCGGCACGGCATCACCAGAAACTCATGCATATACGGCGCTCCGGTCACGATCGCCTTGGTACCAGAAATGCGAATACCCTTGCCGTCACGCTGCGTGACATGCACATAAGTGTCCGGATTGGCTTGCTGGTGCGGCTTGCGGCTGCGATCGCCCTTGGCATCGGTCATGGCTACACCCAGCGTCAGGTCACGCTGCTGCACCTCCTTCAGATAGGCGGCAAAGCGCTCGCGGTGCTCAGTCGTGCCGCGGGCATCATCGATACGCGCCGATACCTGATGAATGGCATTGAGTGCATCATGCGTCAGATAGCGCTGCGCACAGCCGGTTTCCTGGCACAGCAGACGCACCGCCTCCAGCTTGTTGAGCAGATCGCCGCTGCTGGTGTTGATGTGCAGCATGCGGTTGACCAGCAGGCCGTTGCCTTGCTGGGTGGCCGTCATCAGCGGAGCATATTCCTGGCGCTGGGCAAAATCGTAGGTCACGCCAATCGCCTGGACACCCGGCCGCAGGCTGGGTTCGTCTACTACCGAGTCGACCCGACGACCATCCACGAATACGCGCGGTCGGTACGCACGCAAGGATTCCTCATAGTCCTGTGCACTCATCAACATGTCTGCCTCCATATTTTGAACATGCTTCACACAGATTAAACAGTGTTTAATTTATTGTCAATGCGTTCTTTTCATGCCACCATCTGGCCATGAACAATGCCGAACTGGAACAACAACAGCGCCGTGAACGCCTGGAAGCAGTCAGTGATGCCAAGCGCACACTGATCCTGAACGCCGCCCGCGACGTCTTTGATTCGCATGGCCTGGACGGCGCAAGCATGCGCGAGATCGCCCGTCGTGCCGGCTATACCCCGGGGGCCATCTACTCTTATTTTCCTTCCAAGGAAGAGATCTACGGTGCCCTGCTGGCCGAATCGCTGGAACGCCTGCAGTCCACCGTGCAGTTGCAATTGGCCAGTGCCGATACCGATGCAGAACGTGCAGCCTGCGCCGCCATGGGATTTTTCCGTTTCTACGCCCAGCACCTGCGCGATCTGGATCTTGGCCTTTACCTGCTGGGTGGTGCACGCCCACATGGCCTCACACCTGAACTCAACCAGGTACTCAACGGCCGCCTGTATAACGCCCTGGCACCATTCGAGCAGGCTCTGCAGGCACTCGGTGCCAGTTCGGCTGAGGCGCGCAGCGAAACAACCGCTTTCTTCGCCCACTGCGTTGGCCTGTTGATCCTGGAAAACACCCGTCGTATCCGCATGTTCGAGCAGGATGCCACGGCCTTGTGCGCCCTCTACGTACAACGTGTCATTGCGCGCCTGCTGGCTGCTTGACCCGGCTCTTATCCGCTTTCCCCCCAGGAAAACCCTTGCTCCACTTGGCGGACGAGAAGAAATGAATTAGCATTCACAGCATCAGTGAATCAACATTCATTTCTTTATGGCTTACCGTCAAACCCCTGCCGTCGAAGCGCGCCTGCAAGACAATCGCAGCCGCATTCTGGACGCCGCCCGCTCGCTGGTCAGCGAAGGCGGCTGGAGTGACACCCAGGTCGCCAGCGTAGCAGCTGCAGCCGGCATCGCTACCGGCACCGTGTACCGCTACTTCCCTTCCAAGGCAGAACTGTTTGCCGAAGTGCTGTCCCGCGTGTCACAACGCGAAGTCGACGTACTAGATGCCATTGCCGCATCCGATGGCAGCGCGCTGCAGCGACTGCATGCCGCCGTCGCCAGTTTCGTCAAGCGCGCCATGCGCAACCCGCGCCTAGCCTACGCGCTGATTGCCGAGCCCTGCGACCGCGCCATTGATGAAGCCCGACTGATCTACCGCGCCGCCATCAGCGAAGTCATCCAGACCTTGATCATCACCGGCCAGCAAGCCGACGAGATGCGCACCGATATACGTCCGGACGTAGCCGCCACCGTGATCGTGGGCGGCTTCATGGAAGGACTGATCGGCCCGCTATCCCCCCTCAAACAGCCACCAGGCAATGACACCCCCTACCAGCATGAAGTGGCCATGCTGGCCGATCAGATCGCCTTGCTGGCCTGTGCCAGCGTGGCGCTATCCTCTGCCACACCTCAAAAAGCACAAGGAGACAAACCATGAACAAACCCATAGCCCCCGAGCTGCTGGCCATTCCTACAGGGCGCTACAACACCCACCAGGTTCTCAACCAGGCGCTACCTGCCACCCAGTTCAACGCTTACACAGGAGATGTCGTTCTACAGTCTGCCATCGCTCGTGATGCCCCCTGGGCCGAGGCACGCTGCACTGCCCTCGGCGCCCTGGCCGGAGACGAGCAGGTACAGGAACTGGCACGACTGGCTAATCGCCATTTGCCAGAGCTGAAAACACACGACCGTTTCGGCAACCGGGTTGACTGGGTTGATTTCCATCCGAGCTGGCACCAGCTGATGTCATTAGCCTGGCAGCATGAGGTGCCCAACCTGAGCTGGCGCACCCAGGAAAAGAACGGCCACCTGGCGCGTGCCGTGCTGTCCTACCTGTGGAACCAGGTGGAGCAAGGTACCGCCTGCCCCACCGGCATGGCATACGCCTCCTATGCCGGCTTCGAAGCCGAACCCGCACTCGCCATCTGGGCCGAAAAATCGCGCGGTACCACCTACGAATTCAGCCGCAGTGAAGTGGCCGACAAACCCTCAGTGGTCATTGGCTACGCCATGACGGAAAAGCAGGGTGGCTCAGACCTTCGCCAAACCCAGACCACGGCACGCTACTCACATTCAGCTGACTACCACGGTGCCACTGCCCATTGGTACGAGTTGACCGGCCACAAATGGTTTTGCTCGGTGCCGCAATCCGATGGCTTTTTCACTCTGGCCAAGGTCGATGGCGAGGTCACCTGTTTCTTCCTGCCGCGCACCCTGCCCGACGGCAGCTTCAACCGCTTTTTCATCCAGCGCCTGAAGGACAAGGCTGGCAACAAGTCCAACGCCTCCAGCGAGATCGAATACGCTGGATCGATGGCGATCCGCGTCGGCGAGGAAGGTCGCGGTATCCGCGAAATCCTGTCGCATGCTCACCTGACACGGCTGGATTTTGCCGTCGGTTCGGCCGGCTTGATGCGCCAGGCGCTGACACTGGCACTGCGTCATACCAGCACCCGCAACGCGTTTGGCAGCAGCATTGCCGAACGCCCGATGATGACCAATGTGCTGGCCGACATGGCCGTGGAAGTAGAAGCAGCCACACTCATGAGCCTGCGCATTGCTCGCGCTACCGACCTGATGGATAGCGATGAACAAGAAAAACTGCTGGCACGCGTCTCCACGCCAGCCGCCAAGTTCTTCAACTGCTCACGTGCACCCTCCATTGCCAACGAGGCACTGCAATGCCATGGTGGCAACGGTTTTATCGAAGAGAACCCGATAGCACGCGTATTCCGCGAATCCCCGCTAAACAGCGTCTGGGAAGGCACCGCCAACATGATGTGCATGGACGTCCGCCGCGCCATGATGCGCGACCCGCGTACCATCGAGGCCGTTCTGGATGAAGTACGCCCATTGGCTGGCCAGGACGCCCGCTTTGATGCCTTGGTGCAGCATACCGATCAACTGATGCGTGCTGCGCTTGACGACGAATTCCTGGCCCGCCCGATGACTGAAGCACTGGCTCGTGTGCTACAGGGAGCCGAACTGATGCGTTACAGCAGCACCGAAGTCTCCGATCTGTTCCTCGCTACCCGGGCCCCTGGTACGAGCGGCCACTGGGGATCGCACTACGGGACGCTGGCTGGCGGCATTACCCATGAGGCAGCTGGCCGCATCATGCGCCGGGCAATGGTCAGCAAGTAATCAGACCAGCAAGCTCATGCCAGCAAAGGCGATACCCCTACCGGGTATCGCCTTTGTCATATCTACTCCTGCTTCGCAGCCACGCCGGCAAACCGCAAAAAAAGGGCGACACCTCCCGGCATCGCCCTCCTCGTGGATGACAGTGACGAAGCCCAAGCCCCGTCACCCAAAGCCCCGGATCAATCCAGCGCCTTGATCATGTCCTCCACCACCTTCTTGGCGTCGCCAAACACCATCATGGTCTTGTCCATGTAGAACAGTTCGTTGTCCAGGCCGGCATAACCCGATGCCATGGAACGCTTGTTTACGATCACGGTGCGCGCCTTGTAGGCTTCCAGGATCGGCATGCCGTAGATCGGGCTGCCCTTTTCCAGTGCCGCCGGGTTCACCACGTCGTTGGCCCCCAGAATGATGGCGACATCGGTCTGCGGGAATTCGCCGTTGATGTCTTCCATCTCGAACACCTGGTCGTACGGCACTTCGGCTTCGGCCAGCAGCACGTTCATGTGGCCAGGCATGCGGCCTGCCACCGGGTGGATGGCGTAGCGCACGGTCACGCCCATGTCGGTCAGCTTCTGCGCCAGTTCGTTCACGGCGTGCTGGGCACGTGCCACCGCCAGACCGTAGCCCGGCACGATGATCACGCTGTCGGCGTTGGACATCATGTAGGCCGCGTCGTCGGCACTGCCGCTCTTGACGCTGCGCTGCTCCTGATCGCCACCGCCAGCCGTACCGGCCTCGCCGCCAAAGCCACCCAGAATCACGCTGAAGAACGACCGGTTCATCGCCTTGCACATGATGTAGCTCAGGATGGCACCGGACGAACCCACCAGCGAACCGGCAATGATCAGCATGGAGTTGTTCAGGCTGAAACCGATACCGGCTGCCGCCCAGCCCGAGTAGCTGTTCAGCATCGACACCACCACCGGCATGTCGGCGCCGCCAATCGGGATGATCAGCAGCACGCCCATCACGAAGGACAGCGCCAGCATGATGTAGAACGCCGTCCAGTTCTCGGTAAAGGCATAGACCAGGCCCAGGCCGATGGTCAGCAGACCCAGTGCCAGGTTCAGCATCTGCTGGCCCTTGAACACCACCGGACGACCCTGGAACAGGCGGAACTTGTACTTGCCGGACAGCTTGCCGAAGGCAATTACCGAGCCGCTGAAGGTGATCGCACCAATGGCGGCACCCAGGAACAGCTCCAGACGGTTGCCGGTCGGGATCGCTTCACGCACGCCGTTGGCCGGATGCGCCGTCAGGCCAAAGGCCCAGGGCTCGGTCACCACGGCCACGGCGATGAACACCGCCGCCAGACCGATCATGCTGTGCATGAAGGCGACCAGCTCCGGCATCTTGGTCATCTCGACGCGCTGTGCCATGATGGTGCCGATACCACCACCAACGACCAGGCCGAGCAGCACCCAGCCCAGACCAATCGGGGAAGCCGCGAGTTTCACGATCAGCGCTGCGGTCGTCAGCACGGCAATCGCCATGCCGATCATGCCGAACAGGTTGCCGCGGATCGAGGTGGTGGGATGGCTGAGGCCTTTCAGTGCCTGGATGAAACAGATACTGGCCACCAGATACAACAGGGTTACGAGGTTGAGGCTCATGCTTCACCTCCCTGCTTGGGCTTGCGCTCTTTCTTCTTGAACATTTCCAGCATGCGTCGCGTTACCAGGAAACCGCCAAACACGTTCACGGCTGCCAGCGCTACCGCCAGCACGCCCATGCTCTTGGCCAGGCCGCCCTCGGTCAGCGCGGCAGCCATCATGGCACCGACGATGACGATGGCCGAAATGGCATTGGTCACCGCCATCAGGGGCGTGTGCAATGCCGGGGTCACGTTCCAGACCACGTGATAGCCCACATAAATGGCCAGCACGAAAATGATCAGGTTGATGATGGTGGGAGAGACGAGTTCCATTACTTCCTCCTGGTTTCGCCGTTCTGCGTCATCAGGCAGGCCGCCACGATGTCGTCTTCCATGTCGATGGTCAGGCCCTTCTCTGGCGGCAGCACCAGCTTCAGGAAGTCCAGCACGTTGCGCGCATAAAGCGCGCTGGCATCGGCACCCACGCGCGCAGCCAGGTTGGCGTAACCCACGATCGTGGCGCCATGCGCCTGCACGACCTGGTCGACCTGCGTCAGCGGCGTATTGCCGTCATGGCCTTGCGGGCCCTTGCCAGCCGCCATGTCGACGATGACGGAGCCCTGGCGCATGGCGCTGATCATCTCTTCGGTCACCAGCGTCGGTGCGGCACGGCCCGGGATCAGTGCGGTGGTGATCACCACGTCGGCGGCCGCCACGCGCTTGGCGACTTCGGCCTTCTGGCGATCCAGCCAGCTTTGCGGCATCGGACGGGCATAGCCCCCCACGCCTTCGGCGGCTTCGCGCTCTTCATCGGTCTCGTAGGGCACGTCGATGAACTTGGCCCCCAGCGACTCGACCTGCTCTTTCACGCTCGGGCGCACGTCGGAGGCCTCAATCACGGCACCCAGGCGCTTGGCCGTGGCAATCGCCTGCAGGCCCGCCACGCCCACGCCCAGGATCACCACGCGCGCGGCCTTGACGGTACCGGCGGCGGTCATCAGCATCGGGAAGAAGCGCGGATAGTGCTCGGCGGCCAGCATCACGGCCTTGTAGCCGGCAATGTTGGCCTGGCTGGACAGCACGTCCATGCTTTGCGCGCGCGTGGTACGCGGTGCGGCTTCAAGCGCGAACGAGGTCAGGCCTGCTGCCGCCAGGCGCTGCAGGCCTTCGGCATCAAACGGATCCAGCATGCCAATCAGCACGGTGCCGGAGCGCATCTGCGCCAGCTCTTCGGGTTGCGGGGAGCGCACTTTCAGCACCATCTCGCTGCCGAGCGCCGTAGCGGCATCGGTCAGGTTGGCACCAGCGGCTTCGAATTGGGCATCGGTAATGCCGGCTCGCAGTCCGGCACCGTGCTGCACCAGCAACGTGTGGCCTTGACCCACGAGCTTCTTGACGGTTTCCGGCGTCGCCGCTACGCGGGATTCACCAGCAACCGTTTCCAGTGGAACTCCAATCTGCACTTTGTCTCCTTGATCGGTGGGCAGGACACGCCGCGCACGACATGCCCCATTCAAGTGCAGTATGCCACGGGGTTACAGGATGTAGGCAGGGTCGAAAAGCCGCATGTTACGTACTAACCCTGAAAATTTGCATTCCAAGTGGTATCCGGGCGACATTTCAGCGTCACTGCCGCGCCGTGCGCTGCTGCAGCGGCATGACGCAGGGGTGGCTGGTGCGGAACGGATTGATGTCCAGACCACCGCGCCGCGTGTAGCGCGCCTGGATGCTGAGCTTGACCGGCTGGCAGCGTTGCCAGATATCGGCAAACATGCGCTCCACGCACTGTTCGTGGAATTCATTGTGGTTGCGAAAACTCACAATGTAGCGCAACAGGCCCTCGTGGCTGATCTGCGGGCCGGTGTACTGGATCTGCACGCTGCCCCAGTCGGGCTGGCCAGTGACCAGGCAGTTGCTCTTGAGCAGGCGGCTGCTCAGCGTCTCGGTCACCGTGCCATCTTCCGGGAAAGTTACCAGCAACTCCGGAGCCGGCTCGTAGTGCGTGCATTCGGCATCGAGCCGGTCCAGGCTCAGGCCGGCCAGTTCCACCACCTTCTCCTGCTCGAACAGGTCGGCGGCGATGATCTTGACGCCGATGCTGGCCATGACGTGATCGGCGCCGCGCCAGACCGTCTCGTTGACATCGGCAAAAATGCGCTGGCGCACTTCTTCGACACTGGCAAAGCGCGTGTTGTTGAAGCTGTTCAGGTAGAGCTTGAAGGACTTGCTCTCGATGATGTTCGGCGTTTCGCACGGCACCTGCACCTGCAGGATCGCCACCTGCGGCTTGCCGCGCAGGTTCAGCCAGCTCAGTTCATAGCCGGTCCAGAAATCCATGCCCATGAAGGGCAGCGGTTCACGGATGCCGATTTCCTCGCGCTTGGGCGCCCGCGGCAGCGGAAACAGCAGGCTGGGGTCGTACTCGCTGGCATAGGTCGTGGCCTTGCCGAGCTGTGACTGCTCGGGTTGCAGCGTCATGACTCAGGCCTCCCGGTTGCGACGGAACACCAGGCGATCGGCGTCGGAGGCCACAGGCGCATAGGCGTAATCGTCGGCGGCAAACTGCATCAGGCCCTGCACGCTGTCCACGCCCTGCTCCACGGCAAAGCGCATCATCTGGCCACGCGCGCGCTTGGCGTTGAAGCTGATGATCTTGTACTTGCCGCCCTTGAAGTCCTCGAACACGCATTCGACCACGCGCGCCTTCAGCGCCTTGCGATCGACTGCCTTGAAGTACTCCTGCGAGGCCAGATTCACCAGAATCGGCTCGGCCGCGCCCTGCTCCTCGAAGCGCTGGTTCAGGTAATCCGCAATCTGCGTGCCCCAGAACTGGTACAGGTTGCTGCCGCGCGGGTTCTGCAGGCGCGTGCCCATTTCCAGCCGATACGGCTGCATCAGATCCAGCGGACGCAGAACGCCGTACAGGCCGCTCAGGATGCACAGGTGTTGCTGCAGCCAATCCAGCTGCGCCGGCTTGAGCGAAGCCGCCTGCAGGCCTTCGTAGACATCGCCGTTGAAGGCGAGCACGGCCTGACGCGCGTTTTCAGTAGTCGCCACCGGCTCCCAAGCCTCGTAGCGTGCCACGTTCAGCGTGGCCAGCTTGTCACTCAGGCTCATCAGTTCGGCGACCTGCTGCGGCGAGTAATCGCGCAGCACGCCAATCAGCTCGGCAGAGTCTTTCGGGAACAGCGGATCGGTGTGCTTGGAGGTGGGCAGCGGACTTTCGTAATCCAGCGCCTTGGCGGGAGACAGGACAAATAACATGGCAATCGGTATCAGGAATCTTGGCAGCACATGCTGCGTGGATCCATTTTGCCAGCATCGCCTTGGCCTGATGACCGGCAAGGACGGTGCGGGCACCTCCTCACTCGGGCAGGATCAGGATGGCGCGGAAATCATTGACGTTGGTGCGCGTAGGGCCAGTGATGACGGCATCGTCCAGCGCGCCGAAAAAGCCGTGGCCATCGTTATCCTGCAGCGATTGCACTGGCGACAGGCCTTGCGCCCAGGCGCGTTCCAGCGTGTCCGGCGTCAGGATCGCGCCGGCAATCGGCTCCAGGCCATCGACGCCATCGGTATCGGCGGCCAGCGCCCAGACGCGGGCAGCACCGCGCAGGCTCAGGCCGAGCGAGAGCAGGTATTCCACATTGCGCCCGCCCCGGCCCTGGCCACGCACCGTGACCGTGGTTTCGCCACCTGACAGCAGCACACAAGGCGGCTGGAACGGTTGGCCATGCAGCAGCACCTGCTGCGTCAGGCCGGCCAGCACCTTGCCGACCTCGCGCGACTCGCCTTCGATGCTGTCGCCGAGGATATACGGCGTCACACCCGCAGCCTCTGCCACCCGCGCCGCGGCCTGCAGCGCCAGTTGCGGCGTAGCCACCAGTTGTGCCGTGCTGCCCTGCAGGCGCGCATCGTCCGGCTTGACCGATTCGCCAGCGCCGCTGTCCAGCAACTGGCGTACCGCATCGGGCATCTCGATGTCATAACGCTGCAGGATCTCCAGCGCATCGGCACAGGTCGTGGCATCACCCACCGTCGGGCCAGAGGCGATATCGGCCAGCTGGTCGCCCGGCACGTCGGAGATCAGCAGTGTCAGTCGCCGCGCCGGATGGCATTGCGCTGCCAGTCGGCCACCCTTGATCGCCGACAGGTGGCGGCGCACGGTATTGATTTCACTGATGCTGGCTCCGGACTGCAGCAGCGCACGTGCCAGCTGCTGCTTGTGTTCCAGCGTGATGCCAGGCAAGGGCAGCGGCAGCAGCGCCGAACCACCACCCGAGATCAGGCAGAGCACCGTATCCTCGGGCGTCAGGTCCTGCACCAGTGCCATGATGCGGCGTGCCGCCTGCTCGCCGGCGGCATCGGGCACCGGATGGGCTGCTTCGACGATCTCGATATGCTTGCAGGCGGTCGCATGGCCATAGGCGGTCACCACCAGCCCCTGCAGCGGGCCATCCCAGTGCTGCTCCACCACCTGCGCCATCTCGGCCGATGCCTTGCCGGCACCGATCACCAGCAGCCGGCCGGGCGGCAGCTGTTGCAGGAATGGCGGCAGGCAGCGCGCCGGCTGTGCGGCGGCCACGGCGGCATCGAACATGTCTCGCAGCAATTGGCGCGGATTCGGATCCATCTGCAACCCTCCCTGGTCAAATAGACGGCAAGCTCAGTAGCTCTTGTACGACAGGAACTTGCCGGACAGCACGATGTTGACGCGATCGCCCTTGGGATCTTCTTCACGCTGGATGTCCATGGAAAAATCGATCGCGCTCATGATGCCATCGCCAAACTCCTCGTGGATCAGCTCCTTGATGCTGCCGCCATAGACGTTGATGATTTCATAGAAACGGTAAAGCAGCGCATCGGTCGGCACGGCCGTGGGCAGACCACCCTTGTACGGCACCACCTGCAACCAGGCCACAGCCTCGTCGCTCAGGCCAAAGATCTTGCCGATGGTCTCGGCCTGCTGCTTGTCGAACGTCATCTGGCCCAGGCAACCGGCCGTGGTCCATTCCTTGCTCATGCCAATGGCACTGGCCACATCGGCCCACTTGATGCCCTTGGCTACCTTGGCGGACAGGATCATGGCGGTGACTTGGGTGCGGTCGGAAATCATCGGGACACTCCTTGCGGGAACCGCGGGACAGATGCCGCGGGGTCCAGTGCATGCTAGCGCGGCTTTCCGCCCGCGGCAAACCCATGCCCCCACCCGCAGGCTGCCTGTTCAGCCATGCTCGCGCCGATAGCGCGCTGGCGTCTGCCCGCTGTACTTGCGAAACGCCACGCTGAAGGCCGATTCCGACTGGTAGCCAGTCAGCTCGGCGATCTGGGCCAGGCTGTGACGCGGATCGCGCAGCAGCTCCATGCCATGCAACATGCGCAACTGCGTCAGAAAGGCCCAGGGCGACATGCCGGCATGCTGCGCAAAGTGGCGGGTAAAGGTGGCACGCGACATCGCGGCGCGTTCGGCCAGGCTATCCAGCGACCAGTCACCGCCGGGCTGCTGCCACATCGCCTGCACCACTGCCTGCAGCCGTGGTTCGGCCAGCAGGTTCAGCACGCCGGGCAACTGGCGTGCCGCCTCCGATTGCGCGTAGGCGCGCAGCACATGCAGCAACAGCGCCTGCGTCAGCAGATCGGCCATGGCGCGTGCACCGGGCTGCTCGGCGCTGGTCTCCTGCCGCAGCAACTGCACCAGCCCCAGCACCGGGTGCAGCGCACTGCCGCCCATGGCGGCCGGCCAGAGCAGCGGCACATGCACCACCTGGATCGGCGCACCCGGCCAATGCGCCCCTGGCACCGACTCGGCCGAGCGTGGCTCCCCAAGGATCAGCACATCGGGCAGCGCCTGCAGCAGCAAGCCGCCCGCCTCACCCTGGTGCACGAAGCGGCCACAGACCAGATCCAGGCTGTCACGCAGGCAGGCCTCGTCGCTGGCATTGCTGCGCAGCGGCAACCAGCCCTGCTGCCGCAGCGGCCGGCGCGTATCATCCAATGCGCCATCGTGCGGAATCGCGCCCTGCAGCGCCACCAGGTTGTGCGCCAGGCCGCGCGGCAACACCACCATCTCGCCCTGCAGCAGCGGGTACCAGCGCCCGTCGGGCAGCCCGAGCCGGCACCCCCCTTCCAGCACGGTATGGAACAGCGCGATGCCAGCTGGCGCCTGCGCATGCGGCAGCGCAAACACGTCATGCATGCGGCAGCGCAAGTCCAGCTGTCCGCGCAACCGTGCCCACTGCAGCAGGCGGCCCAGGGTATCGGCCGCGGTTTCCTCGTTTGCCCGCATCAATCGATCCGATAAGTCAAAATTTTGGAAGGATATTGTCCAAAAGAATTTTATCCCGGCGCTAAGATGGTTCCCACGCACCGCGTTTTCCTGTTTACCCCCTCAAGGAGTTGTCTCATGAGCGAAGAGAAAAAGTACCTGGCCCCGATCGATGCCGAAGGCCTGGCCAAGTTTGCCGAAGTCGGCCGCAACAACCCGGACCGCCGTGGCACCAACAAGATCCACACCATCTGTGTCGGCCAGTACCGCACCCTGAGCTACCTGACCAACCCCGATCCGATGCACCCCGCCGTGGTGGTCGATGAGCCGCTGCACCTGTTCGGCCAGAACACCGCGCCGGCTCCCGGTGAAGTGGTACTGTCCGGCCTGGGCGGCTGCCTGGCTGTCGGCATCACCGCCGTGGCCACCCACCGCAATGTGCGTCTGAGCAAGCTGGAAGTCTTTCTGGAAGGCGATATCGGCAACAGCGCTGCCTGGGGTGCTGGCGGTGCCGAGCGCGAGCCGGCCCAGATGGGCTTCCAGGCCGTGCGCGTCAAGGTCGTGATCGAAGGCGATGCCAGCCGCGAAGAACTGGACGCCATCGTCCAGCACGCCAACTACTACTCGCCGGTTGCCAACACCATTCGCAACCCGGTGCAGTTCGACATCTCCCTGGCTGACTGATCCCCGGATCCGGCCATTGCAAGCCGCTGCTGCCAGCCCTGTCTTGGGCCTGGTACAGCGGCTTTGCTGTTTCTGCACAATCATTTTATTTATATATATAATGATTGCAGCTTGACAGCCTTCTGAAGGCACACCTCCATGACCAGCAGCATCTTCCTCGGACTTCTTATCGGCACCGTGATGGGCCTGACCGGTGCCGGCGGCGGCATCCTGTCGATTCCGGCGCTGGTGCTCGGCACCGGCATGGGCATGGTCGCCGCCAAGCCGGTCGCGCTGACCGCCGTCAGCCTCGGCTCGGCGATTGGCGCCGCCGATGGCCTGCGGCTGGGGCTGGTGCGCTACAAGGCAGCGCTCTACATGGTGCTGCTGGGGGCTCTGTTTTCCCCGCTGGGCCAGTGGGCCGCGCACCAGGTGCCAGCCGCCTTCCTCGCCGTCCTGTTCAGTGCCATCCTGCTGCTGGTGGCCTGGCGCAGCTGGAAAAAACCCGCACCCGAGCCTGCACACAGCTACGAGCGCCAGGTGCCCTGCCAACTCAACCCTGCTACCGGCCGCTTTTCCTGGACGCCGGCCTGCTTCACCACCCTGGGCCTGATCGGCGCCACCACCGGCCTGATGACCGGCATGCTGGGCGTGGGCGGCGGCTTCTTCATCGTGCCGATGCTGCAGCGCTACACCAACCTGACGCAGCAAAGCATCGTCGTCACCTCGCTCGCCGTGATCGCGCTGGTGTCCGGCTCCACCGTGCTGCAGATGCTGCTGCACGGCCAGGCCGAGATCGTGTCTTCCGGCTGGATCTTTGTCATCGCCACCTGTGTCGGCATGGTCCTGAGCCGGCTGGTCGCCGCACGCGTGCCCGCCCTCTGGAGCAAGCGCGGCTTTGCCCTGCTGGTGCTGCTGGCCACCGTGCTGCTGCTGCTCAAGACCTTTGCTCCGGGCCTGCTGCCCCTGTCCTGATTTTTCCGGGAGACTGCCATGACCACCCCTGCCACCCACATCACGGCCTTTTTCGACAGCTACTCCAGCACCTTCAGCTACGTGCTGGACCAGGGACCGGGCAGTGCCTGCGCCATCATTGATCCGGTACTGGACTACGAACCCAAGTCGGGCTGCACCAGCACCGACAGCGCCGAACAGCTGGTCCAGTTCGTGCGTGAGCGCCAGCTGCAGCTGCACTACATCCTGGAAACCCACGCCCACGCCGACCACCTGTCCAGCGCGCCCTGGCTGCGCCAGCAGCTCGGTGGCCAGATCGTCATTGGCCAGCCGATCACCACCGTGCAAAAGACCTTCAGCGGCATCTACAACCTGAAGGACCTGGCGCTGGACGGCAGCCAGTTTGATCGGCTGCTGTCCGAAGGCGAAAGCCTGCAGCTGGGCAGCCTGCGCATCGAGGCCATGCACGTGCCCGGCCACACCCCGGCCGACATGGCCTACCACGTCATCACCGCCGCGGGCGAAGCCGATCTGGTGTTCGTTGGCGATACCCTGTTCGCGCCCGACGCCGGCACCGCACGCTGCGACTTTCCCGGCGGCAACGCGCACCAGATGTTCCACTCGGTGCGCCGTCTGCTGTCGCTGCCAGACAATACCCGCATCTTCCTCTGCCACAACTACGCCGAAGGCGTGACCGCTGACCCGGCCGCCTTCTGCGAGCACACCGTGGCCGAGCACAAGGCCGGCAATATCCATGTGCACGACGGCATCTCCGAAGAGGATTTTGTCAGCATGCGCACCGCGCGCGACAAGACACTGGACATGCCCAAGCTGATCCTGCCGGCAGTGCAGGTCAACATCCGCGCCGGCCAGCTACCGCCCGCCGAAGACAACGGCACGCACTACCTGAAGATCCCGCTCAACGTGCTGTAAAACGGCCTCGGCAGGCGGGCTATCGGCCCATCTGCCACAAGCCCGGTCACAGGACGTAAAATCAATCCTTTCCGGCATGCCCAGTCAAGCTGCGCATGCCTTTTGCCATGTGACTCTGCCCGGCCCTGTGCCGCGGCCCTCCAGACCTACAGCCCACCATGACAGACGCCCTGCAGCAGCCCGCCCTGGCCGCCCTGACCAAGTCCTTTGAACCCGCCGCCATCGAAGCCCACTGGGGCCCCGAATGGGAGCGCCGCGGCTATGGCATTGCCGGCTTCCGCGGCACTGGCCAGCCCAGCGCCGACGCCCACGCGGCCGGCCGCGACTTCGCCATCCAGCTGCCGCCACCCAACGTCACCGGCACGCTGCACATGGGCCACGCCTTCAACCAGACCATCATGGACAGCCTGACACGCTACCACCGCATGTCCGGCTTCAACACCGCCTGGGTGCCCGGCACCGACCACGCCGGCATCGCCACGCAAATCGTCGTCGAGCGCCAGCTGCAGGAACAGGGCATCAGCCGCCACGACATGGGCGCCACCCCGCCCGAGGCGCGCAAGAACTTCATCTCCAGGGTCTGGGAATGGAAAGAGCACAGCGGCAACACCATCACCAACCAGATGCGCCGCATGGGCACCAGCGTCGACTGGAGCCGCGAATACTTCACCATGGACGACAAGCTCAGCCATGTCGTCACCGAAACCTTTGTCCGCCTCTACCAGCAGGGCCTGATCTACCGCGGCAAGCGCCTGGTCAACTGGGACCCGGTGCTCAAGTCCGCCGTCTCCGACCTGGAAGTCGAAAGCGCCGAGGAAGACGGCCACCTGTGGCACATCGCCTACCCGCTGTCTGACGGCAGCGGCAGCCTGACCGTCGCCACCACCCGCCCCGAAACCATGCTCGGCGACGTCGCCGTCATGGTGCACCCGGAAGACGAGCGCTACCAGGCCCTGATCGGCAAGACCGTTACCCTGCCGCTGGTCGGCCGCGAGATCCCGGTCATCGCCGATGACTACGTGGACCGCGCATTCGGTACCGGCGTGGTGAAAGTCACCCCGGCACACGACCAGAACGACTACGCCGTCGGCCAGCGTCACAGCCTGCCGATGATCTGCGTGCTGGAGCTGGACGCCACCATCAACGACAACGCCCCTGAAGCCTACCGTGGCCTGGACCGGTTCGTCGCGCGCAAGGCCGTGGTGAAAGACCTGGAGGGACTTGGCGTGCTGGTGGAAACCAAAAAGCACAAGCTGATGGTGCCGCGCTGCGCCCGTACCGGCCAGGTCGTCGAGCCCATGCTCACCGACCAGTGGTTCGTCGCCATGAACGCCGTCGGCAAGGACGACCCGACCGGCAAGAGCATCGCCCAGAAAGCCATCGACGCCGTTGACAGCGGCCAGGTCCGCTTCGTGCCGGAAAACTGGGTCAACACCTACAACCAGTGGATGCACAACATCCAGGACTGGTGCATCAGCCGCCAACTCTGGTGGGGCCACCAGATCCCGGCCTGGTACGACGAAGACGGCGAAGTCTACGTCGCCCGCAACGAGGAAGAAGCGAAACAGCAATGGCGCCAGGCCATCGACGACGCCATGGCCCACGCCCGCGTCCGCTGCCACACCGCCGAGACTGATCGCCTGCAGGCCAAGCTCACGCGCGGCCCGAAGCTCACGCGCGACGAAGACGTGCTCGACACCTGGTACTCCTCCGCCCTGGTCCCCTTCAGCACCATGGGCTGGCCGGAGGCGGCCAACAACAGCGCAGCCCTGGGACAGGCCGCTGCCGGCGCTGGCGACTTGGCGAGCGCAGCGAGCAGGAGCCAGCCCGGCAACGGCCTGGCACAGGGCGGCACCAGCGACTACGACCTCTACCTCCCCAGCACCGTCCTGGTCACCGGCTACGACATCATCTTCTTCTGGGTCGCCCGCATGATCATGATGACGACCCACTTCACCGGCCAGGTCCCGTTCCGCCACGTCTACATCCACGGCCTGGTACGCGATGCCCAGGGCAAGAAAATGTCCAAGTCCGAAGGCAACGTGCTCGACCCGGTCGACCTGATCGACGGCATCGAGCTCGCCCCGCTGCTGGACAAGCGCGTGGTCGGCCTGCGCAAGCCCGAAACCGCGCCCAAGGTACGCAAGGACACCGAAAAGGAATTCCCCGACGGCATCCCGGCCTACGGCGCCGACGCCCTGCGTTTCACCTTTGCGGCATTGGCCAGCCTCGGCCGCAGCATCAACTTTGACAGCAAGCGCTGCGAAGGCTATCGCAACTTCTGCAACAAGCTCTGGAACGCCACCCGCTTCGTCCTCATGCAGTGCGAGGGCCACGACTGCGGCATCGTCCACCCCAGCGGTGACGACAAGGTCTGCGACAAGAGCTACAAGACCTTCAGCCAGCCGGATCGCTGGATCGTCAGCCAGCTGCAACGCGTCGAAGCCGAAGTCGCCAAGGGCTTTGCCGAATACCGCCTCGACAACGTCGCCAACACCCTGTACGACTTCGTCTGGAACGAATTCTGCGACTGGTACCTGGAAATCGCCAAGGTGCAGATCCAGACCGGTGACGAGCCGGCCCAGCGCGGTACGCGCTACACGCTGATCCGCGTGCTGGAGACCATCCTGCGCCTGGCGCACCCGGTCATCCCCTTCATCACCGAAGAACTCTGGCAGAAGGTTGCGCCGCTGGCCGGCCGTGCCGGCGCCTCCGTCGCCGTGGCCGAATACCCGGTGTGCAACCCGGAAAAATTCGACGAACAAGCCGAACAGTACGTCGCCAAGCTCAAGCAGCTGGTCGACGCCTGCCGCAACCTGCGCGGTGAAATGCAGGTCTCGCCGGCGCAGCGCCTGCCGCTTTACGCCCTGGGCGACGATGCCTTCCTGACGCAGGCCGCCCCGGCCCTGCAGGCACTGGCCAAGCTGTCCGAAGTCAAGGTGTTTGCCGATGAGGCCAGCTGGCAGGCCGCCGCCCAGGCCGCACCGGTCGCCGTTGTCGGCGAGGCACGCCTGGCGCTGTTCATGGAAATCGACAAGGACGCCGAACGCGCGCGCCTGGGCAAGGAAGTCGCCCGCCTGCAGGGTGAAATCGCCAAGGCCCAGGGCAAGCTCGGCAACCAGAACTTCGTCGCCAAGGCCCCGCCTGCCGTGATCGAGCAGGAAAAGCAGCGTGTCGCCGACTTTGGCGCCACGCTGGCCAAGGTGCAGGAGCAGCTGGCGCGCCTGGGCTGATTCCCGTACCCGCCAACAGCAACGGCCACCCCAGGGTGGCCGTTCTTGTCTTGGGCAAGGCGCTTGTTCAGCGACCGCGCTGCGCCTCCGGCGTCTCCAGCCGTCGTGCCAGCAGCGTGATCACGCTGGTCATCACCAGATAGATCGCCGAAATCGCCAGGAAGGGCTCCCAGTAGCGCGAGTTGGCGCCGGCCACAGTACGCGCTGCCATCGCCAGTTCGGCCAGGCCAATCGCCGATACCAGCGAGGAATCCTTCAGCAATGTCACCGCCTCGTTCACCAGCGGCGGCACCATGCGGCGCAGTGCCTGCGGCAGCACGATAAAGCGCATGGTCTGATATTCATCCAGCCCCAGGCTCTCGGCCGCCTGCACCTGGCCGCGCGCGATCGAATGGATGCCGGCACGCACGATCTCGGAGATATAGGCGCTGGCATTCAGCGTCAGCGCCAGCGCACCCGAGAAGAAAGCACCATGCGACTGGCGGAACTCCAGCGCGGCGGCACCGCTCAACAGCAGGCCGTGCTCAGGGTGCACCAGCGTCGGCATCAGCGCAAAATGCACCAGCAGGATCTGCACGAATAGCGGCGTGCCGCGCAGAAAGCCGACATAGCCCAACAGGATCCAGCGCAGCACGCGGCGCAGACCCGTGGCCGGACGCGCATTCACCAGGCCGATCCCCAGCCCCAGCAGCAGCCCGAGTGACAGGGCAATCAGCGTCAGCTTCACGGTCATCCAGGCCCCGGTCACGAACAGGGGGGCATAGGGCGTCAGAATTTCCCAGCGTAAATCCATGGCGATATCAGATGGTGCCTGGCAGCGACCACTGGTGCCGCAGGCAGGAATCGGTCAGCAGGCCGGTGCCCAGGGCAGCCGGCCGCCAGAAAAAGGCAGATCAGTTGGACGCCGCCGCAGAGGCCGCCACGGCAGCAGCGGAAGCCGCAGCAGCGCTGGTACCAGCCACAGCCGCTGCCACCGGGGCATCACCAAACCACTGGGTGTAGATCTTGTCGTACGTGCCGTCAGCGCGGATCGCCTGCAGGCCAGTGTTGACCTTGTTCAGCAGTTCGGTATCGCCCTTGCGCACCACGATGCCGTACTGCTCCGGCGTGGCGGTATCGTCGGCGACCAGGCGCAGATTGGTGCTGCTGTTGTTCTTCAGGTAGTGGCCGACCACGCCGTTGTCACCCACCACGGCGGCCACGCCACCCGATTCCAGCTCCTTCATCGCCAGCGGGGTCGTGTCAAAGCGCTTGATGTTGGCGCTGGTCTTGCCCTGCAGGTTGGACACGACCTCGTCACCGGTGGTGCCGGTCTGCACGCCCACGGCCTGATCCTTCAGGTCCTGCAGCGATGCCACCGGGGAATCCGCGCGCACGGCAATCAGCTGCTTTGCTTCAAAGTAGGGCTCGGAAAAATCCATGGTCTGCTTGCGCGCGTCGGTAATCGTCACGGCGGAGATGACCAGATCGCTGTCACCCTGCGCCAGACCGTTGAACAGGCCTTCCCAGGGCGTATTCACCAGGCGCACCTCGAAACCGCCCTTCTCGGCCACCGCCTGCATCAGGTCGGCGTCAAAGCCCTGCACCTTGCCGTCCGGCGTCATGGACTCGAACGGGGCGAAGTTGGCGTTGGATGCTGCTACCAGCACCTTGCCGGCCGGTGCGGCAGCAGCAGAAGCCGATGCCGCCGGTGCTTCGGACTTGGAGCAGGCGACCAGGGCCAGCGAAGCGGCCAGGGCAAAAACGGTACGACGGGAAAAAATTGCTTGCATGGAAAAACCTCGGATAGGAAAAACCGGCCTGACCATGCACACACGCACACGAAAAGACAACAGGAACAACGCCCTGCCTTGTCCAGGCCAATCCATAATGATACCTTTGGCATGCACAATTGGAAACACGCACTGCAACATGCCGCTGCTGCAAGCGTTGTTGCACTGCAATGCAACAACAATCGGCGTTATCCTTGCCTTTTCCCTGTTTCACCGCATCACGATGACCGCTCCCCAATCCCCGGCAACTCCGCTGAGCCCGGATGACTATCTGCGCAAGATCCTCAACGCCCGCGTCTACGACGTGGCGCACGAGACACTGCTCGACCATGCACGCGTGCTGAGCCGCCGCATCGGCAACACCGTGCTGCTCAAGCGCGAGGACCAGCAGCCGGTGTTCAGCTTCAAGCTGCGCGGCGCCTACAACAAGATGGCCCAGCTGACTCCGGGCCAGCTGCACAAGGGCGTGATCTGCGCCTCGGCCGGCAACCACGCGCAAGGCGTGGCGCTGGGCGCACGCAAGCTCGGCACGCGCGCCATCATCGTCATGCCCACCACCACGCCACAGCTCAAGATCGATGCCGTACGCACGCTTGGCGGCGATGTCGTGCTGGCCGGTGAAAGCTATAGCGATGCCTACCAGCACGCGGTCAAGCTGCAGGACGAACAGGGCCTGACCTTCATCCACCCGTTCGATGATCCCGACGTCATCGCCGGCCAGGGGACGGTCGCCATGGAAATGCTGCGCCAGGTGCAGACCCTGCCCCATGCCGATCTCGATGCCGTGTTCGTCGCCATCGGCGGCGGCGGCCTGGCCTCTGGCGTGGCCAGCTACATCAAGGCGGTGCGCCCCGGTATCAAGGTGATCGGCGTGCAGATGAACGATTCCGATGCCATGTGGCAATCGGTGCAGCGCAACGAGCGCGTGGCGCTGGACGATGTCGGCCTGTTCTCCGACGGCACCGCTGTCAAGCTGGTCGGCGAGGAAACCTTCCGCCTCTGCCGCGAGTTGCTGGATGACTACGTCATCGTCGATACCGATGCCGTCTGCGCCGCTATCAAGGACATCTTTGTCGATACGCGCAGCATCGTCGAACCGGCCGGCGCCATGGGTGTCGCTGCCATCAAGCAGTACGTGGACAAGCGCCAGCTCAGCGGCCAGACCTTTGCCGCCGTGCTCTGCGGCGCCAACATGAACTTCGACCGCCTGCGCTTCGTCGCCGCACGTGCCGAGATCGGCGAAGATCGCGAGGCCCTGTTCGCCGTCACCATCCCGGAAGAGCGGGGCAGCTTCCGCCGCCTGTGTTCGCTGATTGACAGCCTGGAAGGCGGGCCGCGCAACGTGACCGAGTTCAACTACCGCATGCACAGCAGCCAGCAGGCCCATGTGTATATCGGCGTCTCGACCAACGGCAAGGGCGAAAGCCGCATGATCACGCAGAAGCTGCGCGAAAACGGCTTCGACACGCTGGACCTGACCGAGAACGAGCTGGCCAAGGCGCATATCCGCTACATGGTCGGCGGCCCGAGCTCGGTCGCCGGCAATGAGCGCCTGCTGCGCTTCGAGTTTCCGGAACGCCCGGGCGCGCTGATGCGCTTCCTGAGCATGCTCAACCCGGGCTGGAACATCAGCCTGTTCCACTACCGCAACCAGGGCGCCGACTACAGCGAGGCGCTGGTCGGCATTCAGGCCCCGCCCGAGGACGATGCCCCGTTCCAGGAATTCCTGCACACGCTGGGCTACCCTTACGTCGAAGAAACGCAGAACCCGGTCTACCAGATGTTCCTGCGCAAGCCGGCCTGAGTGCCTGCGGCCATGAGCGAATTCGCGCGCAACCTGCTGCTGGCCCTGCAATTCTTCACCCGCCTGCCACTGCCGCAGCAGCTGGCGGCCTGGGCGGATTACAGTCCGGCCCGCATGCGGGCAGCGCTGGTGCATTTCCCAGCGATCGGCTGGCTGACCGGTTCCGTGGCGATACTGGTCTATCTGTTCGTGCTCTGGCTGTGGGGCTCGCCGGTGATGCTGATGGCCTCCTCCAGCCTGCTGATGGCGCTTGCCGCCCTGCTCAGCACGCTGGCCACGATCTGGCTCACCGGCGCACTGCACGAGGACGGCCTGTCCGATGTCGCCGACGCGCTCGGCGGCCACGCCAGCCCGGCGCGCGCGCTCGAGATCATGAAGGACTCCCGTGTCGGTAGCTACGCCGTCATCACCCTGTTCATGGCGCTGCTGCTCAAGGTGCTGCTGCTAGCCAGCCTGGGCGTACTGCAGCCCGGCATCGTGTTGGCCAGCCTGCTGTGTGCCCACGTGGTATCGCGCTTCTTTCCGCTGCTGCTGATCAATGCCCTGCCGCATATCGGCCTGGACCAGCAGTCCAAGACCCTGCGCATCACCGGTGGCCTGCAGCAGGTATCGGTCTGGAGCGCGGCGCTCTGGTGCCTGCCGCTGGCGGCGTTCTACTACGTCACCGGCCAGGGTGCCTGGACGCTGGCCATTCTCGGCAGCGCCACTATGGCCAGCGGCATCGCCGCCGCATTGATGGGCTGGTGGTTCCATCGCCGCCTGCAGGGCTTTACCGGTGACTGCCTGGGTGCCACGCAGCAGGTCTGCGAGCTCACCTTTTATGCCGCCAGCCTGACCGCCACGCTGTACGCCATGGCACACGCATGACGCCACGCCTCCCTGCCCAACCCTGGTGGCTGCTGCGCCACGCCACGCCGCTGGTCGATGCCGGCATCTGCTACGGCCAGCTGGATGTACCCGCCGATGCCGCCGCAACGCAGCACAGCGCACAGGCCTTTCTGGCGGCACTGCCAGAGCTGGCGCAGCCCCTGCAGATCGTCTCCTCGCCGGCACGCCGTTGCCGGCAGCTGGCACTGACACTGCAGCAGCAGGCCGAACAGGCCGGCATCGCCACCCTGCCCCGCGTCGATACGCGCCTGCGCGAGATGCACTTCGGCCGCTGGGAAGGCCGCCCGTGGAGCACCCTGCCCGCCACGGAATGGGACAGCTGGATGGCCGATTTTGGCGGCTGGCCTGGCGGTGGCAATGGGGAATCGCTACATGACTTCATGGCGCGCGTGCAAGCGGTGGCACGCCAGCACCTGCTGCAGCCCCATGCGCTGCCCACGGTCTGGGTCACCCACGCCGGCGTGATGCGCATCATGCACCTGTGGCAGCGCGGCGTGCTGCGCGTGCATCAGGCACGCCAGTGGCCACGGCACGGTGCCACCGATCCAGGCGGCTGGCTGCGCATGGGCCAGCCGGTGCCGGACAGATAAGCCTTATTGCGCAGCGGACGCGTCATCCAGCGGCGGCAGCGCCTCGCTGGCGTCGGGCATCGGCTCGGCAGCGCTGGCTGGCAGATCCGCGCCCGCATCAGCCGGCGGCAGTGGCTGCACGTCTTCATGGCGCTGCAGCTCCACGCCACCGCCCGGCGCCACAATCGCGCCTTCTGCCTGGCGCGCCGGATCGGCTTGCCCCTGCAGTGGCGGGCGACCGGTCAGTTCTTCCGTCTGGGTCGAGGCATCCAGTGCCGCGGCGGACGCGGCGCCACCACTGATCGTCAGTTCGGCCGCGCCATCCCCGCGCACTGGCGAGCCATCGCTGCTGGCACCACGGCCCAGCCAGATGCCCGCCACCACGGCGAACACCACCAGCACAACAGCCGCCAGCAACAGCTGGCGGCCACGGGAAGAACGCGAGGAAGTGGATTGCATGTTGTCGTCTGGGAATCAGCGGGTCAGCCCGCCGGTCCGGCTCCTTCAGTTGCCAAAAAAGATGTCGGATTGCGCTGCGTTATGGCTGCTACGCACCATCTGCGGGCGCTCGCTCACCACGGCTATCGGCGCTGCATCCATGGCCGCGATGTCCATCGGCGGATTCAGCGGCGGCAGCGGACGCTCCGGCTGGGCGCGCTCCTGGGCCATCATATCGCGGCGGATCTGCTCGTCCAGTGCATTCAGCTCGGTCTGCAGCTCAGGATCCATGCCGACATCAAACGGATCAATGATGTTGCCATCCGGCCCGACTTCATGCACGATCCCTTCTTCATCGATGATGATCCGGCTGCGTGCAGCGGCTTCAGCCAGGTAGGAACTGCCGCTGCCTCCCATGCCGGTGGCAGTGCCCTTGCCGACCAGTTCGCGGCTTTGTGCATGCTGATCGATGGCGCCGTGCAGCAGCGGTTCGCCGCTCAGGCCCTGGTCAAATTCGGCGCGTACATGCGACCCCTGTGAAATGCCCACGCCCAGCATGTTGCCACCGACATAACCGACCAGGCCAATCGTCAGGATCGCCACGACCACCCACAACCAGGCCCAGCCGGCGTGGTCGGCCACTTCGGGAGGCGCAGACTGCTGCGTTCCGTTGGTATAGGTAAATGGCGTTTTCATGGTGTTCTCCTGCAGGTCCGGGCTGCCGTTCTTGTGATGGCTCCACCTTACGCCCGGGGCCTGCCGCCGGCTGTCAGACAAGAGCGCATGCCCATGCCAGTCCCGGCTGCAGGTATCATCGCACAAGCTGCACGCCTTGCGTGCAACCATTCATTTCCTGCCAGGATACCGCCATGCCCGCATCCCTCGAAGGTCAGCTCGTCGTCGCCATTTCCTCGCGTGCGCTGTTCAATCTCGAAGAAGAAAACCGCCTGTTCGAATCCGGTGACACCCAGGGCTATATGCAGGCCCAGCTGGATCGCCTCAGCCAGGCTGCCGAACCCGGTGTCGCCTTCTCGCTGGTGCAGAAGCTGCTCGCCTTCAACCAGGGCGACCAGCGCCGCGTCGAGGTGGTGCTGCTGTCGCGCAATGATCCGGTCAGCGGCATGCGCATATTCCGCTCGGCGCAGGCACACGGCCTGAGCACCATCGAGCGCGGCGTATTCACCCAGGGCGCCGACCCGTTCCGCTACCTGCGGCCGCTGGGCGCGCACCTGTTCCTTTCGGCCAATGACCATGACGTGCGCCAGGCGCTGGCACTCGGCTTTCCGGCAGCACGCGTCTCCATCGAATCCATGCGCGCCGGCAGCCAGCATCCGCGCGAGGTCCGCATCGCCTTTGACGGTGACGCCGTGCTGTTCAGCGACGAGGCCGAGCGCGTCTACCAGCAGGACGGCCTACCGGCCTTCCAGCGCCATGAGATCGACAAGGCCGGGCTACCGCTGCCGCCCGGCCCGTTCAAGCCCTTCCTGGACGCCTTGCATCAGCTGCAGCAGGCCTCGCGCCAGAGCGATGCGCCCATGCATATCCGCACCGCGCTGGTCACGGCACGCAGTGCCCCGGCACACGAGCGCGCGATCCGCACCCTGATGAGCTGGAACATCGCCGTCGACGAGGCGATGTTCCTCGGCGGCCTGCCCAAAGGCGGCTTCCTGCAAGAGTTCGAGCCGGATTTCTTCTTCGATGACCAGACCGGCCATGTCGACAACGCGGCCGCCCACGTGCCCTCCGGCCATGTCAGCAGCGGCATCGCCAACATGCCGCCCACGGACAGCAAGATCATTACCAACGAAACCGTCGTCTCCCTGCCTTCCGCATGAGCAGCCAGCTTCCCAACCTCTCCCACCGCAACGCCCTGGTGCTGTTTTCCGGCGGCCAGGATTCGGCCACCTGCCTGGCGCACGCGCTGCGCATCTATGGCCGTGTCGAAACCGTCGGCTTCGACTATGGCCAGCGCCACCGCATCGAGCTGGACGCGCGCCAGCAGGTGCTGCGCGCCTTCCGCGAGCAGTTCCCGCAATGGGCAGATCGTCTGGGCGATGACCACCTGCTCGACGTCAACATCCTCGGCCAGATCAGCGAGACCTCGCTCACGCGCGATACCGCCTTCGCCATGGAGGCCAGCGGCCTGCCGAACACCTTTGTGCCGGGCCGCAACCTGGTGTTCCTGACGTTGGCGGCAGCGCTGGCCTACCGCCGCGGCATCGACGTGCTGGTCACCGGCGTCTGCGAAACCGACTACTCCGGCTATCCGGACTGCCGCGACGACACCATGAAGGCGATGCAGATCGCGCTGTCGCTCGGCATGGACAAGCGCCTGTTGATCGACACACCACTGATGTGGATCGACAAGGCGCAGACCTGGCAGCTGGCACACGACCTGGGCGAAGGCTCCGGCACGCCGGACGGCGGCCAGCAGCTGGTCGACCTGATCATCGAGCACAGCCACACCTGCTACCTGGGCGACCGCGCGCATCGCCATGACTGGGGCTACGGCTGCGGCAGCTGCCCGGCCTGCGAGCTGCGTGCGCGCGGCTACCAGCTCTGGAGCCAGGCGCAGGCCGCCTGATCCTGCAGCCGCCCAAAACAGAACGGGAAGCCTAGTAGCTCCCCGTTGTTCCCTCTGTGTGCTCAGCCGGCCTTGGCCTGCCGCACGACAAAGCCCTCTTCGGCCGGCTCCAGCAGCCACAGGCCATCGTGGAAGGCTGCCACGCTCTGCCGGTGCGCCACCGACAGCAGGCCGCCGCCATTGGAACGCACCATGGCAATCAGCTCGCGGTACAGCAGCTCTTCGGTCGGCGCATCGAGCGCACTGGTGGCCTCGTCGGCAAACACCCACTTCGGCTGGCGCAGCAGCGCCCGCGCAATCGCCACGCGCTGCTGCTCGCCGCCGGACAGCTTGTGGCCCCAGTTCTCGCGCTGGTCCAGCTGGTCCGCCAGATGCAGCATGCGCACGATCTCCAGCACGCGGCGGATCTCGGCGTCGGCATAGGCATCTTCCTGCGCCGGATAGGCCAGCGCGGCACGCAGGCTGCCATGCGGCAGATACGGGCGCTGCGGCAGGAACATGCTGTGTTCGGGCAGTTGCACGCGGCCAAAGGCCAGCGGCCAGATGCCGGCAATCGCGCGCAGCAGCGTCGACTTGCCGCTGCCCGACGGCCCCTGCACCAGCACCGTATCACCGGGGTTCAGCTCCAGGCCATCGGCCTGCACCTGCAGCTTGCCACTCGGCAACAGGCATTGCAGATGCTGCAGCTGCAACTGCTGGCCCGCCACCACATGCTCGCGCGGCGCCGTCGGCTGCACTTCAGTCGTGACCTGCCAGCTGTCAGCCACGCCGCGATCAAAGGTATTCAGACGCTCGGTGGTGGCGCGCCAGCTGGCCAGCGCCGGGTAGGCATCGACAAACCAGCTCAGCGAATCCTGCACCTTGCCAAAGGCAGAAGAGATTTGGATCAGGTCGCCCAGCTTGATGGCACCGGCAAAATAACGCGGTGCCGCCACCAGGAATGGGAAGATGATCGCCGCCTGCTGGAAGAAGGAGGTGAACCAGACCAGCCGCTTCTGTGCCTTGATCAGGCGCAGGTAGTTGCTCAGCACCGCGCCGAAGCGGTTGTCCAGCTGCTCCTGCGAAGCCGGCTCGCCGCGGTCCAGCGCAATCGGTTCGCTGTATTCACGCACGCGCACCAGGTTGTAGCGGAAATCGGCCTCGCGCCATTCCTGCCAGAAGTTCAGCCGGATCAGGATGCGGCCAATGTAGTGCGCAATCACGCTGCCGATGGCGCAGTAGGCAATCGCCACCCACACCATATAGCCCGGCAGCGTCCATTCCTGCCCGCCCAGCGTGAAGCTGAAACTGCCCGACAGCGTCCACAAGATGCCGATGAAGGACACCAGCGTCACCACCGAGTTCAGCAGGCCCATGGAAATGCCGAGCGAGCTGCCGGTAAAACGGGCAATGTCTTCCTGGATCCGCTGGTCCGGGTTGTCCGATACCGTGGCGCCACCGCCCTGGCGTGCCAGCTCCAGGTGGTAGTAGCGGTGGTGGCCCAGCCACTTGTCCAGGTAGTTGCGCGTCATCCAGGCGCGCCAACGCAGGTCCAGCAGCTGCGTGATGTAGAACTTGTACACCGCCAGGATGATGGCGATCACCGCCAGCCAGCTGAAGCGCCCCATCTGGCTCCAGAACACCTCGACGTTCTTGTCCTGCAAGGCGTTGTAGAACACGTTGTACCACTGGTTGAACAGCACGCTCATGTAGACCGTGCCCAGGTTCAGCGCCACGATCACCGCCAGCATGGCACGCGCCCGCCATTTTTCCTCGGAATGGAAATACGGCCGGGCCAGTCGCCAGGCATCCTTCAGGAACACGCCCCAGCTGCGGCCCGGGCCGCTCCAGGGATCAGGCAGCGCCTCTTCGGCTACCTGCGCCGTACGAGCCCCGTTCATGCGCCACCATCCTCGCTCTCGATCACGCGTACGGTACCGGAAGGCAGCTCACGCGACAGATCGCTGGCACCCGGCAGCAGCGGCCCGACCTGGCCCAGGCGGTCACGCAATGACTGCGGCTGTCCCGTCAGCAGGATCGCGTAGTTAGTGCTGTTGGCCAGCACCTTCTTGATGTAGTCACGCGTCTCGCCAAATGGCACCGACTCGGCCCAGGCCGCGCCTTCCATCACCGGGCCATTGCGCCAGCTGCGCGGGCGGTTCGGGCCCGCGTTGTAGGCCGCCGTCGCCATCGGGTAGGAGCCCTGGAAGTCATCCAGCACCAGCTTCAGGTAGCCGGTGCCCAGCTGCACATTGGTTTCCAGGTTGTTGATCATCGACGGCGCATACGGAATGCCGAGCTTGTTGGCGGTCCAGCGCGCCGTTGCCGGCATCACCTGCATCAGGCCCGATGCCCCCACGTGCGAGCGTGCGTTGGTGGCAAAACGGCTTTCCTGGCGCACCAGACCGTAGACATAGGACGGGTCCAGCCCGATGTTGCGGCTGCGGCGCACCACCACCTCGCGGAACGGCATCGGGAAACGCTGCTCCATGTTGATCACGCCCTTGGTGCGGTCGCTGGTATTGATGCAGCGATCCCACCACTGCTGCTGGCAGGCCAGTTCGGCGGCGGCCAGCAGGTCACGGTCGTTCATGCCACCCGGCGTGTGCAGATTGGTGGCGTAGTTCCATTCGCGCGTGGCCTCGCTGGCCAGGCCCATGTTGCGCGCGTACTGGGCACGCTGCAGGCTCGGATTGGCGCGTGCCTGCGCCAGATCGGCACTGCTGGGGCGTGCCTCGCGCGGACGCGTGATGCGCTCGCCCAGCGCCTCGGTCGCCAGCATTTCGTAAAAACCCTGGTTGCCGGCGATGCTGCGATACAGCTGCTCGGCCTGGCGATCGGCACCGCGCCCATGCAGGCCACCCTGTAGTGCACGTGCCTTCCAGTAGACCCAGACCGGCTGCTCGCGCGTGGCCGGCGTCATCGCGTCAATCGCCTGGCGCACCTGCGGCCAGTAGGCCATGCGCAACGCCGAGCGCGCCATCCACTCCAGGTCATCATCGAGCAGATCATGCAGGTCGCGCACCTGGCTGTAATAGTTCATCGACTGGCTGTCAAGATCCAGCACCGCCTGCTTGCCGATCTCGCCCCAGACCGTGTTGCGCTGCTTCGCGCTCAGGCGGCTGGACCAGCCTTCCTGCATCAGCTGGGCGGCACGTGATGGCGTGCTGTTGGCCACGCGCAGCAGCGCCAGTACCGCCAGTTCGCTGCCACTGCGCGTACTGCTGTCCAGCGTGGCGAGGAAGCTGGCCGGATTGGCAAACAGCGCCGACAGCTGGCTCGCTGCGGCCGGATCGACGATGGCAACCGCACTGCGCGCCGCGGCCTGGCGGTTGTTTTCCGTCGCCAGGCGGGCACGCTGCCAGATCTCCTCGGCCTTCACGCTGCCATTGGCGTAGAGCTGGCCGGCGGCAAAATTGCAGGCCTCTTCATCGTTGCGCTGCGGGTACCAGTTGTCGCGCAGCATCTCTGCCGCAGAGCCGGCGCGCTCGGCTCCCGACACCTGCGCATAGCAGCGCACATTGCGATCATCGCGCATGCGGAACGCCGGGTAATAGCGGTTGAAGGCCTGGAAATCACGGTTCTTGCCCAGCTGCAGCAGCCAGTCATTGCGCAGGCGATCTTCCTGGTAGCTGCCGGCATAGCGCTGCAGGAAGGTATCCACCTCATACGGCTGCGCCGTGGGCAGGCGTGCGCTCAGCTCCCAGTAGGCCGCCCAGGGCTCCAGCGGATGACCCATGGCCTGCGGCAGCAGGCTGCCCAGCGTGGCCGTATCCTTGCGGCGGAAGGCATTCGCCATGCGCTGGATCACGTCATCGCTGGCCACGCCGAGCGATGCCGGTGCCGACGGAATGCGCACCGCGCGGCCGCTGCCTTCGCGCACGCTGCCGCTGATATCCATGTTCTCATCCTGATACTGCGCCTGCGACGAATGGCCTGTCAGGGCAAGGCCCAGACATGTCACAATAAGCCGGAACGGGCGGCGGGCATCGGCTGCGAAAAAAGGGCTTGTTCTGGTTTGCATGAGGCCATTATGGATAAAAAATCTGACAAACAAACGTTGCGCCAGCGCCTGATCGCGGAAAGACTGGCGCTGCCCAACCGGCTCGCCCTGTGCGAGGATTTGCAGCGCGTGATGCGCTTCTGGCTGATGGGTCGCGAAGATACCGTCATCGGTGCCTACTGGCCGATCAAGGGCGAATTCGATCCGCTGCCGGCGCTGCACCGCTGGAAGGAAGACGGCGAACTGCTGGAAGAACCGCAACGCCGCCGCATCGGCCTGCCGGTGATCGACAAGCAGACCAAGACCCTGTCCTTTCACGCCTGGTACCCCGGCTGCCCGATGGAAGAAGACGCATACGGCATCCCCAAGCCGAAAGACACCGAAGAGATTGTCCCGACCCTGCTGTTCGTGCCCTGCGTCGGCTACGGCCCGGGCGGTTACCGGCTGGGCTACGGCGGCGGTTTCTACGACCGCACGCTGGCCACACTGCAGCCACAACCCTACACCGTCGGCCTCGGTTTCACCCATGGCTATCTGGACGACCTGGAGCCGGCCGAGCACGATGTACCGCTCGATGCCATCCTCAACGACAATGGCGTCGTCTGGCCGATCAACGGCCTGCCGGTCTGACAACAAAAAGGGCTTCTGCACACAACAGAAGCCCTGATACCTTCAGCCGGTCAGACAGACGGCTGAGGCACGATCAACGGTACAGCTGGTCGCCCACCACGCGCACGCGGTCGCCATTGCGCACGCCCGGATCGACGCTGTAGTCAAAGTTGCGCACGGCACCGTTGTCCTGACGCACGGTCACGCGGTACATCGGCTGGCTGCCCCAGTTGCCGTTGTTGCGGTCAATCTGGCGGCCAATCAGCGCACCGCCGATCACGCCGGCCACGCGAGCCACATCCTTGCCACGGCCATCGCCAATCTGGTCACCCGCCAGGCCGCCCAGCAGGCCACCGATCAGGGTGCCGGCAATGCCGTCACCGCCGGCCTGCGCGCCCTGGGCAAAATAACGCACGTCGGTCACCGTGGCGTACTGCTGCGTGGCGGTGCTGGTCGTGCCGACACCGGTGTTGCCAAAGCCACCCAGCGGGGTGTTGTAGCCGGTACCACAGGCAGTCAGCGTCAGGGCCGCAGCCGTGATGCCCAGGCCAATCCAGGTCTTGCGTTGTGTGATCTTCATGGTTCTCTCCTGCTTCTATCAGAATTGCCTGCGCCGGTTGCGACAGGCACGAAGCCATCATCCCATGAAGCCGCCGCCTTGCAGCGGGAAAGTTGTATGTTCTGGCAGAGGATTGTTACCGGGTGCTGCCGGCCTGCACCGCATTCGCCTTGTCGGCACGGCCGGCCTTCCAGGCACCGTACAGCGCCAGCACGCCCGGCACCAGGATCAGCGCCCAGATGATGATCTGCAGATTCTGATTCACCCACGGAATGTTGCCGAACAGGTAACCCGCTGTCACGATCCCGCCCACCCAGATGGTGGCACCCAACAGGTTGTAGAAGGTGAACTTGGCGCGGCTCATCTCGGCCACACCGGCCACGAACGGCACAAAGGTGCGGATAAACGGCATAAAACGCGCCAGCACGATGGTGATGCCGCCGTAGCGCTCGTAGAAGTTGTGCGCCTTGTCAAAGGCCTTCTTGTTGAACAGGCGTGAATCTTCCCACTGGAACACCTTGGGCCCGAAATAGCGGCCAATGCTGTAGTTACACTGGTCCCCCAGCACGGCGGCAATCCACAGCACCACCATGGCAATCCACAGGTCCAGGTGGCCGGTACCGGCCAGCGCGCCCACGATGAACAGCAGCGAATCACCCGGCAGGAAGGGCATGATTACCACGCCGGTCTCGACAAACACGATCAGGAACAGCAGGCCATAGACCCAGTTGCCGTACTGCTGCACGAACTCGAAGATGTGGCGGTCGATGTGAAGAATGAAGTCGATCAGGAATCCGATGATTTCCATGCTGGGGTCCGGCTAGATTTGTGGCAATGCAGCATTATCGCAGCATGCCTGCTGTCGGTACAGGCTGGCTACAATGCCCCGATACCCTTCTCTATGCCATGTCTGCTGTCCCCCACCCCACCATCCAGGCCCTGCCCGACGAGCTGATCAGCCAGATCGCCGCCGGCGAGGTCATCGAACGCCCGGCTGCCGTCGTGCGCGAACTGCTCGACAACGCACTCGATTCCGGCGCGCGCCACATCACCGTGCGCCTGCTGGCTGGCGGCATCCGCCTGATCGCGGTCGAGGATGACGGTATCGGCATTCCGCCCACGCAGCTGCCGCTGGCGATCCAGCGCCACGCCACCAGCAAGATCCGCAGCCTGCACGATCTGGAAGCGGTCGAAACCATGGGCTTCCGCGGCGAAGCCCTGGCCGCCATCGGCTCGGTCGCCGAACTCAGCCTGCTCTCGGCCACCGCCGATGCCGAACACGCGCATTTTCTCGATGGCCGCAGCGGCGAGCTGCGCCCTGCAGCCCGCCAGCGCGGCACCTCGGTCGAGGTGCGCGAGCTGTTCTTCAGCACACCGGCACGCCGCAAGTTCCTGAAAAGCGAAGCCACCGAACTGGCCCACTGTCTCGATGCCGTGCGCCGCCACGCGTTGGCCCGCCCCGATGTCGCCTTCACGCTCTGGCACGACGGCAAGCTGGTGGAGCAATGGCGCGCCGCCGATGCCGAACAGCGCATGGCCGATGTGCTAGGCAGCAGCTTCATCGAGCAAAGCCTGGCCGTCGATTACGAGATCCAGACGCCGAGCGGCCCGCTGCGCGTACACGGCCGCTGCGGCCTGCCCGACCACGCGCGTTCACGCGCCGACCAGCAATACGCCTACGTCAACGGCCGCTACGTGCGCGACAAGGTCATCGCCCACGCCGCCCGCAGCGCCTACGAGGACGTGCTGCACGGCCAGCGCCAGCCGGTCTATGTGCTTTATATCAGCATCGATCCGCTGCGCGTCGACGTCAACGTGCACCCGACCAAAATCGAAGTCCGCTTCCGCGACAGCCGCGAAGTACACCAGGCAGTACGCCAGGGCCTGCAGCAGGCGCTGGCGCCCTCGCGTGCCGGCCAGACCGATGCCACGGGGGCCGTGCTGTCGCTCACGCCGCCACCCAGCCTGCCGCTGAGCACCAGCGCCCTGCCCGCCTGGCGCCAGCAGGGCATGCCGCTCAACCCCTACCAGGCCGATGTCCGCCCCGGACAGTTCAGCGGCCAGTTGCAGGAAGGTGTTTCACCCTGGGCCATGCTGTCGCCGGCCGATCCCGCTGCGGCCATCCCGCCGGCTGCTGATCCGGCCACCACCACTGACTTCAGTCCGCAGCCGCTGCCCGACACACACGACCAGTGGCCACTCGGCCGCGCCGTGGCGCAGATCCACGGCGTCTATGTGATTGCCGAAAACGCCTATGGCCTGGTGCTGGTCGACATGCATGCCGCGCACGAGCGCATCGTCTACGAGCAGCTCAAGCAGCAGCTCGACCAGGCCACACTGCAAAGCCAGCCACTGCTGATCCCGGCCACCTTTGCCGCCACGCCGCAGGAAATCGCCGCCGCCCAGGACTACGCCGACGTGCTGGCCCAGCTCGGCCTGGAGGTCTCGCTGCTGGCCGCCCGCACACTGGCCGTCCGCTCGGTGCCCACCCAGCTGGCTAGCAGCGACCCCGTGGAGTTGGCACGCCAGGTGCTCGATGAACTGGCACGCCACGATGCCAGCACGGTGCTGCAACGCGCCCGCAACGAGATCCTGGCCACCATGGCCTGCCACGGTGCCGTGCGCGCCAACCGCCGCCTCACGCTGGACGAAATGAACGCCCTGCTGCGCCAGATGGAAGCCACCGAGCGCGCCGACCAGTGCAACCACGGCCGACCGACCTGGCGCCAGCTCAGCATGCGCGAACTCGATGCGCTGTTCCTCCGCGGCCGCTGACCATGACCGATTCCAACCCGCCCCGCTATCTGGCGATTGCCGGTCCCACCGCCAGCGGCAAGACCGCTGCCGCACTGGCGCTGGCCGAACATGCCCGCCAGCACTGGCAACTGCCAATCGAGATCGTCAGTGTCGATTCCGCCCTGGTCTACCGCCAGATGGACATCGGCACCGCCAAGCCGACGCCGGAAGAACTGGCCGTAGCCCCGCACCACCTGATCAACCTGATCGATCCCCTGGAGAGCTACAGCGCAGCACGCTTCGTGCAGGACGCCAGCGCCGCCATGCAGGCGATCCAGGCGCGTGGCCACCTGCCCTTGCTGGTCGGCGGCACCATGCTCTACTTCAAGGCCTTGTTCGAGGGCCTGAACGACATGCCTGCCACCGATCCCGCCATCCGCGCCCAGATCGAACAAGAAGCGCTGCGCCACGGCTGGCCGGCGCTCCACACTCGCCTGCGCGAGGTCGATCCCGCCACCGCGCAGCGCCTCGCCCCCAACGACAGCCAGCGCATCGGCCGCGCGCTGGAAGTCTGGCACCAGACCGGCCAGCCCTTGTCGCACTGGCATGCGCAACAAGATAGCCAACTGGGTGGTCATCAGCCACTCGCCCTGCTAAGCCTGGAGCCATCGGATCGTGCCTGGTTGCACCAGCGCATCGCACAGCGCTTTGACACCATGCTGGCTGCCGGCTTCGAAGCAGAAGTCCGCCAGCTACGCCAACGCGGTGATCTGGATGTCTCCTTGCCCTCGATCCGCTGCGTCGGCTACCGCCAGGCCTGGGAAGGCATGGACCAGGGCGAACCAGTCGCCGTCTGGCGCGACAAGGCGATAGCTGCCACGCGTCAGCTGGCCAAGCGCCAGCTCACCTGGCTGCGCAGCATGCCCTGGCGCCAGACCATTGCCTGCGAGCAAGCGGATGCGACGCAACAAGTCATTGCGCATGCGGCCAAGGCACTGCAACAAGACAATCCGTAATCCAGCTACGCCTGGATCAGGGGGCGCTGTGGCAACAGACCGTCAGCCGGCCTGAAGCGCTTACTGCAGCTTGCCCTGCGACGCCTTGGGAATCGGCAGCGACACCACATCGATGCCCTCTTCGCGCAGGGCGTCGGTTTCTTCCGGGCTGGCCTGGCCACGGATGGGGGCTTCATCGAGCTCGCCGTAATGCATCTTGCGAGCCTGCTCCGGAAAGGCATCGCCCACGTCTTCGGTGTTCTCGATCACGTGCTGCACCATGCGCTCGTACATGGCTTGCACCACCTGGCGACGCTGACGCTGCTCCTCGCTGACCGGAGCAGGTACTGGCTGCGGCTTGCCATGGCCCAGGTTGATATGCGGTGCCGACAGCATCTTGTCCACCTGCATGTCGCCGCATTCAGGGCAGGACAGCAGGCCACGCTCTTGCTGCGTCAGGAAATCCTCTTCCGACGCAAACCAGCCTTCAAAATCATGTCCTGCGCCGCAGCGCAGATTGAATACCTTCACGTCTGCACGTCCTTCTGCCAGTCCGGCTGCCAGCTGCCATCCAGCAGCTGCTGCAGCCACAGCATGCAGGTGATGGTCTTGGCATCGGTCAGCAGCCCTTCCCGCATACTCTGCAGCATGTCCTGCGGCGTGGCAACGACCAGATCCAGCAGTTCACCCTCTTCCAGCTGCTGCTGGTGGTAATCCAGGCCACGTGCAAACCAGATATCGATGTGCTCGTCGGAATAGCCAATGCAGTTATGCATGGTGCCGGCAAATGCCCATTCACGCGCTACGCAGCCGGTTTCCTCCAGCAGCTCGCGCTGCGCACAACGCAGGCCCGGCTCGCCGTCATCCAGCTTGCCAGCCGGAAACTCGATCATCACGCGCTCGACAGGATGCCGGTATTGGCGCTCCAGCAGCAGGCGGCCATCGTCCAGCAAGGGCACGATGACGACCGCGCCCGGATGCTGCACGAACTCACGCGAGGACAGCTTGCCATTCGGCAGCATGACCTGGTCGCGCACCACTTTCAGGAAGCGCCCTTGCACCAGCAGCTCACGCGACTGGGTACGCTCACGCAGGCCTTCGTGCTCGGCCTGCAGATGCTGATGCAGTGTTGGGAATGCGGGAATAGCCATGCGCCCTCCTCAATCGGTGTGGCGCATCAGATGGCTGTAGACGAAACCCGGAAACGCCAGTGTGGCAAACATGGCCAGCGTGGTGGCATAGAACTGCCAGCCCTGGGGATAAATCTGGCCAGCGTTGCGCTCCAGTGTCAGGCTGAACAGCCCCACCAGCAGATACAGCACCAGCCACTCGGCCAATTGCAGCGCAATCCCCTTGCGCCGCTGGCTCTTGCGGGGAACCAGCGCAAAGAAGCGCTGGTTCAGGAATGGCAGGTTGGCGGCCACCAGAGCCACCAGAATCACCAGCCAGATCGACAGATCAAGTCCCATGTGTCAGCCAGTACCTCAGGCCGACAGCATGCGATAAATCGCGTGGGCACACAGGCTCATCAGACCAGCCGGCATCAGGCCCAGCACCAGCACCAGGGCACCGTTCAGGGACAGCACGGCACGCACGTCCAGACCGGCATGCAGGGTTTCCGGCAGGCGCGGGTTGGGTGCATCAAAGTACATGATCTTGATCACGCGCAGGTAGTAGAACGCGCCGATCAGCGACATGACCACGGCAAACACGGCCAGGCCGATGTGCAGGGCAGTACCGGAAGACACCAGTGCCTGCAGCACGCTCATCTTGGCGTAGAAGCCGACCATGGGCGGGATACCGGCCAGCGACAGCAGGCTGATCGCCATCACGCCGGCATACAGCGGGCTACGCTGGTTCAGGCCAGCCAGGTCATTGATGTTGTCGCACTCGAAACCGTCACGTGCCAGCAGCAGGATCACGCCGAAGTTTACCAGCGTCGTCAGCACATAGGTCACGACATAGAACATGCCGGCCGAATAGGCATCGACCACGTTGCTGTAGCTGTTGTTGGTGTAGCCAGCCGCCAGTGCCAGCAGCACGAAGCCGATCTGGGCAATGGTCGAGAACGCCAGCATGCGCTTGATGTTCTGCTGCATGATGGCCGCCAGGTTACCCACCAGCAGCGACAGCACGGCCAGGATGATCAGCATCTGCTGCCATTCCACCGCCATCGGCAGCATGCCTTCCACCAGCAGGCGGATCGCCATGGCAAACGCGGCCAGCTTGGGCGCAGCGGCAATCACCAGCGTGATCGAGGTCGGAGCACCCTGGTAGACGTCGGGCATCCACATGTGGAACGGCACCGCGCCCAGCTTGAACGCCAGACCGGAAACGATGAATACCACGCCAAACACCAGAATCTCGGTCTTGGCCATGCCGCTGGCGATCACGTGCTGCACTTCAGGCAGCAGCAGCGAGCCAGTGGCACCGTACAGCATGGACATGCCGTACAGCAGGAAGCCGGAGGACAGCGAGCCTAGCACAAAGTACTTCATGGCCGATTCGCTGGCTTCAGAGTTGTCGCGGCGCAGTGCCACCATCGCGTAGGACGGCAGTGTCAGCAGTTCCAGACCCAGGTAGATCAGCAGGAAGTGGTTGGCCGAGATCAACACGAAGATGCCCAGCAGGCTGAACAGCACCAGCGGGTACAGTTCACCACCGCGCAGGAACATGCCGCGCTGCTCGGAGTACGGACGGGCATAGACCAGCGTCACGAAAGTCGCCAGGGCCGCAAAGCACTTCAGCCAGTTGCCCATGGTATCGCTCACCACCGTATCGCTGAACGCGTACACGGTGAAGCCGTTGAGGGCATACAGCGCCTGGATCACCACCAGTGCCAGTAGCGTCAGCTGCGTCAGCAGGTAGGTCGGCACGCGACCAGGGCTCTTCACGAACAGGTCGGCCAGCAGGATCACGCAGGCCATCACCGCCAGGAAAATTTCCGGATAGATGGCAATCCAACTCAGTTTGTCAATCATTGCAGGCTCTCTCAGGGCAGTTTGGTCGCAGCCACTTGTTGCAGCAGTTGTGCAACAGAAGCGTCCATGACGTCAGTGAAGGGCTTGGGATAGACACCCATGGCCAGCACGGCGATGGCCAGCAGCGCCAGCATCACGAATTCGCGGCAGTTGATGTCCTTCAGGGCGCGGACATTGTCGTTGGTGACTGGACCCAGGTAGACGCGCTTGTACATCCACAGGGTGTAGGACGCCGCCAGGATCAGGGCCGTAGCCGTCAGCAGGCCAATCCAGAAGTCGTACTTGACGCTGGCGAGGATCACCATCCACTCGCCGACGAAGCCAGCCGTTGCCGGCAGGCCGCTGTTGGCCATGGAGAACAGCAGCGCAAAGGCAGCGAACTTGGGCATGGTGTTGATGACACCGCCGTAGTCGGCAATTTCACGCGAATGCACGCGATCGTACAGCACGCCAATGCACAGGAACATGGCAGCAGAGACAAAACCGTGGGCAATCATCTGCACGATGGCACCGGAGACACCGATGTCGCTGAAGACAAAGAAGCCCAGCGTCACGAAGCCCATGTGTGCCACTGACGAGTACGCCACCAGCTTCTTCATGTCCTTCTGCACCAGCGCCACCAGACCCACATAGATCACGGCGATCAGTGACAGCGCAATCATCAGCCAGGCCCACTCTTGCGAGGCGTCCGGTGTGATCGGCAGGTTGAAGCGCAGGAAACCGTAGCCGCCCAGCTTCAGCATGATCGCCGCCAGCACGGCAGAACCACCGGTAGGCGCTTCCACGTGCACGTCCGGCAGCCAGGTATGTACCGGCCACATCGGGATCTTCACGGCAAAGGCAGCGAAGAAGGCGAAGAACAGCAGCGTCTGTGCCGTGCTACCCAAGGGCAGCTGGTACCAGGTCTGGAAGTCGAAGCTGCCACCGGACACGTTGTACAGGTAGACCAGTGCGACCAGCATTAGCAGTGAACCGAGCAGCGTATACAGGAAGAACTTGAAGGCAGCGTAAATCTTGCGCGGACCACCCCAGATACCGATGATCAGGTACATCGGGATCAGCGTGGCCTCGAAGAACACGTAGAACAGCATCGCATCCTGGGCCGCGAACACGCCGATCATGGCGCCGCTGAGAATCAGGAAAGCGGCCATGTACTGGTTCACCCGCTGGGAAATCACTTCCCAGGCAGAGATCACCACCACCACGGTGATGAAGGCGGTCAGCAGCACGAACCACAGCGAGATGCCATCAACACCGAGGTGGTAGTTGATGTTGAAACGCGGAATCCACGGATTCTTTTCCACGAACTGCAGGGCAGCCGTGCTCAGCTGGAAACCGGTGTACAGCGGTATCGTCACCAGGAAGCTGGCGATGGAACCGATCAACGCAATCCAGCGCACCATGCGGGCGTGGCGATCCTCGTTGAAGGCGAGCAGAACGGCTCCGATCGCGATGGGTAGCCAGATGGCCAGGCTCAACAATCCCATTTTTCTATTTCTCCCTAATTAGGCGAACCAGACGAACCAGGCCACCATCACCAGCACGCCCAGGATCATCGCCAGGGCATAGTGGTAGATAAAGCCGGTCTGGACTTTCCGGACCACCGAAGCGATACCGCCGACGACCTTCCAGGAACCATTCACGATGGCGCCATCGATCAGGCCCTGGTCACCAGCCTTCCACAGGCCGGTACCCAGGCAGCGCGCGCCGCGCGCCACGATGTTCTCGTTGATCCAGTCGACGTAGTACTTGTTTTCCAGCACGGTGATGATCGGGGCAAAGGCCTTGGCCAGGCTGGTTGCCACATTGTTTTTCATCATGTACAGGAAGTAGGCGACGGCAAAGCCGGCCACCGTCAGCCAGAACGGCATGGTCTGTACCGCATGCAGGGCAAAGCCTGTGGCACCGTGGAACACGTTGACCCAGTGGTCAGCGTAGGTTGCCATGGCCGGATGACGGGCATCCACATGGATCGCGTCCTTGAAGAAGTCACCGAACAGCATGGCGTCCACGGCCAGGTAGCCGATCACCACGGAGGGGATCGCCAGCAGTACCAGCGGCAGCGTCACCACCCACGGAGATTCGTGCGGCTTGCCGTCGCCATGGTCATCATGGTGATCGTCGTGATGCGGTTCCGGGTTCTGGTCGTAGCGCTCCTTGCCGTGGAAGACCAGGAAGTAGACGCGGAAGCTGTACAGCGAGGTCACGAACACGCTCAGCAGCGCCGCCCAGTAGGCGATGCCGGCTGCCGGCAGCGTGCTGAAGTGCAGCGCCTCGATGATGCTCTCCTTGGAGTAGAAGCCCGAGAAGAACGGCGTGCCGATCAGGGACAACGTACCGATCAGGAAGGTGATCCAGGTGATCGGCATGTACTTGCGCACATTGCCCATCCAGCGGATGTCCTGGTTATGGTGCATGCCGATGATGACGGAACCGGCCGCCAGGAACAGCAGGGCCTTGAAGAAGGCGTGCGTCATCAGGTGGAACACGGCCACGGAGTAGGCAGAAGCGCCCAGGGCCATGGTCATGTAACCCAGTTGCGACAGCGTGGAGTACGCCACCACGCGCTTGATGTCGTTCTGGATCACGCCCAGGATACCCATGAAGAAGGCAGTGATGGCACCAATGATCAGGATGAAGTTCAGCGCTGCATCGCTCATCTCGAACAGCGGGGACATGCGCGACACCATGAAGATGCCGGCGGTCACCATGGTGGCCGCGTGGATCAGTGCAGAAATCGGCGTCGGGCCTTCCATGGAATCCGGCAGCCAGGCGTGCAGCGGGAACTGCGCCGACTTGCCCATGGCACCGATGAACAGGCAGATGGACGCCACGGTCACGATTTGCCAGCCGGTACCCGGCATGGTCTGGTTGGCCAGCGTGTCGACCTTGCCAAAGAATTCGGTGTAGTTCAGCGTGCCGGTATAGGCCAGCAGCAGGCCGATACCCAGGATGAAGCCGAAGTCACCCACGCGGTTGATCAGGAACGCCTTCATGTTGGCGAAGATCGCCGTCGGACGCTGGTACCAGAAGCCGATCAGCAGGTAGGACACCAGGCCCACTGCTTCCCAGCCAAAGAACAGCTGCATGAAGTTGTTGCTCATCACCAGCATCAGCATGGAGAAGGTGAACAGCGAGATGTAGGAGAAGAAACGGTTGTAGCCCGGGTCACCCTGCATGTAGCCAATGGTGTAGATGTGCACCATCAGGGACACCGAGGTCACCACCACCATCATCATGGCGGTCAGGCTGTCGACCATGAAGCCGACTTCCATCTTCAGGCCGCCGATGGTCAGCCAGTTGTACAGCGTCTGGTCGTAGCGGGCGCCGTCCAGCACCTGCATCAGCACCATCACGGACAACACGCAGGACACCAGCACGCCGCCAATGGTCAGCGTGTGCGAAGCCTTGTTGCCCAGGATGCGGCCACCGATCGCCGTACCGAAGATGCCTACCAGAGTGGCAGTCAGCAGCGGCAGAAAGGCAATGATGACCAGGGTCGTTGTCGAAAGGGTCGCTTGTGTCATGTTGTGATTACCCCTTCAGCACGTTGAGTTCATCCACATCGATGCTGGACTTGTTGCGGAACAGCAGCACCAGGATGGCCAGACCAATGGCGGCTTCGGCAGCTGCCACAGTCATGATGAAGAACACAAAGATCTGCCCGTTCAGGTCACCCCAGAAGCGGGAGAAGGTCACGAAGTTCATGTTCACTGCCAGCAGCATCATCTCGACGCACATCAGCAGCACGATCAGGTTCTTGCGGTTCAGGAAGATGCCCACTGCCGCGAACGCAAACAGGATCCCGCCCAGGGTCAGGAAATGGCCGATAGTCAGACTCATGCTTTGTTCTCCTCCGTTGCCTCGGCAACAGGTGCAGCCTTGGTCGCCTCCATCTTCACCATGCGGACACGGTCAGCAGAGCGCACATGCACCTGCAGGGAGGGAGAAATGGCCTTGCTGTCCTTGCGCTTGCGCATGGTCAGGGCAATGGCGCTGATCATGGCCACCAGCAGGATGATGGCGGCGATTTCCAGCGGGTACAGGTAATGCGTATACAGCAGCTTGCCCAACTCGGTCGTGTTCGAGGCATCAGGCGGCAGCGGAGCGCCGTCTATGCCGCGCATCGGCAGCGGCTGGGTTTCAGTGAAGTTGCTCAGCAGGATGATGGCCAGCTGCACGATCACCAGCACACCAACCACGGCAGCTGCCGGGAAGTGTTTCCAGAATCCTGCCTTGAGCCGCTCGACGTCCTCGTCCAGCATCATCACGACGAACAGGAACAGCACCATCACGGCGCCGACATACACCAGCACCAGGGTGATGGAGAGGAATTCGGCCTCCAGCAGCATCCAGATGGCGGATGCCTGGAAGAACGACAGCACCAGGTACAGCACCGCGCTGACCGGGTTGCGTGCAGTGATCACGCGGAAAGCCGCGAACACCAGCACCACAGCAAACAGATAGAAAAGACCAGTTTTGACGTCCATGTTGTCCTCGTATGTATTCCCTGGTCTATCAACGGTACGGCGCATCCGCCGCCTTGCTGGCAGCGATCTGGGCTTCGTACTTGTCTCCCACGGCCAGCAACATGTCCTTGGTGAAGTACAGGTCGCCACGCTTTTCGCCGTGGTATTCGAAGATGTGTGTCTCGACGATGGAGTCGACCGGGCAGCTCTCTTCGCAGAAACCGCAGAAGATGCACTTGGTCAGGTCGATGTCATAACGCGTGGTACGACGTGTACCGTCATCACGCTGGTCGGACTCGATGGTGATCGCCATCGCCGGGCAGACGGCTTCGCACAGCTTGCAGGCAATGCAGCGCTCTTCGCCATTCTCGTAACGGCGCAGTGCGTGCAGGCCGCGAAAGCGCGGGCTCAGCGGCGTCTTTTCTTCCGGATAGTTCAGCGTCACCTTGCTCTTGAAGGCGTAGCGGCCGGTCAGGGCCATGCCCTTGAACAGCTCGGCCAGCATGAAGCTGCCGAGGAAGTCCTTCAGGCTGAAGCCGGATTCGGTTTTGGTAGTTGTAGACATCTCGTACTCCTCCTTACGGCCAGATATTCCAGGAGGTCTGCATCCATGCCGCTACCAGCACCAGCCAGAACAGCGTCAGCGGGATGAAGATCTTCCAGCCCAGACGCATGATCTGGTCATAGCGATAGCGCGGGAAGGTGGCGCGGATCCAGATGAACATGCTCACCACGACAAAGGTCTTGACGAACAGCCAGATCCAGCCCGGAATGAAGCTCAGGAACTCGAACGGGGGCAGCCAGCCACCCAGGAACATGACCACCGCCAGCAGCGAGAACAGGATCATGTTGGCGTACTCGGCCAGGAAGAAGACCGCGAAGCCCATGCCGGAATACTCCACCATGTGACCAGCGACGATTTCCGCCTCGCCCTCGACCACGTCAAACGGGTGACGGTTGGTTTCGGCCACGCCGGAGATCAGGTAGACCATGAAGATCGGCAGCAGCGGCAGCCAGTTCCAGGACAGGAAGTTGACGCCCATGTCGGCAAAGCGACCCGAGGCCTGGCCCGTGACGATCTCGCCCATGTTCATGCTGCCAGCCACCAGTACCACCACCAGCAGGCAGAAGCCCATGGCGATTTCATAGGAAATCATCTGGGCCGATGCGCGCAGCGCGCCCAGGAAGGGGTACTTGGAGTTGGAAGCCCAGCCGGCCATGATCACGCCATACACCTCGATCGAGGTGATCGCCATGATCAGCAGCAGACCGGCGTTGACGTTGGCCAGTGCCACATCGGGACCGAAGGGCATCACGGCCCAGGCCGCCAGTGCCGGCATGATCGCCATCAACGGACCCATGTAGTAGATCCAGGTGTGGGCACGATCCGGCTTGATCAGCTCCTTGGTCAGCAGCTTCAGGCCGTCGGCCATCGGCTGCAGCAGGCCCAGCGGGCCGACGCGGTTCGGACCACGACGGTGCTGCATGAAGCCCAGCAAGCGACGCTCCCAGTAGGTCAGGTAGGCCACGCACAGCATCAGCGGAATGACCACGATGATGATCTTGAGCAGCGCCCAGATCACCGGCCATACCACTTCCATCCACCAGGCAGCCTGGATCAGGCCTTCGCCTGCGGCAAAGATTGCGTCCATCATGCGCTCACCCCCTGCGTGCTAGCGGCAGCACGGGCATCCGCCGTGGCCTGCAGCGCCGGTGCGCGGCGCACCAGGCTGTCGAGTTGATAAATGGAGGCCACCGCCGGACGACCGTCGGCCTTGGCCACGGTGATGGCAGCATCCGTGCTGTTGTCCAGGCGGGCGACGAAAGCGCCCTCTTCGCGCTGTTCCAGGCCCAAGCCTGCCAGCACGTCCTGCGAGGATTCGGCGTCAAAGCCCTGCAGTTGCAGCAGGTTGCCCAGCACGCGCAACACCTTCCAGCCCGGACGGGTATCAGCCAGCGGCTTGACCACGGCATGGAAGCTCTGGGCGCGGCCTTCGGCGTTGACGAACGTACCCGACGTTTCGGTAAACGGGCTGATCGGCAGCAGCACATCGCTGATCGCCATGTTCGCCTTGAACGGGCTCAGCGTGACAATCATCTGTGCCTGGTTCAGGCCGGCCACAGCCTGCTGACCGGCAGCAGTATCAAACTCAGGTTCGGTGTTCAGCAGGATTGCAGCCTTCAGCGCACCCGTTACCATGCCAGCGGCGTCCAGGCCACCGGCCTGCGGTTGCGCGCCGACAAACTGGGCACCCACGGTATTGGCGGCTTCGGTCAGATAACCGAAGCTGGCACCGGTCTGTGCAGCAATCCACTGCGCCAGTGCCAGCAGGCTTTCGGCCTGGGCATGGTGGGCAGCAGCGTTACCCAGCAGCACGGCCTTGCGCTCGCCGCCCAGCAGGGACTTGGCGATGGCCTGTGCGGTGTCATCTGCCTGGCCAGCGGCCGGAGCGGCAACGCCCTTCTGCTCGGCAACAGCGGCAGCGATATTGGCCAGCGCCTGCGTCCAGTCGGTGGCATCGGCCTGCAGCACGTTCTTGACGGGCATGGCCCAGTCCTGGCGCTGCTCGACCAGTGCGTTGACCTGGGCGCCATGGCGCACGGCCTGGCGGATACGCTGGGCAAACAGCGGATGGTCCTTGCGCAGGTTGCTGCCCACCACCAGCACGCGTTGCTGCGTGCTCAGTGCGGCAACCGGCATGCCCAGCCAGCGGACCTTGCCGTTGGTGGCGCTGAAATCAGCGCGGCGCAGACGGTGGTCGATGTTGTCGCTACCCAGACCGCGCACCAGCTTGCCGGCCAGCGCCAGCTCTTCCAGGGTGCTGTGCGGGCTGACCAGTGCGCCGATGCTGTTGGCACCATGTTCGGTAGCAATCTGCTTCAGGCCATTGGCCACGTATTCCAGTGCGACCTGCCAGCTGACTTCCTGCCAGCTGCCGCCCTGCTTGATCATCGGGGCGGTCAGGCGATCCGGGCCATTCAGCGATTCGTAGCTGAAACGGTCACGGTCGGCAATCCAGCACTCGTTGACGGCTTCGTTCTCGAACGGCACGACACGCAGCACCTGGTGGTTCTTGACCTGCACGATCAGGTTGGCACCCGAGGCATCATGCGGCGCGACCGACTTGCGGCGACCCAGCTCCCAGGTACGGGCGCTGTAGCGGAACGGCTTGCTGGTCAGCGCACCGACCGGGCAGATGTCGATCATGTTGCCGGACAGCTCGGAGTCCACCGTGGCGCCGACGAAAGTCTCGATTTCCGCGTGTTCGCCGCGGTTGGACATGCCGAGCTCCATCTGGCCGGCAATTTCCTGGCCAAAGCGCACGCAGCGCGTGCACTGGATGCAACGGCTCATCTCCTCCATGGAGATCAGCGGGCCGACATCCTTGGGCACGACCACACGCTTTTCTTCTTCATAGCGCGAGGTATTGTTGCCATAGCCCACTGCCAGATCCTGCAGTTGGCACTCGCCACCCTGGTCACAGATCGGGCAATCCAGCGGGTGGTTGATCAGCAGGAATTCCATGACGGACTGCTGTGCCGCCAGCGCGCGCGGGCTATTGGTGTGGACGATCATGCCCTGGGCCACCGGCGTGGCACAGGCCGGCACGGCCTTGGGCATTTTCTCGACTTCCACCAGGCACATGCGGCAGTTGGCCGCAATGCTCAGCTTCTTGTGATAGCAAAAATGCGGAATGAAGGTTCCGGCACCTTCGGCAGCATGCATGATCATGCTGCCTTCCGGTACCTCGATCTTCTTTCCGTCCAGTTCGATTTCAACCATGGCGATCACTCGTCAAATATAGGCAGGGACCTGACAGGTCTTGTGCTCGATGTGGTAGGCGAATTCATCGCGGAAGTGCTTCAGCATGGCACGCACTGGCATGGCGGCGGCATCGCCCAGCGCACAGATGGTGCGGCCCATGATGTTGCCAGCGACGGAATCCAGCAAGTCCAGATCTTCCGGACGACCCTGGCCGTTTTCGATACGCTGCACCACGCGCCACAGCCAGCCGGTACCTTCGCGACAAGGCGTGCACTGGCCGCAGGACTCGTGCATGTAGAAATAGCTCAGGCGCAGCAGCGACTTGACCATGCAACGGCTGTCATCCATCACGATCACGGCACCGGAACCCAGCATGGAGCCGGCCTTGGCGATGGAATCGTAATCCATGGTGCACTGCATCATGATGTCGGCCGGCAGCACCGGGGAGGAAGAGCCACCCGGGATCACGGCCTTCAGCTTGCGACCGCTGCGCACGCCACCCGCCAGCTCCAGCAGGGTGGCAAACGGCGTACCCATGGGCACTTCATAGTTGCCCGGCAGGTTGACGTCACCGGAAACGGAGTAGATCTTGGTGCCGCCGTTGTTCGGCTTGCCACACTCCAGGTAGGCCTGGCCACCGTGGCGGATGATCCACGGCACGGCAGCAAAGGTCTCGGTGTTGTTGATGGTGGTCGGCTTGCCGTACAGGCCGAAGCTGGCCGGGAACGGCGGCTTGAAGCGCGGCTGGCCCTTCTTGCCTTCCAGCGACTCCAGCAGCGCAGTTTCCTCGCCACAGATGTAGGCACCGAAACCATGGTGTGCGTGCAACTGGAAGCTGAAATCACTGCCCAGGATGTTGTTGCCCAGATAGCCGGCAGCACGCGCCTCTTCCAGGGCGGCCTCGAAACGCTCGTAGACCTGGAAGATCTCGCCGTGGATGTAGTTGTAGCCGACGCTGGCACCCATGGCAAAGCCCGCAATGATCATGCCTTCGATCACGATATGCGGGTTGAACATCAGGATGTCACGGTCCTTGCAGGTACCGGGCTCACCCTCGTCCGAGTTGCAGACGATATATTTCTGGCCCGGGAAGTTGCGCGGCATGAAGCTCCACTTCAGGCCGGACGGGAAGCCGGCACCACCACGACCGCGCAGCGCGGATTCCTTCATGGTGGCGATGACATCGTCCTGCGACATGCCATTGCCGTCATCCTTGCCCAGGATCTTGCGCAGCGCCTGGTAACCACCACGCGCCTCGTAGTCCTTGAGGCTCCAGTTGCTGCCGTTCAGATCCTTGTAGATCTGCGGATCGATATGGCGGCCATGGAAACAGGTTTCCTGACCGCTGGACGCGAATTGCGCCAGGACGTTGCTCACGCTCATGCCTTGCCCTCCGCGTTACGCAGACCTTCCACCAGCGCCTCCAGGCGCTCGACGGACATGAAGCTGCACATGCTGCGATCGTTCACCAGCATCACCGGGGAATCGGCGCAGGCACCCAGGCATTCGCATTGCTGCAGCGTGAACAGGCCATCGGCCGTGGTTTCGCCAGCAGTGACGCCCAGCTTGTCTTCCAGATACTTGAGCGCCTTGCCACCGTCGCGCAGCTGGCACGGCAGGTTGGTGCACACGGCCAGCTTGTACTTGCCGACCGGTTGCTGGTTGTACATGTTGTAGAAGGTCGTGACTTCATGCACGGCCATCGGTGCCATGTCGAGGTACTCGGCAATCTCGCGCTCGCTCTCGGCCGTGATGTGACCCTGCTCCTGCTGCACGATGGACAGGCAGGCCATGACGGCAGACTGCTTCTGCTCGTCGGGGTACTTGGCCACTTCCTTGGCGAAGCGCGCCTTGGTAGCTTCAGAAATCATCGGTCAATCTCTCCAAACACAATGTCCAGCGTGCCGATCACCGCCACGGCGTCGGCCAGCATGTGGCCGGTAGCGAGTTCATCCAGGGCAGCCAGGTGCACAAAGCCCGGCGGCCGGATCTTCATGCGGTAGGGCTTGTTGGCACCATCGCTGATCAGGTAGATGCCGAACTCGCCCTTGGGGTGCTCGACAGCCGCGTAGGCCTCGCCTTCCGGCACGTGGAAACCTTCCGTGAACAGCTTGAAGTGGTGGATCAGGTCTTCCATACCCGACTTCATGTTCGCGCGCGGCGGCGGTGCCACCTTGCGGTTGTCAGTGATGACCGGACCCGGGTTGGCACGCAGCCAGTCCACGCACTGCTTGATGATGCGGTTGGACTCGCGCATTTCCTTCATGCGCACCAGATAACGGTCGTAGGTATCGCCAGTGACGCCCACAGGGATATCGAAATCCATGCGGTCATAGACCTCGTAGGGCTGCGTCTTGCGCAGGTCCCAGGCGATGCCGGAGCCACGCAGCATCGGGCCGGTCATGCCGAGGTTGATGGCACGCTCGGGGGACAGCACGCCGATACCGACGGTACGCTGCTTCCAGATGCGGTTCTCGGTGAGCAGGGTCTCATACTCGTCCACACACTTGGGAAAGCGGTTGGTGAAGTCCTCGATAAAGTCGAGCAGCGAGCCACGGCGTGCCTGGTTGATCTTGTCGACCGAACCACTGCTGCGCAGCTTGCTTTCGAACTGCGGCATGCTGTCCGGCAGGTCACGGTAGACACCACCCGGGCGGAAGTAGGCTGCGTGCATGCGCGCGCCGGAAACGGCCTCGTACATGTCGAACAGGTCTTCGCGCTCGCGGAAGGTGTACATCAGGATGGTCGAGCTGCCGCAGTCGTTACCGTGCGAACCCAGCCACATCAGGTGGTTCAGGATACGCGTGATCTCGGAGAACATGACGCGGATGTACTGCGCGCGGATCGGCACCTCGATGCCAAGCAGCTTCTCGACCGACAGGCAGTAGGCGTGCTCGTTGCACATCATGGACACATAGTCCAGACGGTCCATGTAGGGCAGCGTCTGCAGAAAGGTTTTGTGCTCGGCCAGCTTTTCGGTGGCACGGTGCAGCAGGCCAATGTGCGGGTCGGCACGCTGCACCACCTCGCCGTCCAGCTCCAGCACCAGACGCAGCACGCCGTGCGCTGCCGGGTGCTGCGGACCGAAGTTCAGGGTGTAGTTCTTGATTTCAGCCATAAGTCATTCCTTCTCGCCGTCGCCGGCGATCAGTGCAGCCCCCCGTAGTTGTCTTCGCGGATGATGCGCGGCGTGATCTCGCGCGGCTCGATGGTCACCGGCTGGTACACCACGCGCTTCTGCTCTTCGTCGTAACGCATTTCGACGTGGCCGGACAGCGGAAAGTCCTTGCGGAACGGGTGACCAATGAAACCATAGTCGGTCAGGATGCGGCGCAGATCCGGATGTCCCTCGAACACGATGCCATACAGGTCGAAGGCTTCGCGCTCGAACCAGTTGGCAGACGCCCAGACGTCATTGATGGTAGACACCACCGGGAAGTCGTCATCGGGCGCGAACACCTTCAGGCGCAGGCGCTGGTTCAGCGTGATGGACAGCAGGTGCAGCACCACGCAATAGCGCGGGCCTTCCCAGACCTCGTTGCGGTAATCGGAATAGTCGACGCCACACAGGTCGATCAGTTGCTCGAACTGGCAGCCAGGCGCATCGCGCAGCTGGCGTGCGACTTCGACGTAATCTGCAGCAGCGACCTCGATGGTCAACTCGCCGCGGGCCATCACGGAAGAACGGATCTTGTCACCCAGCAGCTGGGTCACGGTATTGGACAGGGCCTGGATATCTACAGCGTAGGCAGTCATGCGTGATCTCCTCAGGCGCGGGCAATGGTGTTGGTGCGACGGATCTTCTGCTGCAGCTGCAGGATGCCGTAGATCAGCGCCTCGGCCGTGGGCGGGCAGCCCGGCACATAGACATCAACCGGCACCACGCGGTCACAGCCGCGCACCACCGAATAGCTGTAGTGGTAGTAGCCGCCACCGTTGGCACAGGAGCCCATGGACAGCACCCAGCGCGGCTCGGCCATCTGGTCGTAGACCTTGCGCAGGGCCGGACCCATCTTGTTGCACAGCGTACCGGCCACGATCATCAGGTCGGACTGGCGCGGACTGGCGCGGAACACCTCGGCACCAAAGCGCGCCAGGTCATAGCGCGCACTGGCCGCGTGCATCATCTCGACAGCACAGCAGGCCAGGCCAAACGTCATGGGCCAGATCGACCCGGTCTTGGCCCAGTTCGCCACCGCGTCATAGCTGGTGGTGATGAAGCCTTCCTTGAAAACACCTTCAATCGACATGCGACTCTCCAGAAGCGCGGACAGCTGACGCAGTGCGGCCAGCCACCCTCAACCTGCGTTTATTCCCAATCCAGGGCGCCCTTCTTCCACTCGTAGATGAATCCGATGAGCAGGATGAACAGGAAGATCATGGCGGCCCAGAAGCCGACCGGACCCAGCTGCTTGTAGGCAGCAGCCCAGGGGAAGAGGAATGCCACTTCCAGGTCAAACAGGATGAACAGAATGGCCACGAGGTAGTAGCGCACGTCAAACTTCATGCGCGCATCTTCAAAGGCCTCGAAGCCACATTCATAGGGGGAGTTCTTGGCGGGATCGGGGCGGTTGGGCCCCAGTCCACGACCCATGAGCAGACAGGCCGCGCCGACCAGGACGCCCACGATCACGAACAGCATGACGGGAAGATATTGCGAGAGATCCATGTTTTCCTGCAGAAAAATCTGGCCAGTGGCCAAAGGTGATTCTGGTGCCGTCGGCGAGACTCGAACTCGCACAGCTTTCGCCACTACCCCCTCAAGATAGCGTGTCTACCAATTCCACCACGACGGCAATCGTGTCTCTTCCCGGAGCATGGAAGGTGGGAATACCACCTATCCGGGTTAGCCCCTCATTGTAACCATATTCAACGGGCGGGACGCTCTGGGCAGGGTTTTTCTTGAGTGTCCCGACCTGCCTGCGGGACACACTTGTAACAATTAGCTGGCGGATGCCGCAGACGCTGCCACGGAGGCAGGTTGCGATGCCGGCACGGCAGCCGCGGGCACCACGGCAGCAGCACCCGGCACCAGCGACTCGGCAGCCAATGCCGGCGCAGAAGCCGCTTCAGCCGGTGCGGAAGCAGTGACAGCCGGCGCATTGACCAGACCGCTCAGCACGCTGCCGGAACCGCCGGTATTCGGCAGGTTGCCGAAATAGGCCAGGATCAGCGTGGATACAAAGAACACCGTTGCCAGTACGGCAGTGGTGCGCGACAGGAAGTTGGCACTGCCAGAGGCACCAAACAGGCTGCCGGAAGAGCCGGCACCAAAGGCCGCGCCCATATCGGCACCCTTGCCGTGCTGTACCAGGATCAGGCCGATCATGGCCAGGGCCGACAGCACCTGGATGACCAGCAGGAGGTTGTGAAGAATAGTCATGAAATCGTTACCGGAGAAAGGTTTGCCGCACACGCGGCAAACCCGTTATTTTATTGCGCTGCAGCGATGATGGCGAGGAAATCCTGCGGCTTGAGCGCAGCACCACCGATCAGGCCACCGTCGATGTCGGGCTGAGCCAACAGCTGCGCCGCGTTGGAGGCGTTCATGCTGCCGCCGTAGAGACAGGCCACCGTCGATGTCGGGCTGAGCCAACAGCTGCGCCGCGTTGGAGGCGTTCATGCTGCCGCCGTAGAGCAGGCGGATACGGTCAGCCTGTTCACTGGCTGCACGCAGCTGGGTACGCATGATGGCGTGCACGTGCTGCGCCTCTTCCGGAGTCGCCGTCTTGCCGGTGCCAATAGCCCAGACCGGTTCGTAGGCGACCACGATTTCGCTGATGCAGTGGCCCACCAGATGGGTCACGGCGGCCAGCTGGCGGCGCACGATGTAGTCGGTCATGCCTTCGTCACGCTCGCGCTGGGTTTCACCAACGCAGACGATGGGCGTGATGCCGGCTTCGAGGGCACGCTTGGCCTTGATGGCGACGTTGGTGTCGGTTTCCGCCTGGTGCTGACGACGCTCGCTATGGCCGACGATGGCGTAGCGCACGCCGAATTCCTTCAGCATCTCGGCAGAGACGTCACCGGTATAGGCACCGTTCTGGTGCTGTGACACGTTCTGCACGCCCAGCGCGACCTTGTCCTGGCCGGCCAGCAGGGCCTGCACCTGAGCGACATAAATGCCCGGCGGGCAGACCACCACATCACAGGCGGGCTCGCCAATACCAGCCAGAATGCCTTGCACCAGCGCCTCGTTGGCGGCCAGGTTGCCATTCATTTTCCAGTTGCCAGCAATCATCTTTCTCATGTGACTCTCCTTGCCTTACCAGGTCAGTACGATTTTTCCAATGTGTTGGTTGGATTCCATCAGCGTATGCGCCTGCGCCGCTTCGGCAGCCGGGAATGCCGAATGGATGACCGGCTTGATGCTGCCGGCTTCGATCAGTGGCCAGACCTGCTGGCGCAGCTGCTGCGCAATGGCCGCCTTGAAGGCGACCGGCTGCTTGCGCAGCGTGGAACCGATGATGGACAGGCGGCGCGTGAGCACCAGACCGGCGTTGAATTCGGCCTTGGTACCACCCTGCACGGCAATGATGACAATACGACCATCTTCGGCCAGGCATTTCACCTCGCGTGCCACATAGTCGCCAGCGACCATGTCCAGTACCACGTCCACGCCCTTGCCATCGGTGATGGCAAGCACTTGTTCGACGAAATCCTGTGTCTTGTAGTTGATCGCGTGATCGGCGCCCAGTGCCAGGCAGGCCTGGCACTTCTCGTCCGAGCCGGCCGTGACGATGACGCGCGATCCGCGCGCCTTGGCCATCTGGATCGCCGTGACGCCAATACCGCTGCTGCCGCCCTGCACCAGCAGGGTTTCGCCCGGCTGCAGGCGGGCACGGTCATAGACGTTGCTCCAGACCGTGTAGAAGGTTTCGGGCAGGCTGGCCGCCTCGATCAGGCTCAGGCCGGTCGGCACCGGCAGGCACTGGGCCACCGGCGCCACGCAGAGCTCGGCATAGCCACCGCCAGCGACCAGCGCGCAGACCTGATCGCCGATGGCGAAACCGGCCTGCTGCATGGCCTCGGCATCACCAGCGATGATCTCGCCGGCGATCTCCAGACCAGGCAGCTCGGACTCGCCCGGCGGCGCCGGGTAGTTGCCCTTGCGCTGCACCACGTCCGGACGGTTGACACCGGACGCGGCGACACGGATCAGCACCTGACCCGGCCCTGCGACCGGATCCGGGCAATCGGTACGCTGCAGGACCTCAGGGCCGCCGAACTCGGTAATGGCGATTGCTTGCATGCCGATTACTGCTGCTGTTGCTGCTGCTCGGCGTCGTTGCCCTGACGGCCGTTGCCGTTGCCGTTGCCGTTGCGGTCACCACGGTCGCCACGATCACCACGCTCTGCGCGCTCGGGACGCTCCAGCAGCGCCTTCATGGACAGCTTGATGCGGCCCTTGTCGTCGGTTTCCAGCGCCTTGACGCGGACGATCTGGCCTTCGCTCAGGTAGTCGGTGACCTTTTCGACGCGTTCGTGGGCGATCTGGCTGATATGCAGCAGGCCATCCTTGCCCGGCAGCACGTTGACCAGGGCACCGAAGTCCAGCAGCTTGACGATCGGGCCTTCGTAGATCTTGCCGACCTCGACTTCTGCCGTGATCTGTTCGATGCGACGCTTGGCTTCCTCGGCCTTGGCACCGTCGGTGCTGGCAATGGTGATCACGCCGTCTTCGGCGATGTCGATCTGGGTGCCGGTCTCTTCCGTCAGCTGGCGGATGGTGGCGCCACCCTTGCCGATCACGTCGCGGATCTTCTCGGGGTTGATCTTCATGGTGTACAGGCGCGGTGCGAACTCGGACACTTCGGTCTTGGCTTCGCCCATGGCGCCCTGCATCTTGTCCAGGATGTGCAGACGCGCTTCCTTGGCCTGGGCCAGGGCAACCTGCATGATTTCCTTGGTGATGCCCTGGATCTTGATGTCCATCTGCAGTGCCGTGATACCGGAGGTGGTACCGGCCACCTTGAAGTCCATGTCACCCAGGTGATCTTCGTCACCCAGGATGTCGGTCAGCACGGCGAAACGGTTGTCTTCCTTGATCAGGCCCATGGCGATACCGGCCACGTGCGCCTTCATCGGCACGCCGGCGTCCATCAGGGACAGGCAACCGCCGCAAACGGAAGCCATGGAAGAGGAACCGTTGGATTCGGTGATCTCGGACACCACGCGGATGGTGTAGGGGAAGTCCTCCTTGCTCGGTAGGCAGGCCGCCAGCGCGCGCTTGGCCAGACGGCCGTGGCCGACTTCGCGGCGCTTGGTGCTGCCCATGCGGCCGACTTCGCCAGTCGCGAAGGGAGGCATGTTGTAGTGCAGCAGGAAGCGGTCTTCGTATTCGCCGGCCAGTGCGTCGATGCGCTGGGCGTCACGGTCGGTGCCCAGCGTGGCCACCACCAGCGCCTGGGTTTCGCCACGCGTGAACAGCGCGGAACCGTGGGTGCGCGGCAGCAGGCCGGTGCGGATCTCGATCGGGCGCACGGTACGCGTATCGCGACCGTCGATGCGCGGCTCGCCGGACAGGATCTGGCCGCGCACGATGCGGGCTTCGATGTCAAACAACAGGTTTTCCAGCTTGGCATCGTCGAATTCGACGCCCTGGGCCGTCAGGTCTGCCTTGGCAGCAGCGTAGGCTTCGCGGCAAGCCTGGGTACGCGCCTGCTTGCTGCGGATCTGGTAGGCAGCGCGCAGCTTGTCTTCGGCAGCGGCGTTGACCTTGGCGATGAAGTCTTCATCCTTGGCTTCCGGCTGCCAGTCCCAGACCGGCTTGCCGGCATCGCGCACCAGTTCGTGGATCGCGTTGATGGCGATCTGGCTCTGCTCGTGGCCAAACACCACGGCACCCAGCATCACGTCTTCGCTCAGCTGGTCGGCTTCGGATTCGACCATCAGCACGGCGGCTTCGGTGCCGGCCACGACCAGGTCCAGCTGGCTGTTCTTGCGCTCGGTCTGGCCCGGGTTGAGCACGTATTCACCGTTGACGTAGCCCACGCGCGCAGCGCCGATCGGACCGTTGAACGGGATGCCGGAGATGGACAGGGCCGCGCTCACGCCAATCATGGCGGCGATGTCGGCGTCCACTTCGGGATTCAGGGAGATGGTGTGGATCACCACGTGCACTTCGTTGTAGAAGCCTTCCGGGAACAGCGGGCGGATCGGACGGTCGATCAGGCGGCTGGTCAGGGTTTCCAGCTCGGAGGGCTTGGCTTCACGCTTGAAGAAGCTGCCCGGGATCTTGCCGGCCGCATAGGTCTTCTCGATGTAGTCGACGGTCAGCGGGAAGAAGTCCTGGCCCGGCTTGGCGGTCTTGGAACCGACTACGGTCGCCAGTACCACGGTGTCATCGATGTTGACCAGGACAGCACCGCTGGCCTGACGGGCGATTTCACCGGTTTCGAGGGTGACGGTGTGCTGGCCCCACTGGAAGGTCTTGGTGACTTTGTTGAAGATGGACATGAGGGTCTCCTGTGAATGAAAGGATGGAGTCCTGCAGCACACGATGCCATTCCGTCAGGATCGTCGCGGGACGGTACTGGTGGAATGACACAGCGCTCGCGCTTGCATTGCTCCGGGGACAAAAAACAAAACGCCTGAGAAAGGCACTCTCTCAGGCGTCATGCATGCGGTGCCCGCTTACTTGCGCAGACCCAGCTTGGCGATCAGCGCCAGGTAGCGGTCAGCGTCCTTGGACTTCAGGTAGTCCAGCAGCTTGCGGCGACGGCTCACCATGCGCAGCAGGCCACGGCGACCGTGGTGATCCTTGGAGTGGGTCTTGAAGTGGGGGGTCAGGGTGTTGATGCGTGCGGTCAGCAGTGCCACCTGAACTTCCGGGCTGCCAGTGTCGTTGGCGGCGCGGGCGTTATCCTTGATAACGGCAACTTTATCGATCATGTTGATTTCCTTGGGAATTATTTGACTTGCGCCACAAGCCGGACTACCTGTGACGTGCTTTCGCCCACCCCATACGGGCAGGTGAATCGGAAGATTATATAGGACAGCGCAGATTTGTCCAGCGTGCTGTTGCGTCCAGGCCTGCCTGACTCAGGCCGACTGCTGCTCCAGATCCCAGCGCGGACGCACATCGAAACCGTAGTCATGGCTTGCCTGGGCCACGCCGGCCTGCAGGCGCATGGCGGCGGCCAGCGCGATCATGGCACCGTTGTCGGTGCACAGGTGCAGCTCGGGATAGTGCACGCGCACCTGGCGCTTGCGGCAGGCGGCATTGAGCTGTTCGCGCAATTCGCTGTTGGCACCGACACCGCCGGCGACCACCAGGCGCTTGAGGCCACTGCGGTCCACCGCCTTGAGCGATTTTTTCACCAGCACCTCGACGATGGCCGCCTGGGTGCTGGCAGCGAGATCGGCCTGGGTCTGGTAGCAGGGCTGGCCCTCGATCTTGCGCACCTGGGTCAAGACCGCGGTCTTGAGACCGGCAAAGGAAAAGTTCAGATCACCGCTGTGCAGCAGCGGTCGCGGCAGCGCATAGGCATCAGGATTGCCGAAGGCGGCCAGCCGCGACAGCGCCGGGCCACCCGGATAACCCAGTCCCAGCAGCTTGGCCGACTTGTCGAAGGCTTCACCGGCGGCATCGTCAATGGTTTCGCCAAGCAGCGTGTACTGCCCTACTCCATCGACCTGCATCAGCTGGGTGTGACCGCCGGAAACCAGCAGTGCGACAAAGGGAAACTCGGGGGGATCCTCGCTCAGGAACGGCGATAGCAGATGACCCTCCAGGTGGTGCACGCCGAGCACCGGCTTGCCGAGCGAGGCTGCCAGCGCGCAGGCAGCACCGGCGCCCACCAGCAGCGCACCGGCCAGACCGGGACCGCGCGTGAAGGCCACGACATCAACATCGGCCAGCGAGCGCCCTGCTTCGACCAGCACCTGGCGCGTGAGCGGCACGACGCGACGGATATGGTCGCGGCTGGCCAATTCGGGCACCACGCCGCCATAGGCCTGGTGCATGTCGATCTGGCTGTGCAGGGCATGCGCCAGCAGGCTGGGCACCGCCTGGCCCGGGCGCGCCTCGACCAAGGCGACGCCGGTTTCGTCGCAGGAGGATTCGATACCGAGAACCAGCAAGGGGGAAGCGAGAGGTGTTTGCATCAGGCCGACATTGTGCCGCGATTGCCCTCAGGCTGCCAGCACTGCCCGCGCCTGCCACTGGAACGGATGGATATCGACCAGCAGCGTGGCGATCAGCAGATCATGCACGATTCGCTGACAATACCACCATGCAAGATGCCCTGATCCCCTATCTGAAAGACATCGGCCGCGGCAAGGATGGCGCGCGCCCCATGACACGCGAGCAGGCATGCCATGCCTGGAGCCTGCTGCTGAACGGCGATACCGACGCGCTGGCCACGGGCGCCTTCCTGATGGCGATGCGCATCAAGGGCGAAACGCCGCAGGAGATGGCCGGTTTTCTGGATGCCACCCATGCCGCGCTGCAGTATCCCGACTGGCCGCAGGACGAGCGCCTGACGGTCGTGATCCCGAGCTACAACGGCGCCCGCAAGCTGCCCTTGCTGACGCCACTGCTGGCCCATCTGCTGGCGCGCCAGGGCCTGCGCGTGCTGCTGCACGGCATGGCAACCGAAGAGCGCCGCGTCAGTGTGCCGCAGGTGCTGGAGCCCTTGCGCGCCCTGCTGCCGGTCAGCGACCAGGATCCGGTCTGGATCGACACCGCCACGCTGCATCCCGGACTGGCGCGACTGCTGGATGCGCGCCGCCAGATGGGCTTGCGCAACAGCGCGCACAGCCTGGTAAAACTGATGAACCCCTGCCCGACTGGCCGCAGCCTGGTGCTGGGCAGCTATACGCATCCGGAATACGCGCTGTCCATGGCGGCGACAGTGGCCGTGATGCAAGACCATGCCCTGCTGCTGCGCGGCACCGAAGGCGAGGTGGTGGCCGATGCGCGCCGCCAGCCACGCATGGAAGGCCTGGTGCGCGGCCAGCGCGTCTGGCTGTCGGAGGCGCAATCGGGCAGCCTGGCTACCCTGCCCGAGCTGCCCGATGGCACGGATCCGCAAGCCACGGCGCAGTACATCGCCGATGTGCTGGCCGACAGGCTGCCGGCGCCGGAGCCGATCCGGCAACAGGTCGCCATCATCCTGCAACTGGCAGCACAGGTGGGCGCATGACGACGACAAGCTTTGATGTAGTGGTGATTGGCGCCGGCGCGGCCGGCCTGTTCTGCGCCGGCCAGGCTGGCCAGCGCGGCCTGCGCGTGCTGCTGATCGACCACGCGGCCAAGGTGGCTGAAAAGATCCGCATCAGCGGCGGTGGCCGCTGCAACTTCACCAATGCCGGCGCCACGCCGGCGCAGTTCATCAGCCAGAACCCGCATTTCTGCCGCAGCGCACTGGCGCGTTATGGCGCACAGGACTTTATCGAGCTGGTACAGCGGCATCGCATTGCCTTTCACGAAAAGCACAAGGGCCAGCTGTTCTGTGACCGCTCGGCGCAGGACATCATCGACCTGCTGCTGCGCGAATGCGAAACCGGTGGCGTCGAGCGCTGGCAGCCCTGCGCGGTGCAAGGCCTGCAGCAACAGCCGGAATCGGCATTGCCCTGGCAGCTCGATACCGCCCGTGGCCGGGTGGAGACGCACGCCGTGGTGCTGGCGACCGGCGGCCTGTCGATTCCCAAGATTGGCGCCACCGATCTGGCCTGGCGCGTGGCGCAGCAGTTTGGCCTGTGTACCATCGCGCCGCGTCCCGGCCTGGTGCCCCTGACGTTTGATGCCGCCAGCTGGCAGCCGTTTTCCGCGCTGTCCGGCGTGGCGCTACCAGTGGAAATCGGCACCGATGCGCCGGTTGGCAAGCGGAAGCAGCGCATGGCCTTCAGCGAAGACCTGCTGTTCACGCACCGCGGCCTGAGTGGCCCGGCGATCTTGCAGATTTCCAGCTACTGGCAGGATGGCGAACCGCTGCACATCAACCTGATTCCGGACCAGCACAGCAAGCTGCCCGATGCGCCGCAGCGCCCGGCCCTGCTGCAGCAGCTGCAGCAGGCCAAGGCCCGTGCATCGCGCAAGCTGCTGGTGAACGAAATCGGCAATTACCTGCCGTCGCGCCTGGTGGAGCACTGGATCACGCAGCACCCGGCATGCCAGCGGCCGATCGTGGATGTGCCGGACAAGGCGCTGCAGCAGTTCTGCGAGAGCCTGCAACGCTGGCAGATCGTGCCGAATGGCAGCGAAGGCTATCTGAAGGCCGAGGTGACACTGGGCGGTATCGATACGCGCGATGTGTCCTCGCAGACCATGGAAACCAGGGTGCCCGGCCTGTACGTGATTGGCGAAGCGGTAGATGTGACCGGCTGGCTCGGCGGCTACAACTTCCAGTGGGCCTGGGCCAGCGGGCATGCGTGTGCGGAAGCGCTGGCGGAATCGCTGCTGACCTGATCCGCCCAAGCCCACCAACGCACAAACCCCGCTCGAAAGCGGGGCTTGTACATGGAGGTCGCGCAGCGGCTGCCTGGGCAACCGCTCACAGGAGAAGGCTTACGCCACCTCGGCCAGACGCTGCTCCAGCGCCGCCTTGGTCTCGACCAGTGCCTTCGGCAGGCGCTCCTTCAGCTTGTCGAAGTGCTCGTCGTGCGACTTGAACTCTTCCGCCCAAGCCGCCTTGTCGACGCTGGTGACGGTCTTGAACTGGTCGGCGCTGAAACTCAGGCCATTCCAGTTGATCTCGTCGTAGGACGGGGCCACGCCGAACATGGTCTGCTCGCCAGCTGCCTTGCCTTCGATGCGGTCCAGCATCCACTTCAGCACGCGCATGTTCTCGCCATAACCCGGCCAGACGAACTTGCCGTCGGCGTCCTTGCGGAACCAGTTGACGCAGTAGATCGGCGGCACCTGGGCACCGCTGGCCTGCAGCTTCTCGCCCAGATCCAGCCAGTGCTGGAAGTAGTCGCTCATGTTGTAGCCGCAGAACGGCAGCATGGCGAAGGGGTCACGGCGCACCACGCCCTGCGCACCAAAGGCGGCAGCGGTGGTTTCAGAACCCATGGTGGCCGCCATGTAGACGCCCTCGGTCCAATTGCGCGCTTCGGTCACCAGCGGCACGGTGGTGCTGCGGCGGCCACCGAAGATGAAGGCATCGATGGCAACGCCAGCCGGATCGTCCCAGGCCTCGTCCAGCGCCGGGTTGTTGATGGCGGCCACGGTGAAGCGGGCGTTGGCGTGGGCTGCCTTGCGGCCGGCCTTGCCGTCTTCCGGCGTCCAGTCCTTGCCCTGCCAGTCGATCAGGTGATCCGGCATCTTGCCCTGGTCCTTTTCCATGCCTTCCCACCAGACATCGCCGTCATCGGTCAGTGCCACGTTGGTGAAGATCACGCTCTCGTTCAGGCTGGCCATGCAGTTCGGGTTGGTCAGCGTATTGGTGCCCGGAGCCACGCCAAAGTAGCCGGCTTCCGGGTTGATCGCGTACAGCTTGCCATCGGCACCCGGCTTGATCCAGGCGATATCGTCACCGATGGTGGTAACCTTCCAGCCTTCGAAAGCTGGCGGCGGCACCAGCATGGAGAAGTTGGTCTTGCCGCAAGCGCTCGGGAAAGCGGCAGCCACGTGGTACTTCTTGCCCTCGGGGTTGGTCACGCCCAGGATCAGCATGTGCTCGGCCAGCCAGCCCTGGTCCTTGCCCATCTTGGAGGCGATGCGCAGTGCCAGGCACTTCTTGCCCAGCAGCGCATTGCCGCCGTAACCGGAGCCGTAGGACCAGATTTCGCGCGTTTCGGGGTAGTGCACGATGTACTTGACATCCGGGTTGCAGGGCCAGGAAGTCTGGTCCTTCTCGCCTTCGGCCAGCGGCGCGCCTACCGTGTGCACGCAGGGCACGAACGGGCCATCGGTACCCAGCACGTCATAGACGGCCTTGCCCATGCGCGTCATCATCTTCTGGTTCACCACCACGTAGGCGCTGTCAGACAGTTCCACGCCAATATGGGCGATCGGGCTGCCCAGCGGGCCCATGCTGAACGGGATCACATACATGGTGCGGCCCTTCATGCAGCCGTCGAACAACGGCTGCAGGGTCTTGCGCATTTCGGCGGGATCCATCCAGTTGTTGGTCGGGCCGGCATCGGCCTTGTCCTGCGAGCAGATGTAGGTGCGGTCTTCCACGCGTGCCACGTCGGACGGGTCAGACCAGGCCAGGAAGCTGCCCGGACGCTTGGCCGGGTTCAGCTTGCGGAAGGTGCCGGCGTCTACCAGCTGCTGACACAGGCGGTCGTACTCTTCCTGGCTGCCATCGCACCAGTAGACCTGGTCAGGCTTGCACAGATTGGCCATGTCCTGCACCCAGGCGATCAGTTGCGGGTGCTTGACGAAATCGGGAACGTTCAGTTGAACAGCGGTTGCAGTCATTTGCAAGACTCCAGAGATAAGAAACCGGATCCGGATCGCCAGATACCGCACGGCGCGCCGGTGAAACAGGGTTGCATGGCGGCCAGAAGCCACGCATGCGTGCCGCCTGCCGTGGCAGGCAACTCTTAGGTCTTATATAAGAATAAGCGTGCAAGAATACCATGGAAGCCTGCGGCCGACATGGGAAAATCCCCCTATTCCTGCCCACCTGGCATCGTGCCAGAGCGCAGCGAGTGGACAGCGATTGCAGCCTGTTTGCAACGCCAGCACACACTTTCTTGCGCATCGGCCCACGGCATCATATAATTTCACCCTTGCTGGCAAACCCCGTCGGCCTGATCAACTGTATGACGGGGAAACTTTTGCGGGCTGTCCCGCAGGCCCGATCTTCCTGCGGCAAACTCTCGCACTAACTGAATCCATTAGCTAATGACCACTATCCGCATCAAAGAAAACGAACCTTTTGAAGTTGCCCTGCGCCGTTTCAAGCGCACCATCGAAAAGCTGGGCCTGCTGACCGACCTGCGCGCCCGCGAGTTCTATGAGAAGCCCACGGCCGAGCGCAAGCGCAAGAAGGCTGCTGCCGTCAAGCGCCACTACAAGCGCGTGCGTTCGCAGCAACTGCCCAAGAAACTGTACTGATTACAGTTCCGGCACTGAAAAAACCCGCTCGGGACGCCGATGCGGGTTTTTTTGTCCCCATTTTTCACCTTAACCAGGAATCACGATGTCACTCAAGGACCAGATCACCGAAGACATGAAGACCGCCATGCGCGCCAAGGACATGGAGCGCCTGGGTACCATCCGCCTGCTGCAGGCGGCCATCAAGCAGAAGGAAGTGGACGAGCGCATTACGCTGGATGATGCCGCCGTGGTCGCCGTGGTGGACAAGCTGCTGAAGCAGCGCAAGGACAGCATCACCGCTTTCGAGGCCGCCGGTCGCCAGGATCTGGCCGACAAGGAAAAGGCCGAAGCCGTGGTGCTGCAGGTCTACCTGCCGGAACGCCTGAGCGAGGCCGAGATCACCGAAGCGGTGCGCGCCATCGGTGCGGCGTTTGAAGCTGAACAGGGCCGCGCTCCCGCCGCTGCCGACATGGGCAAGCTGATGGGCGCAGCCAAGTCGCAGCTGGCCGGCAAGGCCGACATGGGCCAGGTGTCTGCCGCCGTGAAGGCGCTGCTGGCCGGCTGATCGTCCTGCCCGCTTCCAGCAAAAAGGCAGACCCGCGGGTCTGCCTTTTTGCATGGTGCTAGCGCGTCGTCAGCGTACGCTCGGGCGACGGAACCAGTCCCAGCACCAGAACGCCAGGAACAGCACCAGCCAGATGCCGCCAAACGTCATGGCATTGGGCGGCAGCGCCACCAGCGGCGCGCCACAACTGACGCTGGCACGATCGCCCAGCGCCAGCGACAGCAGCACCGGGAACGGCATCACCGAGATGATCTCGCAAGCCAGGATCGCCGGCGAGAGCAGGAAGGCGACCAGACCGGCACGCAGCAGGCTGCGCAGCACCGGACCCAGGCGACGCGTCAGCCACCAGCCGAGTGCGATCAGCAGCAGCGCAGCCAGGCCGTAGAGCCACAATTCGGGCGGTGTGTGCCAGGCATCGTTGGAAAGCTGGAACGCCAGCTTCGGCAGCGTGCCGTCGGCGACGATCAGGGAAGGCCCGGCGTCCTGCATCAGTTGCCTGCCACTTTCATGCGGTTGATCAGGATCGAGCCGGTGGACTTGGCACCGGTGGTGTAGACGTCGGCACCAATTGCCTCGATGCCCTTGAACATGGTCTTGAGGTTGCCGGCGATGGTGATTTCCTGCACCGGGAAGGCGATTTCACCATTTTCGACCCAGAAACCGCTGGCACCGCGCGAATAGTCGCCGGTGACGTAGTTGATGCCGTGGCCCATCAGCTCGGTGACGAACAGGCCGGTACCGAGCTTGCGCAGCATCTCGTCGAGGGTGTCGGTCGCCTGGGTGCGCTTGCTGTGGAAGGACAGGTTGTGGCTGCCGCCGGCATTGCCGGTGGTGCGCATGCCGAGCTTGCGCGCGGTGTAGGCACTCAGGAAATAGCCCTGCAGCTTGCCCTGCTCCACCACCAGGCGGCGCTGCTCGCGCACGCCTTCGTCATCGAAGGGACTGCTACCCTTGCCGCGCAGCACGAACGGGTCTTCGAGGATATCGATGTGCTTCGGGAACACCTGCTTGCCCAGGCTGTCGAGAAGGAAGCTGCTCTTGCGATATTGCGCGCCGCCGCTGACCGCCTGCACAAAGCTGCCGAGCAGGCCGGCGGCGAGTGGCGATTCGAACAGCACCGGGCATTCGATGGTGTCGATCTTGCGGCCGCCCAGGCGGCTCAGGGCACGCTCGGCGGCATAGCGGCCCACCGCGCTGGCGCTGGCCAGTTCGTCCGGATGGCGCATCGAGCTGTACCAGTAGTCGCGCTGCATGGCTTCACCCTTGCCGGCAATGGGGGCGACGCTCAGCGTGTGGCGCGAGCTGGCATAGCCGCCACGGAAACCGTGCGTGTGGGCGCTGAAAAAGTGGCTTTGCTGTGCCGATACCGCCGCGCCCTCGCTGTTGCTGATCTGCGGATCACAGGCAAAGGCCGCCTCTTCACAGGCCAGTGCCAGTTTGGCGGCAGCGTCGGAATCGATGCTCCAGGGGTGGAACAGGTCGAGATCACGCATCTCGGTCTCCACATCCTGCTCGTCGGGCAGGCCGGCAGCCGGATCCTGCGCCGTGTAACGCGCCACATCGTAGGCGGCCTGCACCGTCTGCTCGATCGCCTTGCGCGAAAAGTCCGAGGTGCTGGCATTGCCGCGCTGCTGGCCCAGATAGACCGTGACGCCGAGCGACTTGTCGCGGTTGCGCTCGACGTTTTCCAGCTCGCCACGGCGCACCGAGACCGACAGGCCACTGCCTTCGGAGGCTTCGGCACCGACATCGGTGGCGCCGAGTTTTTTCGCATGGGCGATGGCGAGGTCGACCAGCTCCTCGAAATGGGATCGGCTATAGGCAAAACCGCTCAGGGGCTGATCGGCTGCGGCAGAAAGACGGGGCGCTTTGGCTTTGGTTTTCATATGGGGAAGTATCATACTGGCCTATTGCCATGCTTACCGGATAACCACTCATGTCACGCAAACCCAAACGCGGCTATTACGTCCGCGGCCAGTTCGTTGCCGAAGGCAGCGAGATGGACCTGGAGCTCAAACGCCAGGCCAAGGGCGATACCGATACCAGCAAGACCGACCTGAAGCGCGAGAGCGAGGCTCTGCAGCAGCTCGGCCAGGAGCTGCTCACGCTGCGCGCCGGCCTGCTGAACCCGCTGGAGCTGCCGGATCGCCTGCTGGAAGCACTGAAAGAATACAAGCGCATTACCAATTTCGAGGGCGGACGCCGACAGATGCAGTACATCGGCAAGCTGATGCGCCAACTGGACGAGGAAGATGTCGCCGCCATCCGCGCAGCCCTGCAGGTACAACGTGAAGGCAGCGCCAGCGAAATCGCGCTGCTGCACCAGGCCGAGCACTGGCGCGATCGCCTGCTGGATGCGGGTACGCACGATGCCGCCTTGTCCGAATGGCTGCTACAGTATCCGGATACCGATATCCAGCAGCTACGCGCGCTGGTGCGCCAGGCGCGCAAGGACGCCGAAGCGGCGGCGAAGCAGCCTGCCGGCGCCGCACCGCGCCAGGCACGTGCCTACCGGGAACTTTTCCAACTGCTGAAGGCCCAAATGACGACCGCAGTTGAGCCTGACGCAGCCCCCGGAGAGCCAGAGGCTGACCAGGAATAATCCACCTGGCAGCCACCGGCCTTCGCCTGTGATCCGATTCACCTCCAGACTGACGCTACCACCATGATCCACGTCTCCCGATCTTCTGCCAGCGCCAGCCGCTCCCGCCGGCTACGGCCCGCCTCCCTGCCCCGACTGTCTGGCGTGGCTGGAAGTATCGGGTTCTGTCTGGCCCTGCTGGCTGCCGGCCCGGCCCTGGCGCAGGCCAGCATGCCGGTGCCCAGCCACGTGGTACAGCGTGGTGACACGATCCAGAGCATCAGCAAGCGGCTGGGCATCGCGGCCAGCCAGTGGGAGCAGGTGGCGCTCTACAACAAGTTGCCGGACGGCGGCAAGCTGCCGCCCGTGGGCACCACCGTGCGTCTGCCACTGCAACTGCTGAACTTCACGCCAGCCAGGGCGCATGTGATCAAGACGGTAGGCCATGTTCAGGTGGGCGGGCAGTCGATCCAGGCGGGCGTACGGCTGGGAGAAAACGCGCGTATCCAGACGCTGGCCAACAGCTCGGCCATGCTGGAGCTGAGTGACGGCTCCCGCGTGCAGCTGATGCCGCATTCGGTGGCGGACATCGTGGAAAACCGCCATTATCCCGTGCGCAATGATTCCGGCCAGACCGTGAACTGGTTTGCCAGCAAGCTGCGTCTGGCCCAGGGTGCGCTTGAAGCCGCCGTGCAAAAAGTATCTCCGCGCGCCAAGCCGCTGGAAGTGGAAACCGCTACCTCGATGATTGGCGTGCGCGGCACCCGCTTCCGTGTTGCCAGTGCCGACCCGTATGTACGCGCCGATCGTGCCGAGGTGCTGGAAGGCATCATCAACAACGAGAACACCTGGAAAGACACGGAAATCCTCGTCCATGCCGGGGAAGGCGTGGTGGTAGACCCGAACCAGGGCATCATGCAGGCAATCCCGCTGCTGCCCGCACCAGATCTGGCAGCACAGCAGGCACCACTGTTCATGCCGGATGCCACCTGGACTTTTCCGGAACAGCCGGAAGCGCGCGCCTACCGCGTGATCGTGTCGCGCGATGCGCAGCACGTGACCACCCAGCGCAGCGAACTGCTGGCCGGCCCGGCCATGGACATGAACGTGCTCGGCGAAGGCCTCTGGTATCTGCGTGTGCGCGCCGTGGATGCGCATGGCCTGGAAGGCCGGGACGCCTTCACACGCCTGCAGGTCATGGCCGCTCCCAGCCTGCTGGACCAGGCCTCGGTCTACCAGGAAGGTCCGGATTTCCAGCCCGTGCTGCGCTGGAGCCGCGTGCTGTTCAAGCAACCCCAAGAACAGCAGATCCGGGAAGTACCGTCTCAGGTCAGCGCCCAGCTGTTCCACGATGCGGCACTGCGCTCGCCCGTGGGGGAGCTCATCCAGGGCCAGACACATGAGGCCGTGCTGCCGCGGATCGGTGCCGGCACCTACTACCTGCGCGTGACAGCCAGCCATCCGCAATTGCCGGAAACCGAGCAACAGACCTATGTGCTGCGCTGGGCTGGTGATACCCGTATCCAGGGCTACCACACCTTGCTGGACTACCTGCCGCGCGGCTGAGGCGCGACAGGCGTTGACCGTCACATTTCGTCGTCGATCAGCTTGCTCAGCTCTTCGGGCGTGAGACCTTCGTGGCGCGGAGCCTCCTTGGGCATGGCCTCGGCGCAGGGCAATTGCTCGGCCAGCTTGGCCACGGCCTGCCACAGCAGCTCGATCTGCTGATCCTGGCCGGCGGCATTGTCGACCAGGCCACGCATGGCGAGGCTGAACGGATCGTCCTTTTGCGTGACGCCATAGGCGCTGAAACGGCCGGAGCTGGTCTTGGGCTTGCCGTCATCAGGATGGATGATGCGCGCCGGGTTGCCGACCGCCGTGGCACCGGCCGGGACCGGCTTGGTGACGACGGCATTGCTGCCGACCTTGGCGCCATCGCCGACGGTAAAGCCGCCCAGCACCTTGGCTCCCGCCCCCACGACCACGCCCTTGCCCAGCGTCGGATGGCGCTTGGTGCCCTTGTAGAGCGAGGTGCCGCCGAGCGTGACGCCGTGGTAGATGGTGCAGTCATCGCCGATTTCGGCGGTTTCGCCAATCACCACGCCCATGCCGTGGTCGATGAAGACGCGCTCGCCGAGTTGGGCTGCCGGGTGGATCTCGATACCGGTGAGAAAACGCCCCCAGTGCGAGATCCAGCGTGCCAGCCAGGTCCAGTTCTTCTTCCAGCAGACATTCGCCAGACGGTGCAGCTGCACCGCGTGGAAACCGGGGTAGGAGAACAGCACATCCCACTGGCTGCGCGCCGCCGGGTCGCGCTCCAGGATGCAATCGATATCGGACTTGATGCGTGCAAACATGTCTGCAGTGTACAACCAGCCAGTAAACTGATCGGCGTCAGGGCTTGCGATCTTGCAGCCGCTGCTGCATCTTGCGTGCAATGCCGCGCAGGATATGGATCTCCTCATCGTGCAGGCCGGCGCGGTGGAACAGCTGCTGCAGGCGCGGCATCAGCTTCTTGGGCGCGGCCGGATCGAGATAGCCGATCTCGGTCAGCATCTGCTGCCAGTGTGCCAGCATGCCTTCGATCTGGCCGGCATCGGCACGGCGCGCCTCACTGACCGACGGTGCCTCGGTCACGGCAAAGCCGCCAAGTGCCTGGCGCCATTCGTAGGCCAGCACCTGCGCCGCCGAGGCCAGGTTGAGCGAGCCGTAATCGGGACTGGTGGGGATGCTGAGGCAGGCGTGGCAGCGGTAGACCTCCTCGTTGAACATGCCGTAGCGCTCACTGCCAAACACCAGCCCCAGGCTGCGCAGCGGCGGCTGTTCGGCACTGCCCTGCTGCTGGCGTACCAGATCGGCAAAGTGCGTACGCGGCTCCACCGTGGGCGGGCCAAAATCACGCGGTGTCATGGCGGTGGCGCACAGGTGCTCGATGCCGTCCACGGCCTCTTGCCAGCTCTGCACGATGCGCGCCTGACGCAACACATCGTCAGCACCGCTGGCACGCTCCAGCGCCTCGATGCGCGTCAGCACGTCGGGCCAGCGCGGCTGCACCAGCACCAGGTCGTCAAAACCCATCACCTTCATGGCACGCGCCACGGCGCCGACGTTGCCGGCATGGCTGGTGTTGAGCAGGATGAATCGCGTCTGCATGCTCATGCCCCGGCCTTGTCCTGCAGCTCTTTCAGCGCATAGAGCGCCTGCAGCGCCTCGCGCGGGCTCATCGCATCGGGATCGAGCTCGCGCAGCGCCAGCTCGACCTCGGCCGGCTCACGGCTGGCCTCTGCCACCAGCAGTTCGGGCGGTGCCGTGAACAGGTCAATCTGGTGCTGCTGCTCCTGCTGTTGCGATTCCAGCTGCTGCAACACATGGCGCGCATGGTGGATCACCGCTGCCGGCATGCCGGCCAGCTTCGCCACCTGGATGCCATAGCTGCGGCTCGCCGGGCCAGGCTGGATCGCATGCAGGAACACGATGTCCTGGCCCGATTCAGTGGCGCTGACGTGCACGTTGACCGCCGCATGGTGCTCGCGCGGGAATTCGGTCAGCTCGAAATAGTGGGTGGCGAACAGGGTCAGCGCCTGCGTCTTGTCATGCAGCTGGCTGGCAATGCCGCCGGCCAGCGCCAGGCCGTCAAACGTGCTGGTGCCGCGACCGATCTCGTCCATCAGCACCAGGCTGTTGGGCGTGGCGCCGTGCAGGATCTGCGCCGCCTCGGTCATTTCCAGCATGAAGGTGGATTGCGCGTTGGCCAGGTCATCGGCCGCGCCGATGCGGGTGAGGATGGCATCGATCGGGCCGATGCGTGCGCTGGACGCCGGCACGTAGCTGCCCATGCCGGCCAGCAGCACGATCAGCGCCACCTGGCGCATATAGGTGGACTTGCCGCCCATATTGGGGCCGGTGATGATCTGCATGCGCTGCTTGGGCGATAGGCGCGTGTCGTTGGCGATAAAGCCGGCGCCGGTGGTTTCCATCAGGCGCGATTGCACCACCGGGTGGCGTCCGGCTTCGATCTCGATGCAGGGCTCGACGGCAAACACCGGTGCGCACCAGTCCAGCGCCAGACTGCGCTCGGCCAGCGCGCACACGGCATCCAGCGTGGCCAGGGCACCTGCCAACTGCTGCAGGTCGGCGATTTGCGGCTGCAACTGCTCCAGCAGCTGCTCGTACAGCCACTTCTCGCGCGCCAGCGCCCGGTCCTGCGCCGACAGCGCCTTGTCCTCGAAGGCCTTCAGTTCGGGCGTGATGAAACGCTCGGCGTTCTTCATGGTCTGGCGGCGCTGGTAATCGTCCGGCACCTTGTCGAGCTGGCTGCTGGTGACTTCGATATAAAAGCCGTGCACGCGGTTGTACTGCACGCGCAGATTGCTGATGCCGGTACGCTCGCGCTCGCGCTGCTCCATCGCCAGCAGATATTCGGCGCTGCGCGTCTGGATGCCACGCAGCTCGTCCAGCTCGGCGTCGTAGCCTTCGGCGATAACGCCGCCGTCACGGATATTCACCGCCGGCTCAGGCTGGATCGCCTGCTGGAGGCGATCGAGTACGCCTGCGGGCGGTTGCAGCTGGTCGGCAACCTGCTGCAACAGCACCGGCTGAGCGCTCACGGCGTCCAGTACGCGCAACAGCTGCGTACGCAGGCCCTGCGCCTGGTCCAGCGTGCGTAACAGGCCGGCCAGCTCACGCGGGCGGCTCTGGCGTAGCGCCAGCCGCGCGCTGATGCGCTCCACGTCGCTGGTCCCGTGCAGGGCGGCGCGCAGGTCACGCAGGCCCTGCTCGCGCAACAGCGCGATGGCATCGAGCCGCTGCTGGGCCTGCTGGCGATCACGCTGCTGCTGCAGCATCCAGCCACGCAGTGCGCGGCTGCCCATGCCGCACTGGCAGCTGTCGAGCAGGCTGAACAGCGTCGGGCTCGGCTCGCCACGCAGGGTGAGTGTCAGCTCCAGGTTGCGCTGCGTCGTCAGCGGCAGCTGCACCAGGCTGTCATCGCGCTGCACCTGCAGATGGTGCAGATGCGTCATGACGCGACCCTGGGTGTGTTCGGCGTAGGCCAGCAGTGCGGCGGCAGCGGCATGCGCCTGCACCACCTCGTCGGCCTGCCAGGCGTTCAGGTTGGGCGATTGCAGCTGCTCGGTCAGCTTGCGCAGGCCCAGACCGCTGTCAAAGGTAAACGCCGGACGCTCGGTGACGATGAAGCGCTGCATGGCACCGTGCTGCTGCCATTGCGCCAGCTGCTGTTGCAACGCCTCGCTGGCATCGGCGCTGTACAGCACTTCCACCGGCTGGATGCGGCTGATCCACTGCGGCAGCTCGTCCGGCGTGCATTCGGCCAGGCTCATGCGGCCCTGCGTCAGACTCATCCAGGCCAGGCCGATGCTGCGGTTGCGGCTGATGCGCGCCGGCACCTGCAGCGCCAGCAGCACGGCTTCGGTCTTGTCGCCCAGCAGCTCGGATTCGGTCAGCGTGCCCGGCGTCACCACGCGCACCACCTTGCGCTCTACCGGCCCCTTGGCCGCACCAACCTCGCCGACCTGCTCGCCAATCGCTACCGATTCGCCCATCTGGATCAGCTTGGCCAGGTAGTTGTCCAGCGCATGCACCGGCACGCCAGCCATCGGAATCGGCTGCCCAGCCGACTGGCCGCGATTCGTCAGCGTGATGCCGAGCAGGCGCGCGGCCTTGATCGCGTCGTCGTAGAACAGCTCGTAGAAATCCCCCATGCGGTAGAACAGCAGCGTGGTCGGGAAGTCCACTTTCATCGAAAAATACTGCGCCATCATGGGCGTGTGGCCGGGTAGCTCGGCGATGGCAGTCACGGTCGTCATCGGTCTGGAAAATCCTGGTGTGTGGCAAGTCTCAGGCGCTGGCGGGCCTGCTTGCGGAATCCTGCATTGTAGGTGTCGCCACCGCTCAGAGCCAGCCGCGCTGCTGCAGCTGCGCCATCTGCTGCGCGATCGCCTCGCGCAGGTGCGCCAGCATGGCCTCGGCTGCCGGCGACAGCGTGCGCCCCTTGCGCGTGAACAGATACACGCCGCGCCGGATCACCGGCTCCTGCAGCGGCCGCAGTTTCAGCCCTTGCTGCTCGACCAACTCGGCTGCATACGGCAGGCAGACCGTGACACCAAGGCCGGCTGCCACCATTTTCAGCGCCGTCGCCATGAAGCTGACCTCGTGCGCCGGCTTCAGCCCCAGGCCGCGCCAGGTAGCGCCCAGGTCCTGCGACAGCCGCTCGGTGAACTGGCCCTGCAGCGTGATCAGCTCTTCGGCGATCAGGTCTTCCCAGCGCAGTTTGGCGCGTGCCGCCAGCGCATGTCCGGCCGGCAGCGCCGCCAGAAACGGCACCTCGAACAGCAGCGTCGCCTCGATGTCCGAATTGGGCTCGCGTTCTGGGCCGATGCCGAAATCGACCTCACCGGCAAACACGCGCGACACCACCGTCTCCACCGTACTGTCCAGCAGGCGCAACTCGATCTGCGGATGCTGCTGACGGAAGCCGGCCAGCATCGGCGGCAGCCAGGTGCTGGCCAGCAGCTGCGGCACGGCCACGCGCACCAGGCCGCGCTCCAGATCCTTGAGCTTGCCGACTTCAGCCATCACCGTATCCAGGTCGTCCAGGATCTTCTGCACCAGCGGAAACAGCTGGCTGCCGACATCGGTGAGGCGGATGCGGCGCGTGCTGCGATCAACCAGCCGCACCTGCAGCGCCCGTTCCAGATCCCGCATCAGGCCGCTGAGTGCCGATTGCGTGATGTAGAGGCTGTCAGCCGCCAGCGTGAAGCTGCCATAGCGCGCCACGGCGACAAAGGCGCGCAACTGCCGCAGGGAAACATTCATTGGAAAATCTGATAAATGGATGAATAAATACTGTTTGCATGATAAATCAGTCTCGCGTCCAATACACCCAGGGCCGCACAGATGGCCTCCATTCCAGGAGACAAGGGCATGCACGCCGGGCTCCACCCACTTTTTTCATCCGATTTCACAAGGAGCTCCCCATGAGCCTGATCCAGCATATCCACCACGTAGCCTACCGCTGCAAGGACGCCAAGGAAACCGTCGAGTGGTACGGCAAGCACCTCGACATGAAATTCGTGCTCGCCATCGCCGAGAACGAAGTCCCCTCCACCAAGGCCCCGGATCCGTACATGCACGTGTTCCTGGACGCCGGCAATGGCAACATCCTGGCCTTCTTCGAGCTGCCGACACGCCCCGAGATGGGCCGTGACGAAAACACCCCGGCCTGGGTACAGCACCTGGCGCTGAAGGTCGATTCCCTTGACACCCTGGTCAAGACCAAGGAGCGCCTGGAAGCCGCCGGCATCGAGGTACTGGGCCCGACCGAACACACCATCTTCAAGTCGATCTACTTCTTCGATCCCAACGGCCACCGCATCGAACTGGCAGCCGACACCGGTACGCCCGAGATGTACAAGATGCTGGACGAGGTGAAGTGGGACATGCTGAACGAGTGGGCCGAAACCCGCCGTGCGCCCGAGCATGCCCGCTGGATGCACGACGGCAGCGCTGCCCACTGAGCCACGCCCGCATGAGCAAGCTCTACACCTACTACCGCAGCTCGGCGGCCTACCGCGTCCGCATTGCCCTGAACCTGAAGGGCATGGCGTGGACCACCGTGCCGGTGCATCTGGTGAAGGATGGCGGCCAGCATCGCAGCGACAGCTACCGCGCCACCAACCCGCAGGCGCTGGTGCCCGCGTTCGAACTCGATGACGGCAGCGTGCTGACGCAGTCGCTCGCCATCATGGAATATCTGGACGAGACCCAGCCCGGACCTGCGCTGCTGCCGGCCGATGCCCTCGGCCGCGCCCGCGTGCGTGCGCTGGCCCAGGCGATTGCCTGCGACCTGCACCCGGTAAACAACCTGCGCGTGCTGCAGTACCTGAGCCAGGAACTGCAAGTCACGCCCGAGCAGAAGGACGCCTGGTACCGCCATTGGATCGGCATTGGCCTGCAAGGCCTGGAAACGCTGCTGGCCGGCCACCCCGCCACCGGCACCTTCTGCCATGGCGACACGCCGACCATCGCTGATTGCTGCCTGGTGCCGCAGATCTATAACGCGCGCCGCTTCAACTGCCCGCTGGATGATTATCCGACGATCCTGCGCATCGTCGCTGCCTGTGAAACGCTGCCGGCATTCCAGCAGGCCGCGCCCGAAGCCCAGCCTGACGCCGACTGAATCTGCGCGGCCGTTAGCTGCCCCACGCCTGGCCTGCGCCCTGCAGCCAGGCGTTTTTTCTGGCGCAAAAAAAGCCGCTTCCGGCAGGAAGCGGCTATAGGAACGCTCGCTGATGCTGATCAGGCCTCGGCGTCGCCTTCGGTTCCTGCCTCGGCTTCGGTTTCGGCCGCTTGCTGCTCGGCCATGCGCTCGCGCATGGCTTCCTCGCCGTAGCGGCTGTACTGGTTCAGCATGCCAACCATCAGGCCGTAGATCTTGGGGTTGGCGGCCAGGCATTCCTGGCTGAACAGGAAATCGGCTTCACCGGTGAAGTTGCCAACCAGGCCACCGGCTTCCTGCACCAGCAGGCTGCCTGCAGCCACGTCCCAGGGCTGCAGGCCGGTCTCGAAGAAACCATCGCTGAAACCTGCGGCGACATAGGCCAGATCCAGTGCGGCAGCGCCCGGGCGGCGCACGCCGGAGGTCTTCTTCATCATGTCAGTGAACATCTGCATGAACTGGCCGTAGTCCTGACCCGGACGGAACGGGAAGCCGGTGGTAACCAGGCAGTCGGCCATGCGGATGCGCTTGCTGACGCGGATGCGACGATCGTTCAGGAAGGCACCACGGCCACGCGTGGCGGTGAACAGGTCGTTGCGGCTGGGATCGTAGATCACCGCCTGCTCCATCTTGCCGCGCACGGCGAGCGCAATGCTCACGCAATAGACCGGGAAACCGTGGATGAAGTTGGTGGTGCCATCGAGCGGGTCGATGTACCAGACGAAATCGCTGTCGGGATTGCCATGCGCCTGACCGGTTTCTTCGGCAAAGAAGCCGTGCTGCGGGTAGGCGGTATGGAGGATATCGATGATGGCGTGTTCGGCCTGCTGGTCCACTTCGGTCACATAGTCATTGACCTGCTTCTGGCTCACGCGGACGGACTCGATGTCCAGGGAGGCACGGTTGATGATGGCGCCAGCGGCGCGCGCAGCCTTGATGGCCACATTGAGCATGGGGTGCAGGGTAGATGACATGTGAATTGTGTACAAGAGCAGGACAGAATGGCCGCTGTCGATGCAGCGCCATCGGGAATCGCACGATTTTACGTGAGCGCGCCGAAATCTGCACCCCCGGCGTCGCCTGCACCCCACAGGCAAGCGGTGTATCGGGTGCAGGATCGATCTGGATCAGGGGCGCGATGCCGCCGCTGCGGGAGCTGCGGCCTGCCCTGTCGGCAGGCGCCTGGCGCCGGTATCGGCATCAAACTCGATCTTGCGCGTCTGGCCGTTCTGGCCCGGGAAACCGTCAAATGCAGATTGCATCAGGTACGGCATGAGCGAGGGCAGCTGTACCGGGTTGCCGGCATATTGCGCGGTCGATTCGAACACCGCCGGAGCTGCCGCACTGCCCTGCTGTTGCGCCCGGTCACGGATACGCACCTTCAGGCTGTAGGTGTGCAGCGGCTGGCGCACCAGCTGTTCGGTCAGGTACATGCCACCCCAGGCACCGCCCAGGCCGCCATCTTCCCAGTGGTCCCAGGGACCAAAGCCCGGGCCAAAGTTGTAGCCTGGCCAGCCCCACCATGGCATGTCACGGTAGACCGGACGCGTATATTCGATGATCTCGCGTTTCAGCGTCACGCCCATGTCGGCCTCCAGCCGCGCCGATTCCGGCCTGGCGGCCGGCACCAGCCCCTGCGCCTGCAGCGCACGCGACAGCTGATTCTCATAGGTCTGGCGTTCCAGCTCGCTCAGTTCCAGCGTACCCGGCTGCGGGTTCTGCACGATGGTGTAAGTAGCGCCACGCGTATGCTGCGGCCACTGGTTGAAGTTGGTAACCTGGGTGCTGAAGGTGGTGCTGCAACCGGCCAGCAAGGCGACGCCGGCGGCCAGCGCAATGGCCGTCAATGGCCGGCGCGCTGCGGCAACGGTCTGGTGGGAATCGGTATGAACGGACTGCGTCATGGCCCTGCTCCTGTCAATGCTACGGCCAGCCATCCGTGGATGACCGGCCGGGCAGGAATCTCCTGCCTTGTGTTTCATTCTTGCAGGATATCGATACCATCGCCAGCAAATAGTTCACGCCGACTGGCGCTTCGCGGCAAGGTCCGGACGAAAAAAAACCGGGCTGGAACAGCCCGGCAAATCAGGCGGCCCTTGCGGGCTCGCCTGGGTTGCAACTGGTGCAATTAGTGGTCAGACGCCTTGGCAGCACCCAGACCGGTCTCGGAACGGATCTGCTGGGCCGGGAACGCAGCGCGCTCCTTGGCAGCCTGCTTGCTGTTGTCCAGGATGGAGAACAGCCAGATACCGACAAAACCGATGGTCATGGAGAACAGGGCCGGCGAGGTGTAGGGGAACAGCGCGGAACCCTTGGGGTTGCCCAGCACGGCTTCCCACACCGACGGCGACACGATGGTCAGCGCGACGGAGGAGATCAGGCCCAGGAAGCCACCGATCACGGCACCCTTGGTGGTCATGTTCTTCCACATGATGGACAGGAACAGCACCGGGAAGTTGGCAGACGCCGCGATGGCGAAGGCCAGGGACACCATGAAGGCGATGTTCTGACGCTCGAACAGGATGCCCAGCAGTACCGCGATGATGCCCAGGGCCACGGTGGTGATACGGGACACGCGCAGTTCAGCCGCGTTGTCGGCATTGCCCTTCTTGAACACGGTAGCGTACAGGTCGTGCGACACGGCGGAAGCGCCGGACAGGGTCAGACCCGCCACCACGGCGAGGATGGTCGCGAAAGCCACGGCAGAGATGAAGCCGAAGAACACGTCACCGCCCACCACTTCAGCCACCAGCACCGCAGCCATGTTGGCCGTACCGGCACCGCCCTTGATCACGCCCTTGGTCGTGTCGGCAAAGGTCGGGTCGGTCAGCACCAGGGTGATGGCGCCGAAACCGATGATGAAGATCAGGATGTAGAAGTAGCCGATCCAGGTCGTGGCCCAGGCCACGGACTTGCGTGCTTCCTTGGCGTTCGGCACGGTGAAGAAACGCATCAGCACGTGCGGCAGGCCGGCGGTACCGAACATCAGCGCCATGCCGAAGCTGATGGCAGAGATCGGATCCTTGATGAAGCCACCCGGGCCCATGATGGACAGGCCAGTCTTGGCAGCCGCTTCAGGCGTGGCACCACCGGCTTGTGCGATGGCAGTCTTGACCTGGACAGCGTGGCTGAACAGGGCTTCGGGGCTGAAGCCATACTTCATCAGCACCATGAAGGCCATGAAGGTCACGCCGGACAGCAGCAGCACGGCCTTGATGATCTGCACCCAGGTGGTCGCAGTCATGCCGCCGAACACCACATAGGCCATCATCAGGATACCCACGATGATCACGGCAATGATGTAGTCCAGGCCGAACAGCAGCTTGATCAGCTGGCCGGCACCCACCATCTGGGCGATCAGGTAGAAGGCCACCACCACCAGCGTGCCGCAGGCGGCAAACGCACGGATCGGGCCCTGCTGGAAGCGGTAGCCGGCCACGTCGGCAAAGGTGAACTTGCCCAGGTTGCGCAGGCGCTCGGCCATCAGGAAGGTAATGATGGGCCAGCCGACCAGGAAGCCGATCGAGTAGATCAGGCCGTCGTAGCCGGTTGCCATCACGGCAGCAGAAATGCCCAGGAAGGACGCAGCAGACATGTAGTCGCCAGCAATCGCCAGACCGTTCTGGAAACCGGTAATGCCACCACCGGCGGTGTAGAAGTCGGACGCCGACTTGGTGCGGCCAGCCGCCCACTTGGTGATGCCCAGGGTGGCGACCACGAACACGGCAAACATGATGATGGCAGTCCAGTTGGTGGCCTGCTTGGCGGTTTCGCCTACGTCACCACCGGCCGCCAGGACGGTACCCGCTGCCAGCAGCGAGCCCAGCGCAAGGGAGATTTTTTTCATTTGCTGGCTTCCTTCAGGATCTCTGCGGTGATGGCGTCGTACTTGGAGTTGGCACGACGCACGTAGATGGTGGTGATGATGATGGTGAAGACGATCACACCCATGCCCAGCGGAATACCCAGCGTGGTGACGCCAGTGCCGATCGGCTGTGCCAGGAACTCCTTGTCAAAGGCGATCAGGGCGATATAGCCGTAGTACACGACCAGCATGATGATGGCCAGCGTCCAGCCGAACTTGTTGCGTTCTGCTTTCAGCGCCTGATACTTCGGGTTGTTGCTGATCTTCTGGATGATTGGATCATTTGCAACGTTGGGATCACTACTCATGGGTATGTCTCCTTGTTGATGAGGGATATGGGCTGCGTTAACGGGGGGCTTCATGTTGTTGAAACTCGCAGCGCACACTGCAACCGGAGGGAATTAGAACGGGTTACAAGACGTCACAGGCTTGGAGGAAACCCGTAAATTCGCAAAAAATGTTGCGCCGCACGACCTGGTTTTGATACAGATCAGATTTTGGAAAATTTCGCCTAGGTGCTAACCCTTGAACGGGATCAATCCGGCTTCAGGGTTTCTCCGAATCGCACGGTCGTGCTGTGATCCGGGTGCCACACAGGGTCAGTACCACTGCCGGCAAACCGGTGTTGACGCTAGACTGACAGATGCACTTTTTCCTGTGTTCCTGCCATGCCCAACGCCTTCAACTTCGACGCCTCACCATTCGACAGCCTGAGCAAGGGCGAACAGCAACTGGTCCGTGACAACGTCGATATCGCCTACTTCCGCAAGGACGACGTGATCCTGGATGTCGGTGCCGAGCCGAAGCACCTGTACGTGGTGATCAAGGGCCATGTGGCGCAGATGGAGGGCGACGAAGTGCTCTACATGTACGGCCCGGACGACACCTTCGACAGCCGCGGCCTGATGGCGGGCAAGAGCAGCCATCGCTTCATCGCGCAGGAAGAAGTGCTGGCCTACGAACTGGCGCAAGACACGGTGCTGTCACTGATCGCCGACAACGCCACCTTCAGCGCCCTGCTGTTCTCCAGCCTGGGCGACAAGCTCAGCGCCCTGTCGCAGCGCCATGACGAACAGGAAATGCAGTCGCTGACGCTGGCACGGCTGGATTCGGCCGTGATGCATCCGCCACACTACGTGGATGCCGATACCGACATCGTGGAAGTGGCGCGCGTGTTTTCCGAGCACAACACCACGCACGTGCTGGTGCGCGACGACACCGGCACGCTGCCACGCCTGGGCATCTTCTCGAGCACGGCGCTGCCCCGAGCGATCCTGGATGGGCGCCCGCTGGACGACCTGCCGGTCGGCGACCTGGCCACCTACAACCTGATCACGCTGCCCCCCGACAGCCTGATGGGCGAGGCGCTGACCATGATGCTGCGCCACCGCATCCACCGCATCATCGTGGCCGAGCGGGCCGAGGTGCTGGGCGTGATCGAATCGCTGGACGTGTTCAGCTTCCTGTCCAACCACTCGCACCTGATCCTGACGCGCATCGACCAGGCGCTCAACCTGGAGATGCTGGCCGACGCCGCCAGCCAGACGCGCGGCATGGTGCAGCAGCTCTACCGCAGCGGCACCAATGTCGGCCTGATCGGCAACCTGGTGCAGGAAATCAATGCGCGCCTGTTCGAGCGCGCCTGGGAAATGGTGGCACCGCGTGAACTGGTCAGCAACAGCTGCCTGATCGTGATGGGCAGCGAGGGCCGTGGCGAGCAGCTGCTCAAGACCGATCAGGACAACGGCCTGATCCTGCGTGACGACTACACGCCACCCGACAACCTGCAGCAGATCTGTGATGATTTTTCCGCGGCGCTGACGCGCTTTGGCTACCCCGAGTGTCCGGGCCGCATCATGCTGAACAACCCGGACTGGCGCGGCACGCGCGCCGACTGGGTGTCACGCACGCGCGGCTGGCTGATCAGCGGCCAGCCGGAAAGCATGATGAACCTGGCGATCTTCCTCGACGCGCATGCGGTGGCCGGCGATGGCCGCCTGCTGCAACACGTGACGCAGCGCCTGTGGGAACTGTCCACCGACAACGACGCCACGCTGAACCGCTTTGCCGCCGCGATCGACGCCTTTGGCAGCGGCAGCAGCTGGCTCGGACGCATGTTCTCCATCGGCGAGGACAGTGACCTGCTGCACATGAAGAAGATGGGCATCTTCCCTATCGTGCATGGCATGCGCAGCCTGGCGCTGGCCAACGGCATCCAGGCCACCAGCACGGTGGATCGCATCCAGGAACTGGTGACCAAGGGCCAGCTGCGCAAGGACTGGGGCGACGAGCTCAAGCACGCGCTGCACTTCTTCATGGGGCTGCGCCTCAAGGCCGGTCTGAAGGAGCTGGAAATGGGCAAGCCGGTCAGCGGCGAGGCCGATCCCAAGTCCATGAGCAGCCTGGACCGCGACCTGCTGAAGGACAGCCTGGGCGTGGTCAAGCGCTTCAAGGCCACGCTGCGCCAGCGTTTCCGCCTGGACGTGATCTGAGGACGGAGGCAGCATGGCATTTGGCAGTCTTGCAAGCAAGTCCTGGCTCGGCGGCCTGCGCCAGCGCTGGCAGAAGAACCAGCTGGCATCGGACGAGTTCTCCTTCCTGTTCGATGAACCGCCGCCAGACGAATACATCTCGCTGGATTGCGAGACCACCGGCCTCAACGTGCGCACCGACGACATCATCTCGATCGGCGCGGTGCGCATCCACGGCAATCGCATCCTGAGCAGCCAGCGTTTCGAGGTGCTGGTACAACCGCAAGGCACGGTCTCGGCCGAGAGCATCCGCGTGCACCGCCTGCGCGAGGCCGATGTGGCCTGCGGCATCCCGGTCGATATCGCCATGCTGCAGCTGCTGCGCTTTATCGGCAGCCGGCCGCTGGTCGGCTACTTCCTCGAGTTCGATGCCGCCATGATCAACCGCGCCATGAAGCCGCTGATCGGCATCCGGCTGCCCAATCGGCAGATCGAGGTCTCGGCCATGTACTACGACTACAAGTTCAAGCGCCTGCCCTCGTACAAGCAGCATGACAATGCCGATATCGACCTGCGCTTTGACACGCTGATGGACGACCTGCAGCTGCCGCGGCGCGATGCGCACGATGCGCTGAACGACGCCGTGATGGCGGCGCTGGCCTTTATCAAGCTCAAGGAGCTGGGACAGTCCTGAGCGCCGGGCGGTTTCCGCCGTGGCAGGCCTGCAAGTGGCGGGCAGCCGGCTAAAATCGGGGGCATGACTACACATGCACCGAATACCCCTGCTGCGGCCGAAGACACCAGCAGCAAGCCCAGCAACTTCCTGCGCCAGATCATCGAGTCCGACCTGGAACAGGGCACTCACCGCCAGCGCCACTGGGGCGGTTCGCCAGGCGATGCAGCGCACCACCAGGCTGGCGCGCTGGACCCGGCGCGCATCCGCACGCGCTTCCCGCCCGAGCCCAACGGCTACCTGCACATCGGCCACGCCAAGAGCATCTGCCTGAACTTTGGCCTGGCCCAGGATTACGACGGCGTCTGCCACCTGCGCTTTGACGATACCAACCCGGAAAAGGAAAGCCAGGAGTACGTGGATGCCATCGTCGAGGCAGTGCACTGGCTAGGCTTTGACTGGACCAGCGACCTCAACGGCCAGCCCGAGACCCACCTGTACTACGCCAGCAACTATTTCGAGCTGATGCACCGCGCTGCGGTCTACCTGATCGAACAGGGCCTGGCCTATGTGGACGAGCAAAGCGCCGACGACATGCGCAAGCACCGCGGCGACTTCACCACGCCCGGCACCGATAGCCCGTTCCGCAGCCGCAGCGTGCAGGAAAACCTGGAGCGCTTTGCCCAGATGCGCAACGGCGAGCTGGCCGATGGCGCGGCCGTGCTGCGCGCGAAGATCGACATGGCGCACCCCAACATCAATATGCGCGATCCGGCGATCTACCGCATCCGCCGCGCGCACCACCACAACACCGGTGACCAGTGGTGCATCTACCCGATGTATACCTTTGCCCATCCGATCGAGGATGCGCTGGAAAACATCACGCACAGCATCTGCACGCTGGAATTCGAAGACCAGCGCCCGTTCTACGACTGGCTGCTGGATCATCTGGCGGCTGGCGGCATCATCAACACGCCGCCTTCGCGCCAGTACGAATTTGCCCGCCTGAACCTGACCTATGTCGTGACCAGCAAGCGCAAGCTCAAGCTGCTGGTCGATGACGGCCATGTGCAGGGCTGGGACGATCCGCGCATGCCGACGCTGGCCGGCCTGCGTCGCCGCGGCTACACGCCCGAGAGCCTGCGCCTGTTCTGCGAGCGCATCGGCGTGACCAAGGCCGACAGCTGGATCGATTACGGCACGCTGGAAGGTTCGCTGCGCGACGTGCTGGATCCGGTAGCGCCGCGCGCCATGGCGGTACTGGACCCGCTGCGCGTGACAATTACCAACTGGGATGCGCTGATGGGCGTCGGAACGCTGGAAGACTGCCAGGCACCGGTGCATCCGCACCATCCGGAGATGGGCCAGCGCCGCATGCGCCTGGGCCGCGAGGTCTGGATCGAGCGCGAGGACTTCATGGAAGTGCCGGAAAAAGGCTATCGCCGCCTCTACCCGCCGCACACCAATGCCAGCGGCCAGGCCGTGGAAGGCAACAAGGTGCGCCTGAAGTACGGCTATGTGGTGGCCTGTACCGGCTTCGAGAAGGATGCCGATGGCCAGGTCAGCAATGTGCTGGTCGAACTGATTCCCGACACCAAAAGTGGCACGCCGGGTGCAGACAGCGTCAAGGTCAAGGGCGTGATCGGCTGGGTCGGTGCCGAGGATGGCGTGCAGGCTGAAGTACGCCTGTATGACCGCCTGTTCACCGAAGCCCATCCGGATGCTGGTGGCCGCGACTTCCTGACCGTGCTGAACCCGGACAGCCTGAAGACGGTGACGGCCTGGGTCGAACCGTCTGCGGCCGACGTCGGTCCGAAAAGCCATTTCCAGTTCGAGCGCCTGGGCTACTTTGCCAGCGACCGTGTCGATCACGCCAGTGGCAAGCCGGTATTCAACCGCGTGACCGGCCTGAAGGACAGCTGGGCCAAGTAAGACGGCACACCGTCATGACATGCAGGGTGGCTCACAGGCCACCCTTTTTTGTCCCCAAGGCCCTATGGACTTGTCGGGATCAGCGCCACCTCATACAATATACAAATCATGAATATATTAACCGAACCCTTCCCCTACGGCTGGCTTCACTATCTGGTGGGCGGCATGTGCATTGGCCTCGGTGCTGCGGTGCTGTACGTGCTGACCGGCCGCTTTGGCGGCCTCAGCCCGGTCTACACCACGACCTGGTCGTTTTTCATCAAGCACCCGTTCTTCCACCAGGCGCGCTTCATCGCTTCGCGCAACTGGCGGCTGGTCTACGCGCTGGGCGTGGTACTGGGTGCCTTTGTCTGGTGGCTGCTGCTTGGCAACGGCGAGCGCGTCACCACCACGATTCCGGGCTGGCAGCTGCTGCTGGGCGGGCTGTTTGTCGGCTATGGTGCGCGCCTGGGCGGCGGCTGCGCCTCCGGCCACGGCATCTGTGGCATCGGTTCCTTCCACATGCCCTCGGTGGTGGCGGTGCTGACCTTCATGGCGACCGGCCTGCTGACGGCCAACCTGATCACGAGGTGGCTCTGATGGCCAAGACCCTGTCTACCCTGCTGGCCGGCCTGCTGTTCGGTTTTGGCCTGGCGCTCTCCACCATGATGATGCCGGAGATCGTGCTTGAATTCCTGATGCTGAATGACCTGGGCCTGATGCTGGTCATGGGCGGCGGCATTGCCGTGGCCACGCTGGGCCTGGTGCTGGGCCCGAAACTGCTGAAGAAACCGGTGTTTGCCGAAACCTTTGACCGCTATACCAGCGGCATCAGCCGCAACATGCTGGTCGGCTCGGCGCTGTTCGGTGTCGGCTGGGGCCTGTCGGGCGTCTGCCCCGGCCCGATGCTGGCCGGCCTGGGCGTCGGCAACTGGGATGTGCTCTGGGGCATTGCCGGCATGGCGCTGGGCGCGCTGGCACACGGCCTGATGCACAAGCCCAGCTAAGCCGTCAACACGCTTACAGCTTCTTCGCGCCCGGCGGCATGCCGGTGCTCAGGGCCTCCGTATCCACCTTGGGTGCGGAGGCCTTGCTGTCGGCGCTGTCCATGTCGTGCATGGCTTCGGTCGGCGCAATCACGGTGCTGCTGCTGGCAGTGACCGGGCTTTCGGCGGCCTGCTCGGCCTGCACGGCATTCAGCGATTCCGTGGTGCTGACGACCGCAGCAGCGCCCTGGGCGACAGCGGCGGAACAGGCGGCAGCGGCAACCGCTGCGATCAGGGCCTGGATAAAGGACATACGGGGTGCGGGTTTGGACATGGTGCTCTCTCTTTCTTGTCTTTGAACCATGTCTTCACTATAAAAAACCGGCCAAGTCTGGCGTGTAGGACGCCGGCTTGCATCACTGCCGGATTTTTCAGGACTGCAGCAACTCGCGGATCACCACCAGGTGGCTGTGTTCCGGATCACGTGCAGCCGTCAGCAGATGGATCTCGCCATGCTGCTTTTCCAGCGCACGGATACGATCCAGCGCCTGTTGCGCCTCGGGCTCGGCCAGTTCCTGCCGCAGGCGCCGGCAGAATTCGTCAAAGCGTCCCTCGCGGTCTTCATGGAACCAGACGCGCAATGCGGTCGAGGGCGTGGCCGCCTTTTCCCAGACCGTACCTTCCAGCCGCTCCTTGCGCACGCCGCGCGGCCAGAGCCGGTCCAGCAGCACCGCCGGCAGGTGCTCGGCGGCATCGAAATCATGAACGCGCATCACGGTGTACATGGCACTCTCCGGCGACTAGGATACGCCTCCCATGATACGGATGCCAGCCTTGCCGCACTAGCCGGCCGCACTGGCAGCAGGGTCAAGCATTCAGTGCATCGCCTGCACCAGATGCGTGACGTTATAGCGTATCAGGCCGACATAGCTGGTAGCCGGCCCTTCCGGCGGGCTCAATGCGTCCGAGTACAGCGGCTGGTTCTGCACTGTCACGCCGGCTTCCTGGCTGATCTGCTCGACCAGGCGCGGATCCTTGATGTTCTCCATGAACACGGCCTTGACCTGTTGCTCGCGGATCTGGCGGATCAGGCCAGCCACGGCACGGGCGGAGGGCTGACTGTCAGTGCTGACGCCCTGCGGCGCCAGGAACTGCAGCTGGTAGCGCTGGCCCAGATAGGCGAAGGCATCATGGCCGGTCACCACCTTGCGCTTTTCCGGCGGAATGCTGGCAAATTCCGCGGCCGCCCAGCTGTCCAGGTCACGCAGGATCTGCTGGTAGTCGGCCAGGCGTTGCTCATACCCCTGCTGGTGGGCCGGATCGGCCTGAATCAGCGCCTTCGCAATATTGGCGGCATAGGCCTGCATCAGCACCGGGTTCTGCCAGATGTGCGGGTCGGGTGCGGCAGCATCATGCTGGCCGCCGGCCTTGTCGTGATCGTGATCATGTTCGTCGTCGTGCGCATGCCCGCCAGCCAGCGTCTTGATGCCTGCGCTGGCGATGGCCACCGGCACCTGGCTGTCACGCACGGCTCGCTCCAGCGCCGCGCCCTCATAGCCCAGCCCGTTCATCAGCACCAGCTGCGCCTCGCCCAGCCGGCGGATATCGGCCGGCGTGACCTGGTAGACGTGAGCGTCCTGACCCGGCCCGACGATATCCAGCACCTCGACCTGCTCGCCGCCAATCTGCCGTGCCACATCGCCAAGAATGCTGAAGCTGCTGACAACGCGCAACGGCGCAGCCCCTCCCATCGCGGGCTTGTCAGCCATGCTGGCCACCGGCTCGGTCGTCTGGCGTTCGCCACAGCCCGCCAGCAGCAACAGGCTGGCAGCCGCTGCCACCAGCGTCAGGCGGCGTCCGGAAGAGGGTCGATTCATGGCGATTTACTCCTGGTGGGCGTGTGGCTCAAAGCCGGCACGCTGGTGGCGCCGGTGCGACAGCCAGCGCGGCAGCAGACCGCCCTGGCTGGCAAACACCAGCGAGAAGAAATACATGGCACCGCACAGCAGGATGATGGACGGGCCCGATGGCAGGTCAAAGTGGTAGGACAACAGCAGGCCACCGTAGCCACCCAGCAGGGCCAGCAGCGCGGCCAGCAGCATGATGCCGCCCATGCGCAACTGCCAGAGCCGTGCCGTGATTGCCGGCAGCATCATCAGGCCGACCGCCATCAGCGTACCCAGCGCCTGGAAGCCGGCGACCAGATTCAGCACCACCAGCATCAGGAACAGCACATGCCAGACGGCGCCGCGACTGCCGACCGATTGCAAGAACACCGGATCGATGATCTGCACCACCAGCGGCCGGTAAATCAGCGCCAGCACGATCAGCGTGATGCTGGAGACGCTGGCTACCAGCGTCAGCGCCACCGCATCCACCGCCAGCACCGAGCCGAACAGCAGATGCAGCAGGTCCACCTGGCTGCCGCTGACGCTGACCATCAGCACGCCAATCGCCAGGCAGCTCAGGTAGAAGGCGGCAAAGTTGGCATCTTCACGCAGCGTGGTGTAGTGGCTGACCAGGCCGACGCCCAGCGCCACCAGCAGCCCGGCCAGCAGGCCACCCAGCCCCATCGCCATCACGTTGAAGCCGGCCAGCAGGAAACCAGCCGCCACGCCTGGCAGCACGGCGTGCGCAATCGCATCGCCCATCAGGCTCATGCGGCGCATCAGCAGCAACACGCCCATCGGCGCCGCGCTGAGTGACAGGAAGAACACGCTGGCGAGCGCGCGACGCATGAAGGCAAACTGGACGAACGGCTCCAGCAGCAGGCCGTAGAGCAGGGTCTCGCTCATGGCTGGCCTCCGTGCGCATGGACGTGATCGTGTTCATGGCCGATCTGCTCCGGCTGCACGCGGCACCATTCGTCGTCAGCGGCATCGTCCTGGCGAAAACCGCTGGCGCGCTGCAGATTGGCGTCGGAAAGTACCTCTTGCGCCGGGCCGCTGGCCATGACCTCGCGTGCCAGCAGCAGCGCATGGTCAAACCAGTGGCGTGCCTGCGCGGCATCGTGCACCACGGCGATGATGCCCTTGCCCTGCTGCTGGCACTGTTGCAACAGCATCAGCAGCGATTGCGTAGTATAGGCATCCATGGCGTTGAAGGGTTCATCGAGCAGCAGGAAGCGGGCGTCCTGCACCAGCATGCGCGCAAACAGCACGCGCTGGAATTGCCCGCGTGACAGCGCCGCGATCTGGCGCTGCGCAAACGCCGCCATGCCGACCTGTTCCAGCGCCTGTTGCACGCGTTTCCGCTGTGCACGATCCAGGCCGCCAAACGGCCCCAGCTCATGCCACAGGCCAAGCGCCGTCAACTCGGCCACCGTCATCGGCAGGCTGCGGTCAATTTCGGCCTGTTGCGGCAGGTAGGCCAGGTCACGCCGCTGCAGGCCCTGCCATTGCACGCTGCCGGTATCGCAAGGCAGCAGCCGCATGATGGCCTTGAGCAGCGTGCTCTTGCCGGCGCCGTTGGGACCAAAGATGGCCCAGGAGCTGCCCGCCTCGAAGCGCGCAAAGGCATGGTGCACCGCCGGCACGCTGCGATAGCTCACGGTGATGTTGTCCAGCACGATGCTCATGCCTGCAGCACCAGGTAATGGACGGTCCAGATCAACGCGACCAGCAGCAGCGCGACCAGCAGGCGGAAACCGGCTCCTCGCAGCAGCCAGGAGGTCGATTCCGGAGGGGAAGAAGTCGGGGAGGACATGCGGTATCTGCAGCCGCCTGTTGGAGCGGCCCAGCTCATTATTGCAACAATGTTGCGATTATACGCCTGATCCGTAGAAGGCCAGCCACGCTGCATTTGCCGGCATGCTGCAGCGCGGCGATAATTCCGGGTTACGCGCAATCCTGCGCACACCCTTATGCATTGTCATGGCCTACCAGATCAAGGAAATCTTCTACACGTTGCAAGGCGAAGGCCTGCAGGCCGGCCGGCCGGCCGTGTTCTGCCGCTTTGCCGGCTGCAACTTCTGGAACGGCCGCGAGCAGGACCGGGCCCAGTCGATCTGCAGCTTTTGCGATACCGACTTTGTTGGCACCGATGGTACGCTGGGCGGAACCTTCCGCGAAGCCACCGAACTGGCGCGCCATATCGCGGCGCAGTGGCCCGCCGGCCAGCCCGGCAAGCCCTACGTGGTGCTGACTGGCGGCGAACCGCTGCTGCAGGTCGATGATGCCCTGGTCGATGCCTTGCACGCCGAAGGCTTCGAGGTGGCGGTGGAAACCAACGGCAGCATCGCCGCACCAGCCGGCATCGACTGGATCTGCGTCAGCCCGAAATCGCTGCAGCACTGGGTGCAGCGCAGCGGCAACGAGCTCAAGCTGGTCTGGCCGCAAGCTGGCATGACGCTGGACGCCGTGCGCGACAACACCGATTTCGCCCACTACCTGCTGCAGCCGCTGGACGATGTGCAACGCAGCCAGCACACGCAGACCTGCATCGCCGCCTGCCTGAAGGATCCGCGCTGGCGCCTGAGCCTGCAGACCCACAAGATTACCGGGATCCGCTGAGAACCCATCATGCAATTCGAACTGTCACAGACCTTTTTCTTTGAAGCCGCGCACACGCTGCGCCGCAAGCTGGACGATGCCGCCGAAGTGGCCGGCAGCAAGCGCATCCACGGCCACACCTACCACGCCTCGGTCAGCCTGTCCGGCCTGCCTGCGGCCGATTCCGGCATGGTGATGGACCTGGCGCTGCTGCGCGCCCAGATTGCCACGCTGCGCAGCCAGCTGGACCACCACTTCCTCGACGAAGTCGAGGGCCTGGGTCAGCCGACGCTGGAAAACCTCTGCCTCTACATCGCGCGCCACATGCAGGCGCAAGGCATCCAGCCGAGCCAGGTGCGCGTCTGGCGGGAGGCCAGCGGCGACAGCTGCGCGCTGACGCTGTAAACCACGACATTGATCATGCCGGCGCTGCTGCCTTCCCTGCTGGCGATCGCCATTGGCGCTGCCGCCGGTGCCATCCTGCGCTGGCTGCTGGCACTCTGGCTCAACACCCTGTTTCCGGCGATTCCGCCCGGCACCCTGGTCGCCAACCTGGTGGGCGGCTACCTGATCGGTATCGCGCTGGTCTTTTTTGCCCACCATGCCGAGCTGTCGCCCGCATGGCGGCTGCTGGTAATCACCGGCTTTCTCGGTGGCCTGACCACGTTTTCCACCTTTTCGTCCGAAGTCACGCACCTGCTGCTGCAGGGGCGGCTGCTGATGGCGACCGGTGCCATCGGCCTGCATGTAGCCGGCTCGCTGCTGATGACGCTGCTCGGCATGGGCAGCGCACAGCTGCTGCGACGCTGGCTGGCCTGAACGTTTTACCGCCCGGTTTGCAAGGTCATGCAAGCCGTGCGACCATGAACCAGTCTCCGTTTTCCACCAAAAAGAAAGGACTGTTCATGTCGCTGCTCGCGCAAACCCGACTCTCCATGCTCGATCTGGTGCCCGTCCGTGAAGGCGCCAGCGTGGCCGATGCCCTGGCCCAGGCCGTACGCACCGCCCAGCATGTGGAACAGCTCGGCTTTACCCGCTACTGGCTGGCAGAGCACCACAACATGGCCGGCATTGCCAGCTCGTCCACCGCCGTGCTGATTGGCCATGTGGCTGGCCAGACCCGCACCATCCGTGTCGGTTCCGGCGGCGTGATGCTGCCCAACCACGCACCGCTGGTGGTGGCCGAAGCCTTCGGCACGCTGGCCACGCTGTATCCGGACCGCATCGACCTGGGCCTGGGCCGTGCGCCTGGCACCGATCCTGTCACCATGCGCGCACTGCGCCGCAACCGCAGCGAATCTGCCGATGACTTCCCGCGCGAAGTGGCCGAGCTGATGCACTACCTGGGCGAGCCCGAACCGGGCCAGAAGGTGATTGCCAACCCGGGCAGCGGCACCCAGGTGCCGATCTGGCTGCTGGGCTCCAGCCTGTTCAGCGCGCAGCTGGCGGCCGAGCGCGGCCTGCCCTACTCCTTTGCCTCGCACTTTGCACCGCAGATGCTGCTGCAGGCGATTGACTTGTATCGCCGCAACTACCGCCCGTCGGAACGCCACCCCAAGCCTTACGTGATGATCGGCGTACCAGTGGTCGCCGCGCCGACCGACGAGGAAGCGCAATTCCTCGCCAGCAGCAGCTACCAGCGCGTGCTCAGCATCCTGACTGGCCAGCGCGGCCTGTTGCAGCCACCAGTGGAGAACTTCCTGCAGCAGCTGGGCCCGCAGGAGCTCAACGGCATCCGCCAGTTCCTGGCCTGCTCGGTCGTCGGCGGTCCGGCAACCGTGCGCGAGGGCTTCGACCAGTTGCTGGAAGCCACGCGCGCCGACGAACTGATCCTGGTCAGCGACCTGTATGATCCGGAGTTGCGCCTGCGCTCGCTCAGCATTGCCGCCGAAGTCTGGCAGCAGGCGCGCCAGACCGCCTGATCCACCTGCCCAACCTAGCCCCATGCGCCGATCACCACGCCTGTTGCCCTTGCTCCTCCTGCCCCTGCTGCTGCAGGGCTGTGGCGTCACTGCCGTCGCCGGCGCAGTTGCCGGCGCGGCGATCAGTGTCACGGGTGCCGTGGTCTCCACCGGCGTCAAGCTCACCGGCAAGGCCATCGGTGCCGGCATTGATGCCGTGAGTGGCAGCGATGCGGCAGATGCCGGCGTGGCCGTCGGCAACCAGGCCACGCCACCGCCCGCTCCAGCACACGAACCAGTGGTCGCCGACCCGCACTACTGAGGCCCTGCCATGTCGCTGCCGCAACGCCTGCTGCACCCCCTGCGCTATGCCTGGCACCTGCTGCAGACCACGGCACGCGAATGGCTGGATGACGGCTGCCCGCAGTACGGGGCAGCGCTGTCCTATTACGCCGTGTTCAGTCTGGCCCCGCTGCTGGTGATTCTGGTGGCGCTGGTCGGCCTGTTCATTGGCAGCGGTGCGGCCCAGCAGCAACTGATCGGCGAAATTGCCCAGATGGCCGGCCCCCGGGCCGGGGAACTGGCGCAATCCCTGCTGCAGGCGGTGAACCGGCCGGGTGAAGGCACGCTGGCCTCGCTGATCGCGCTGACCGTGCTGCTGGTGGGCGCCACCGGCGTGCTGGTACAGCTGCGCACCGCACTCGACCGCATCTGGCTGCACCGGCCACAGCCGCAACCACAAGGTCAGCTGCTGCATACCGTCTGGCGCACCATCTGCACGCGCATGCTGTCGCTGTCGATCCTGCTGGCGATCGGCTTTCTGATGCTGGTATCGCTGGCTGCTTCGGCCTATCTGTCGGCGCTGGACCGCTGGATTGCCGGCCAGACCTCGGGCATGCTGGAGTTGGCGCGCGTGCTCAACCCGCTGCTGTCGATGGCGGTGCTGACCTTCTTTTTCGGCATTCTGCTGGCCGGACTGCCTTCGCGGCCACTGGGCTGGCGGCAGATCCTGCCCGGCGCGCTGCTGGCAGCCGTGCTGTTTACCGTGGGCAAAAGCCTGATCGGGCTGTATATCGGCAGCACCTCCACCACCTCGGTCTACGGCGCTGCCGGATCACTGGTAGCCTTGATGATCTGGGTCTATTTCTCGTCGCAAATCCTGCTGTTCGGCGCCGAATTTGCCTGGGTGCTGCACATGACACCGGCCGGCCAGCTGCCCGGCTCACCGGCCTATCTGCAGGCGGCCGGACAGGCGCTGCGTCGCTACCAGCGCCAGCTGCTCGACAACGCGGACCCGCCCGGCAAGGCGCCGGCCAGCTGATTCAGGCCAGCCGCTCAATCGCCTGATCGGCCACCGCCTGCAGCACGTCCGGCGGCACCAGTTCCGCATCGATTTCGGCCAGCGGTACCAGCACGAAAGCACGCTGCAACATGCGCGGATGTGGCAGCTCCAGCTCCGGCGTCTGCTGACGGACACCGCTGTACAGCAGCACATCCAGATCCAGTGTGCGCGGTGCATTGCGGTAGGGCCGTTCACGGCCAGCCTGCTGTTCCAGCCCTTGCAGCGCCTGCAGCAGCGCCAGCGGGGCCAAGCTGGTGCGCAAACGCGCCACAGCATTGATGAAATCCGGCCCGCTGGCATCCACCGGCGCCGTGCGGTACAGCGACGAGGCGGCCTCCAGCCGGGTCTGCGGCAGCGCATCCAGCGCCTGCAGGGCCTGCTGCACCGACTGTCGCGCATCGCCCAGATTGCCGCCCAGCGCAACCCAGGCCAGCGACGGTGCCACGATGGCGGAAGTCATGCGTCTGCGCCGGAGTCGCTGCCGGCATCGCCTGCCGGCTTGCGGCGGCGGCGCGGCTTGCGCACAGCAGCGTCATCCTGCGCCGGCAAGCTGTCCGCCGCCTCGTGCGCCACAGGGGCTGCGCCATCTGCCGCTGCGGCCGGCTTGCGACGGCGGCGACGGCGTTTTTTCGGCGCGTCGGCATCGGGCAGTACCGATTCCCCGGCCACCTCGGCTGCCGGCTTGCTGCTGACCAGATGCACCTTGCCACCGGCGCGTCCCTGCTGCTGGACTTCACGTTGGCGCTGACGCTGCTGTTCGCGCGCGGTCGCGATCAGGTCTTCGCGCAGCGCATCGTTGGTAGTACCGCTGAAGGTCTGCCACCAGTCCGCCAGCGATTCCTCCACCTCGCCGACGTGCGAACGCAGACGCAGGAAGTCGAAGCCGGCGCGGAAGCGCAGCTGCGCCACCAGGCTGTAGGGGCTGTTGCCGCTGCGCTTTTCGAAGCGCGGCTGCATCATCCAGATCTCGCGCATGTCGGCGGCCAGCTTGCCGCGGCCGGAGACATCGCCAATGCAGGCGTCGAACACCTCGTCGATCGCCTCCTGCAAGCCGACAAACGGCGGCTTGCGCTCGGCGGTCTTGCGCGCCCAGGCCTCGCGCACATCCTGCCACAGCAGGCAGGACAGCAGAAAGCTCGGGGCCACCGGCTTGCCCTCACCCACCCGGCGGTCGGTATCCTGCAAGGCGGCGTTGACGAAGGGATCATCGGCCCGCTGCACCGCCAGCGTCAGTAGCGGATAGATGTTGTCGGTCAGCTGGTGCTTGCGCAGAATGCCGATGGTGCCCAGCGCATGGCCGGTCTGCAGCAGCTTGAGCATTTCGTCGAACATGCGGCTTTGCGGCACGTCGTGCAGCAGCGGCAGCGCCTCGCGGATCGGCGCCGAAGTCGCCTTGTCGAGACGGAAATCGAGCGGGCTGAGCTTGGCCGCAAAGCGGATGGCGCGGATGATGCGCACCGGATCCTCGCGGTAGCGCGCCATGGCATCACCAATCATGCGGATGGTGCGGTTCTTCACGTCCGCCATGCCCTTGTGGTAGTCCACCACTATCTGGCGCTCCGGATCGTAGTACATGGCGTTGATGGTGAAGTCACGGCGTGCCGCGTCCTCGTCCTGCGGGCCCCAGACGTTGTCGCGCAGCACGCGGCCGGAGGCATCGACCGCATGCTGCACGCCCTCGAGCGCGCGGCGGCTGGTCTTTTCGTTGCCGTTCACATGGGCGGCATCGGAGGCATGCAGATAGGCGCGGAAGGTCGAGACCTCGATCACCTCATGCTCGCGGCCACGGCCGAACACCACGTGCACGATGCGGAAACGGCGGCCAATGATGAAGGCGCGGCGGAACAGGCTCTTGACCTGCTCGGGCGTGGCATTGGTCGCCACATCAAAGTCCTTGGGCCGCATGCCGACCAGCAGGTCGCGCACGGCGCCGCCGACGATGTAGGCCTCGTAGCCGGCTTTTTTCAGCGTCTGCACCACGTTGAGGGCACGCTCGTCCACCAGGGAGACATCGATCTGGTGGACCGATTGCGGCACCTCGACGCGCTTGCCGAAATGCGGCTGCAGCTGTTCCTTGCCGAGCAGCTTGTTGATGAATCGCTTGATCATGGCTTACGCCTTGGGAAACAGGTCGAGAATGCGCCAGCCGCGGGCTTCGGCCAGCATGCGCAGGCGCTCGTCCGGGTTGGTGGCCACCGGCACGTCGGCGCGCTCCATCAGGGGCGCGTCGTTGATCGAGTCGGAGTAGAAAGTGATGAAGGTATCGCACCAGTCCAGCTTGCGCTCGGTCAGCCACTGGGTCATGTTGTGCACCTTGCCTTCGCGCAGGTTGGCCATGCCCTCGACATTGCCGGTAAACCAGCCATCAGGGCCGCGTTCCAGCTCGGTAGCGATGATGTTCTGCTCATCAAAGCCCAGCAGCGTGCCAATCGGGCCGGCAATGAAGCGGTTGGTGGCGGTAATCAGCACCAGGGTATCGCCGGCATCGCGGTGCTGCTGCAGCAGTTCCAGCGCCGCCGGGTGCACCGCCGGCTGTACGTAATCGGTCAGATAGCGCGCATGCGCCGCATGCGCTTCTTCGGGCGTGTGTTCGCGGATCGCGCGCGTGACGAAACGCACGTACTCGTTCATGTCGAGCACGCCCTGCTCGTACTGCTCGTAGAAGGCCTCGTTCTGGCGCGACATGTCCTCGGCGTCCGTCCAGCCGATGGCATTGGTGAAATGGGTCCACATGAAGTCCGAGTCGATCGGCAGCAAGGTGTGGTCGAGATCAAAAAGCGCAATTTTCATGAGTCATTCATCATTTGTTTCAGCAGCGGCACGGTGATCGCGCGGCGCGTTTCAAGAGCGTAGTCGTCCAGCATGGCCAGTAACTGGCTCAGGCTCCCCAGGTCGCGGGAAAACCGGCTGAGCATGAAGCGCAACACCTCGTCGGACAGATCCAGGCCGCGATCCTGCGCTTCCTGGCGCAGGGCGCGCTGCACATCGTCCTCGGACAAGGGCTGCAGGCCGAACATCTGGCCCCAGCCTAGCCGGGTACGCAGGTCTTCGCGCAGCGGCAGATCCGTGACCGGCAGGCTGCCGGCCGACAGCACCCAGCAGGGTTCACCCTGTTGCGGCGTCATCGCGTGGATGAACCAGTTGAAGGCGGTGTGCTGCTGCTCCGGGCTGTAGGCATCGACTTCGTCCAGCAGCACCACGCTCCAGCGCGGATCAAACGGACGGGCATAGCCGCCACAGGGCGTGGAGGCATCGAGCCAGCCGGCTTCGCGCCCCTGTTCACGCAGGGTCTGCAGCACGCCTTGCAGCAAATGGGTCTTGCCGCTGCCTTCCGGGCCCCAGACATAGGTCGGACGCAGTGAGGGGTGGCTGTCATGCAGCACCGATTGGACACGCGCCAGTACCACGGCGTTCGGACCGGGGATCCAGGAGTCCAGCCGCGGGCTGGGCGCCAGGCCGATATCGAGCGGGAGTTGTTTCATGGGGAGAGACACGCCGCCATTTTACGGGATGCAGCCGTTCCCCGCCGGACAGCTCAGTGGTTGTACAGATCGCTTCTGAAATAGCGCTCGCGCAGGCGGCGCACCGCCACCAGCAGCACGGCACTGCAGGGCAGCGCCACCAGCACGCCGACAAAGCCGAACAGCTGGCCAAACGCCAGCAGCGCAAAGATCACCACCAGCGGGTGCAGGCCGATGCGTTCGCCCACCAGCCGCGGCGTGAAGTAGTAGCTTTCGATCATCTGACCCGAGGTATAGACCACGCCGACCATGATCAGCGTCTTGGTCAGGCCGAACTGCAGCAGGCCGAGCACGATGGCGATCACGGTGCCGACGCCAAAGCCCAGATAGGGTACGAACACCGCCAGCCCGGTGAAAATGCCGACCGGCCAGGCCAGATCCAGCCCGAACAGCATCAGGCCGACGCTGTAGTAGGTGGCCATGATGATCATCACCAGCAGCTGGCCGCGCAGGTACTGGCCAAGCAGCGTATCAGCCTCCTGCACGAAGCTGGTCACGCCTTCGCGCATGCGCAATGGCACCAGCCGGAAGACAGTGGCAATGAACTTGTCCCAGTCCAGCAGCAGGTAGAACAGCGCAATCGGAATCAGCACCAGGTTGCCGATCACCGACAGCGCCACGCTGCCGCCAATCATCAGCGAATTCAGCAGCGACTTGACGAAGCTCGGCTCGCCCGGCGCGGCCGGCGTCGTGCCGCTGTTGCTCAGCCACTCGATCACCACCCCACGCAGCGATCCCAGATTCACCTCGAACGGAATGCCGTAGCGGTCAAACATCTCCTGTACCCAGATCACGCCACGGTCCAGCAGCACCGGCAGCTGCTGGCGGATGATCGGCCCCTCCTTGATCACCACCGGCACGATCAGCATCGCCACACCCAGCACCGCCAGGATGAACACCAGCATCACCAGCACCACCGCCAGCCAGCGCGGCACGCGGCCACCCAGCCAGCCACTGATGCGGTCGACCAGCGGATTCAGCGCATAGGCCAGCACGGCGGCCACGATGAACGGCGTCAGCACCGGTCCGAGCGCCCACAGCACCAGGCCCAGCACGACGACCAGCAGGGTTCCGTTCAATGTCCGCTTCAGGTTGGGGCTCAATTCGATCATGGAGGGAGGAAGGTCTTTACAATACGGGCAAGGCCATGGTCAGGCAGCAAATGCCTGTGCTGACAGCACGATACTCCAAGTTTGTGCATTCCGTTTATCGCAATCCGAATTTCTCCCCATGCAAACTCCCATTTCCTACAAAGACGCCGGCGTTGACATCGATGCAGGCGATGCCCTGGTTGAACGCATCAAGCCGCTCGCCAAGAAAACCATGCGCGACGGCGTGATGGCCAGCATCGGCGGCTTCGGCGCGCTGTTCGAGGTGCCCAAGCGCTACCAGGAACCGGTGCTGGTATCCGGTACTGATGGCGTCGGCACCAAGCTGCGCCTGGCCTTCGAGTGGAACATGCATGACACCGTCGGCATCGACCTGGTCGCCATGAGCGTGAACGACGTGCTGGTGCAAGGCGCCGAGCCGCTGTTCTTCCTTGACTACTTTGCCTGCGGCAAGCTCGATGTCGATACCGCAGCCGCGGTGGTTGGCGGCATTGCCGAAGGCTGCGTGCAAAGCGGCTGTGCCCTGATCGGCGGCGAGACTGCCGAAATGCCCGGCATGTATCCCGATGGCGAATACGACCTGGCCGGCTTTGCCGTGGGTGCGGTCGAAAAAAGCAAGATCCTGAGCGGCCAGAATGTGCAGGCCGGCGACGTGGTGCTGGGTCTGGCCAGCCATGGCGTGCACAGCAACGGCTTCAGCCTGGTGCGCAAGTGCCTGGAACGCGCCGGCAGCAACCTGCCGACCACGCTGGACGGCCTGCCCTTCCGCGACGCCATCATGCGCCCGACGCGCCTGTACGTGAAGCCGGTGCTGGCGGCCCTCGACAAGCATCCGATCAAGGCACTGGCCCACATCACCGGCGGTGGCCTGCTGGAAAACATCCCGCGCGTGCTGCCCGAAGGCATGGTGGCGCGCCTGGTCAAGGGCAGCTGGCCGCAGACCGAGCTGTTCGCCTGGCTGCAGCAGACCGCCGGCATCGACGACATCGAGATGAACCGCACCTTCAACAACGGCATCGGCATGGTGCTGGTGGTGGATGCGGCCAACGCCGAAGCCACCGCCGCCACGCTGCGCGAACTGGGCGAAACCGTCTACACCATCGGCCAGATCGCCGCTGCTGACGGCGAAGCCACGGTGACGGTCGCCTGATCGGTTGCAAGCAGATGACAAGGGCGCTTCGGCGCCCTTTTTTGTCGCCTATTTGTTACTCAACATTTCTGTCACAAGGGCTTCCTACACTGGCTGTGCATAGCTGCCACCGGCAGCAACACAACACAGCCTAGGGAGTCCAACCATGCAAAGACGGGAGTTGCTGCGCCGCAGTGCAGCCTTTTTCAGTGTCATTACCGCCGGCAGCATCCTGTCAGCCTGCGGTGGCGATGACGACACGCCTGCCGCACCCGCTCCCGACACGCGCCCGCCTGCTGGCACCTACCGTTTCGATCTGGGTGTCGCCAGCGGTGATCCCAAGGCTGACAGCGTGGTGTTCTGGACCCGCGTGCAACAGGCCGATGCCGGCACGGGCGATATCGAATTGACCCTGCAGGTCTCCACGACCGAGGATTTCTCCGAGCTGGTGGTGGAACAGCCGCTGACTGCCACGGCCCTGTACGACCACACGGTGCGCGCCAAGGTGGTGCAGCTGCAGCCGGGTACGCGCTATTTCTACCGCTTTGTCGCCGGCCGCGACCACAGCGTCATCGGCAACAGCAAGACCGCTCCAGCGGCCGATGCCACCCCGCAGCAACTGCGCTTTGCCTGGTTTACCTGCCAGGACTGGTCGGTCAACCACTGGGGCGCCATGGAGCTGCTGGCCGCCGAGCAGGAGCTGGACTTCACCGTGCACGTGGGCGACTACATCTACGAAACCGTGGGTGCCCAGTTCCAGACCGGCCAGGTCGAGCCGGCCCACCAGCCGATCACCCTGCCGGACGGCATGCCACTGGCCGATGGTTCCACCGCCGCCCTGACGCTGGCCGATTACCGCACGCTCTACCGCACCTACCGCAGCGATGCGCGTCTGCAGGAAGTGCACCGCAAGTTCCCCTTCATCGCCGTCTGGGACGACCACGAGTTCAGCGACGACTGCTGGCAGGATCACCAGACCTACAACAACGCCAACCAGCAGCAGACCGATCGCCGCCGTGCCGCCAGCCAGGCCTGGTTCGAATACATGCCGGTGGACATGGGCGACGTCTCCTTCGACCTGAACAAGGCCGGCCACGAAAACATCCGCATCTACCGCGATTTCCAGTTCGGCCAGCTGATGCACCTGGTCATGACCGACCAGCGCCTGTACCGCGACGACCATGCGATTCCGGAAGCGCTACTGCCGCTGTCGCAGGGTGCCCCGCTGGATGCCGCCCTGCAGATGGACACCTCGGTCGGCACGCGCTACTTCACGCCGCTGCCGTTGCTGCTGCAGGCACAGCAGGTGGATCTGCTGACGCAGCAGCCGCGCGCCACTGCGCCCTCCATCCTCGGCAAGACGCAGACGCAATGGTGGAAGGATACCATGCGCAACAGCCGCTCGACCTGGAAATTCTGGGGCAACGAACTGTCGCTGTCACGCATGTGGGCCGACCTGCGCCAGCATCCGCTAGTCACCGATCCGGCGCTGCAGCAGGTGTTTGCCATCAACGCCGACTGCTGGGATGGCTACCCGGTACACAAGCAGGAGCTGATGCAGTTCCTGACCCAGAACAATATCCGCAACGTGGTCGCCATCACCGGCGACCTGCACGCCTTCCAGTGCGGCATCGTGCGCGACCAGATCGGCTTTGACCCGCGCCAGCCGGCCGCCCCGGTCAACCCGCCGGCTGGCAAAGCCGCGATGGTCGATTTTGTCGTTGCCGGCATCAGCAGCAACTCCTTCTTCAGCTACCTGCGAAGCGCCGCCAGGGCCATGCCGGCGCTGCAGGCACTGGTGGCCGACCAGCCCACTTTCGAGACCTTCCTCTGGCGCGGCCTGCCCGCCGGCGTGCATCCGGCCTTCCCGCAAGGCGTTCCGGCCAACAACCCGGACATGCTGTATGGCGATCACCACGCGCAAGGCTATGCCACCGCCACCGTGACGGCCAGCCAGCTGGAAGTGCAGTTCCACAAGGTCAAGCCGCTGGATGAGGGCCAGGCTCCCGCTACCCCGCTGCTGCAGACCACCCGCATCACCCTCCCCGCCGGCAGTACCAGCCCGACCATCGGCTGACCGGTATATTTCACCTCACTGGAGACATTTCCCATGCGCAAGCGCTCCCTGCCCTACGCCCTGCCCGCGATCCTGTCGCTGGCTGGCGCCACCCTGCTCACCGCCTGTGGCGGCGATGACGACAACACGAAGCCGTCCGAACCGGCGGTCGTTGCCAAGCCGCTGGAGCTGACCATCGCCCACGTGGACGACAGCCACTCCAACCTGGACAGCGCCAGCCGCAGCTTCACCCTGGCTGGCCAGAATGTCAGCGTCGATGCCGGCGGCTTCCCGCGCGTCACCGCCATGATCCAGGCCATCCGCGCGAACAATGACAACGTGCTGGCGCTGCATGCCGGCGACGCCATCACCGGCACGCTCTACTTCAACCGCGCTGGCCAGCCGGGCGAAGCCGATGCCGCACTGATGAACACCGTCTGCTTTGACGCCTTCGCGCTGGGCAACCACGAATTCGACAAGGGCGACAGCGGCCTGAAGCAGTTCATCGACTTCCTGCACAAGGACCCGGCCCAGTGCAAGACGCCGGTGCTGTCGGCCAACGTGCAGTTCGGTGCCAATTCCGCGCTGAACCCGCAGAAGGCCCCCGGCTACGTGCAGCCGCACATCGTGGTCGAGCGTGACGGCCAGAAGATCGGTATCGTCGGCCTGACCGTGGCCGGCAAGACCAAGGAATCCTCCAGCCCCGATCCGGACACCACCTTCGAGAAGGAAGCGACTGCGGCCCAGCGCAGCATCGACCAGCTGAAGGCGGATGGCGTCAACAAGATCATCGTCATGTCGCACATCGGCTATGAAGCCGACAAGGCGCTGGCAGCCCAGCTGCGCGGCGTGGACGTGATCGTCGGCGGCGACTCGCACACCCTGCTCGGCCCGGACAGCCTGGAAACCTACAAGGCCGGCAGCCCGTCTGGCGCCTACCCGACACGTCTGCAGAATGCCGATGGCGACAATGTCTGCCTGGTGCACGCCAACGAATATGCCAAGGTGGTCGGCGAACTGAAGGTGAACTTTGACGCCGAAGGCAAGGTCACCGACTGTGCCGGTACCCCGCACGTGCTGATCGGTGACGACTACATCGTCAACAAGGCCGCCCCGGATGCCGCCATGCTGAAAGCAATCCAGGATGACGTGAAGGCCAGCGGTTTCCTGAGCGTGGTGCAGCCGGACGCCAAGGCGCTGGCCGTGCTGGAGCCGTTCAAGAAGCTGGTGGAAGTGTTCAAGGCCAAGATCGTGGCCACGGCACCGCAGGAAATCTGCAGCCGCCGTGTTCCGGGCGGTGCAGGCAGCACCGACTACGGCCGCTCCAGCGCCGAGTGCAATGCCATCGGTGACGTCAGCCTGCGCGGCGGCGATATCCAGCAGCTGGTCGCCCAGGCCTATCTGGACGTGGCCAACCAGGATTACGGCGGTGCCGACTTCACGCTGCAAAGCGGTGGTGGCGTGCGTGTTCCGCTCAAGGGTGAAGTCACCGCAGCCAACGTGATCGAAGTGCTGCCTTTTGGCAACATGCTGTGGCGCCTGGACATCACCGGTGCCGAAGCCAAGTCCATGATCGAGGACGGCCTGGACGCCACCTTCAAGCAGGGCGGCTCTACCGGTCCCTACCCCTACTCGGCCGGCCTGCGTTTCAACGTCGATGCCAGCCAGGCCAAGGGCAACCGCGCCAGCAACCTGCAGGCGTTCGACAAGGCCAGCAACAGCTGGAAAGCCCTCGACATGAACAAGACCTACCGCCTGTTCGTGCTGAGCTTCAACGCCACGGGCGGTGACGGCTACACCACGCTGGCGAATATCCCGGCCGAGCGCCGCATGGACATTGGCGTGCTGGACGCCGACGTGCTGCAGACCTGGATCGACCGCATCAGCGACAAGGATGCCAGCGGTCGTGCCATCATCCGCAAGCTGCCGGTGGACCAGTACAGCACACAGTTCTTTGCTGCCCCGTAAGGCGCAGGGCTGACCGGATCCACCCGGCAGCCCACGGCTGAACGACACAGGGCTGCCTCGCAAGAGGCAGCCCTGTCTTTTTGCCGATGCTGTTGTTGCTGACCTAGCGGCGCACCAGCTGGCGCAGCTTGAAGCCCGACACGGCCAGCGCCCCAAAATAGATCACCACGGCGCCCAGCATGATGCCGGCAAACTGCAGCAGCCGCATCAGCTTGCTGGAAACATCGACCCAGTCCAGGCCATCGGCCCAGAGCAGGAAGGCCGACAGCAGCAGCGTGGCGGCAAACACGCGCAGCAGCAGCAGCGCCCAGCCCTTTTCCGGGCGGTAGCTGCCACGGCGCAGCAGGCCAGCCAGCAGCAGGCCGGCGTTGACCATCGCCGCCAGCGCGATCGACAGCGACAGGCCACCCACCGCCAGCAGCGGCACGAACACCAGGTTCATCAGCTGCGTGGCAATCAGCACGCCAATCGCGATCTTCACCGGCGTCTTGATATCCTGGCGCGCATAGTAGGCCGGCGCCAGCACCTTGATCGCCACCAGGCCGACCAGACCGGCACCGTAGCCCATCAGCGCCAGCGTGGTCTGCTGCACGTCGGTCGAGGTAAAGGCGCCATAGTTGTACAGCACGCTCACCAGCGGCTGCGAGAAGCACAGCAGCGCCGCGGCACACGGCACCGACAGCAGCACCACCAGGCGCAGGCCCCAGTCCAGCATCGCCGAATAGGCCTGCGGATCATCAGCCGCCTTGGCGCGCGCCAGCTGCGGCATCAGCACCACGCCCAGCGCCACGCCCAGCATCGCCGTCGGAAACTCCATCAGGCGATCGGCATAGCTCAGCCAGCTCACGCTGCCGGGTGCCAGGTGCGAGGCAATCTGCGTGTTGATCAGCAGCGAGATCTGCGCCACGCTCACGCCCAGGATCGCCGGCAGCATCAGCTTGCCGATGCGGCGCGTGTGCGGATCGGCCAGTGCCTCGCGCATGGCGCGCCAGGTCAGGCCAATGCGCGGGAACATGCCCAGACGCCCCATGGCGATCAGCTGGGTACCCAGTTGCAGCACACCACCTACCATCACGCCGACGCACAGCGCGTAGACCGGCTGGATGCCCATGCTGGCAAACCACGGGCCGCCGAACCAGGCCGCCAGGATCATCGCGATATTCAGCAGCACCGGCGTGGCGGCTGGCACGGCATAGCGCTTCCAGGTGTTGAGCACGCCGGCGGCCAGCGCCACCATCGACATGAAGCCGATATACGGAAAGATCCAGCGCGTCATGGTGACGGCAGCATCAAAACCCTGCGGATCCTGCTGCAGGCCGCTGGCCAGCAGCCAGACCAGGAACGGCGCGGCAATCACGCCCAGCGCGCAGAAGAACAGCAGCACCCAGAACAGTACCGTGGCCACGCGGTCAATCGTCTGGCGCGTCGCTTCGTCGCCCTCCTGCTCGCGCGCGGCCGCCAGCACCGGCACAAAGGCCTGGCTGAACGCGCCTTCGGCAAACAGGCGGCGGAACATGTTGGGAATGCGGAACGCCACGTTGAAGGCGTCGGTAAAGGCGCTGGCACCAAAGGCCGAGGCAATCAACAGCTCGCGGATCAGCCCGGTGATGCGCGACGCCAGCGTCAGCAGGGAAACAATGGAAGCAGATTTGAACAGGCTCACGGTGGATATCCGGTAGTGTGCACGGCAGTTTCGCGCAGAGGTGCCAGTGTAGCCGTTGCGCATGTCGGCCACACGGCACGCCATCATTTGATGACAAATTGACCAGCACTGGCTATAATTGCGGGTTCCGCTGACATCATCCCTCAACACAAGGAATCACATCATGGCTTCTACCAAGAAGAAAAAGAACCCCCGCCTGGCGTCTGGCCGCAAGCGCGCACGCCAGAACGTCAAGCTGAACGCAGCCAACACCTCGCTGCGTTCCAAGTACCGTACCGCTATCAAGAACGTCGAGAAAGCCGTGCTGGCTGGTGACGTCGAGAAGGCCAAGGACCTGTTCGGCAAGATGCAGTCCGTGGTCGACATCATTGCCGACAAGGGCATCTTCCACAAGAACAAGGCTGCCCGCGACAAGAGCCGCCTGTCTGCCAAGGTCAAGGCCCTGGCTACCGCCGCCTGATTTTTTCAGGCAACGCCCGGTGCGGTCCGTCCGCACTGCCGTTTGTCCGGGTGCGCTGTCAGCAGGAATAACAAAACCGCCTTCATGATGAAGGCGGTTTTTTCATGGGCGCTTGCCAGCGCCTGGCGGGCACTTCAGGGACGCGCGTCCGGCATCAGGCAGGCTTCCACCACCTGCAGGTCATTGTCCCTGGCAAAGTTGATCACGAAATTCCAGGCCAGCGGCTCGTATTCCTCAAGCTCGCGGTTCACGATCACGCACTTGGTACCGCCAACGATGTTCGGCGTGCACCAGGGCGAATAGCTGAGGTGGGCACCAGGATGGCTGGCGCCACCAGGGCGGAAGTGGCTCATGACGCCGGCCAGCCGTTCGGCCCAGTCGCTCGGGCGAAACTTCTTGCCTTGGCTGGTCAGGCCCATGATGAATACTTCTTTGCTGGAGGGAGTGATGGTCATGAATCCGCTGGTCTGAAGGGGCTCGTGGCCCGGTGCGGCGTCGGGCCCGCCGCTGGCACTGCGCACCGATTCTACTACCTGTGCATTGACCGGGCACGCTGGCACACGATCTCGCATGTGTTCTACAATGATTCCCTGACTTGCGCCACGGCGCATATTCCTGTTTCCGCTTGCCCAGGGCCTGTCGCCATGGGCGGCTTTCCTGTTTTCGGAGCACTGCATGACCACCGTTGCCGCCTCTCCCCATGTCATGAACACCTACGGACGACTGCCGGTCGCCCTGTCCCATGGCAAGGGCTCCCGCGTCTGGGACGTCAACGGCAAGTCCTATCTGGATGGTCTGGGCGGCATTGCCGTCAACACCCTGGGCCATGCGCATCCCGAGTTTGTCGCCGCCATGCAGGACCAGCTCGGCAAGATGATCCACTGCTCCAACTACTTCCACATCCCGGGCCAGGAAGCGCTGGCAGCCAAGCTGGTCGAGATCAGCGGCCTGAGCAACGCCTTCTTCTGCAACTCCGGCCTGGAAGCCAACGAGGCCGCGATCAAGCTGGCGCGCAAGTTCGGCCATGACAAGGGCATCGAGAACGCGCAGATCGTGGTGTTCGAAAACGCCTTCCACGGCCGCAGCATCGCCACCCTGAGCGCCACCGGCAACCCCAAGATCCAGGCCGGCTTCGGCCCGCTGGTACCCGGTTTCATCCGCGTGCCGCGCAACGACATCGAGGCACTGAAGCGCGCTACCGAAGGCAATGCCAACGTGGTCGCCATCCTGCTGGAACCAATCCAGGGTGAAGGCGGCATCCACGAGATGACGGTCGATTTCATGCGCCAGCTGCGCCAGCTGTGCGACGAACGCGACTGGCTGCTGATGCTGGACGAGATCCAGTGCGGCTTTGGCCGTACCGGCAAGTGGTTTGCCTACCAGTGGGCCGACATCCTGCCCGACTGCATGAGCCTGGCCAAGGGCCTGGGTTCCGGCATGCCGATCGGCGCGCTGGTGGCCGGTCCGCGTGCCGCCAACGTGATGCAGCCCGGCAACCACGGCTCCACCTTTGGCGGCAACCCGCTGGCCATGCGTGCCGGTCTCGAGACGATCCGCATCATGGAGCAGGAACAGCTGCTGGAAAATGCGGCCCGCATGGGCGACTACCTGCGCACCAGCCTGGAACAGACGTTCGCCAACGATGCCGGCGTGAAGGAAGTGCGCGGCCACGGCCTGATGCTGGGCATCGAGCTGGATCGTCCCTGCGGCGCCCTGCTCAATACGGGCCTGGAACGCGGCCTGCTGTTCAGCGTCACCGCCGACAGCGTGATCCGCCTGGTGCCGCCGCTCAACCTGACGCAGGCCGATGCCGACGAGATCATCGCCATCCTGTTGCCCATGGTGCGCGACTTCCTGGCCGCCTGAGCCCTGCCCGCCGTCCACCCCTGTTTGTTAGCCGAAAGCCCCTCGCATGACCATCCGCCATTACCTGCAGTTCACCGACCTGAGTGCCGACGAATACGCCTACCTGTTCCGCCGTGCGGCACAGATCAAGGCCAAGTTCAAGCGCTACGAGAAGCACCAGACCCTGGCTGACCGCACCCTGGCCATGATTTTCGAGAAAGCCAGCACGCGTACCCGCGTCAGCTTCGAGGCCGGCATGTACCAGCTGGGCGGCACAGTGGTCAACCTGACCGCCCAGGGCAGCCAGCTCGGCCGCTCCGAACCGATCGAGGACACAGCACGCGTCATCAGCCGCATGGTCGACCTGGTGATGATCCGCACCTTTGAGCAGGAGCGCATCGAGCGCTTTGCCGAATTTTCGCGCGTGCCGGTGATCAACGGCCTGACCAACGAATACCATCCGTGCCAGATCGTCGCCGACATCTTCACCTACATCGAGCACCGCGGTGCCATCCAGGGCAAGACCGTGGCCTGGGTCGGTGATGGCAACAACATGGCCAACACCTGGCTGCAGGCGGCCAAGCTGCTCGGCTTTACCGTGCACGTCAGCACGCCCAGCGGCTACGACATCGACAGCACGATCCCGGGCGTGGAACTGGGCGATCACGTCAAGTTCTTCAAGACCCCGCACGAAGCCTGCGCCGGCGCCGACCTGGTCACCACCGACGTCTGGACCAGCATGGGCTGGGAAGCCGAAGACGCGGCACGCCAGGAAGCCTTTGCCGACTGGTGCGTCGACAGCGAAATGATGGCCTGCGCCAAGCCTGACGCCCTGTTCATGCATTGCCTGCCGGCACACCGCGGCGAGGAAGTCAGCGCCGACGTGATCGATGGCAGCCAGTCGGTGGTCTGGGACGAAGCGGAAAACCGCATGCACGGCCAGAAGGCGCTGATGGAGTTCCTGATGCTGGGCCAGCTGGATGATTGAGCCCAGCCTGGCAGCCCTGCGCTGTCAACGGACCAGCATCAGAAAGGCGGGCCTGGAGCCCGCCTTGCCACGTCAGCGTGCGGCGCGCGGCAGCACGCGGAAAGCGTGCCACTGGCCGTTGTTAAGCATGTCACCGCTCATGTCTCCGGGGCGCGCATCCTTGCTCCAGTAGTACAGCGGCTTGCCGACCAGTGCCCATTGCTTGCGGCCGTCATCGCGCTGGAACACGGAAAAATCGCCGCGATTCACCGCCTTGGCATCGGCCAGCAGCGGCGGCCAATTCTGCGCACACTGGGCGTTGCAGTTGGACTTGTTGACGCCATCCTGGTCAAAGGTATAGAGCGTCATGCGGTTGGCGGTGCCGACCATCACGCCACCGACGTTGATGGCGGGTGGCATTTCGCTGCTGCTGGGGGCCTGGTCCTGGGTGCTGGCACAGCCTGCCAGCAGGACAGCGGCCAGTCCGGCAGCCAGGGTGAGGGATCGGGTAGACGTTCGGGTCGGCATCATGTCTCGCTCCTTGGGCTCAGGGTGATGCGGCCATCATACCCTTCACACCACGCACTGCCCATAGAGCCAGGGCACATCGATCAGGCGCTCGCCCAGCAGGCGCATGCCGGTATCGCGACCCCAGCGCATCCAGCCGCTGCTGTGGAAAATGCCGCCATTGCGGATCGAGCGCTGCTGCACGCGTGCCACGCGCTGCCAGCGCTGCTGTGCGTATTGCTGCAGGGCCTGCTGCTGCAATCCCCCCGCCTGCAGGCACTGTGCCAGCACGGCAGCATCCTCGATCGCCATGCCTGCGCCCTGCGCCAGGAAAGGCCGCATCGGATGCGCCGCATCGCCCAGCAGTGCCACTTGTCCCTGCGCCATCTCCCGTGCACTGCGTACCGGCGGACGATCGCACAGCGGCCACAGCCGCCAGTCGTCAATCGCATCGGCCAGGCCGCGTACCGGCAAGGCGGTGTGCCGCAAGGCGGTACGCAGGTGGCCGGCATTGGCCGCATGGTCCCAGCCCTGCAAGTCGTCCGGGCGCGGCCCCTTGATCATGATCACCAGGTTGAGGTGGCTACCGCCGCGTACCGGGTACTGCACCGCATGCAGATCCGGGCCAAGCCAGGCCGTGACCTGGCGCGTACGGAAACAGGCCGGCAAGCTGGTCTGCGGTACCAGCGCCCGGTAGGCCAGGATGCCGCTGTAACGCGGTTCAGCTTCGCCTGGCAGCAGCTGCTTGCGCACCCGGCTCCACAGGCCATCGGCACCGATCAGCATCGGCACTTGCCATTGTTCACGCACGGCATCGGAGCCAGTCGCGGCCAGCTCGACATCCAGGGTGCCATCGGACCGGGTCTGGAAGCGTTCCATCCGCCGCTGCAGCTGTGGCTGCACCCCGTATTGGCGCATCACCTCTTGCAGCAGCACGCGGTGCAGGTCGGCACGATGTACCGTGGCATAGGGCGCGCCATAGCGCAGGCTGAAATGGGAATCGAAGGGCAGCATGCCGAGCAGGCGGCCGTTGAGCGCATCGCGCACACGCAGCATTTGCGGGAAAGATGCAATCTCCTGCAGCGCATCGCCCAGGCCCCAGCTCTTGAGCACGCGCACCACGTTCGGCCCGAGCTGGATGCCAGCACCGACCTCGGCCCAGGCATCGGCCTGCTCAATCACGCGGGAAGGAATTTGCTGGCGCGCCAGCGCCAGTGCGGCAGCGAGCCCGCCAATGCCGCCGCCTGCTATCAGCAAAGGTGTATCCATGGCCTGATTGTGAACCGAAACTGTCCCGCTTAGCACACATCTGCGGGTATCGATGTGCAATATGCACTCGCATTGCGCTTTGGTTTCACGGTTCTGTCTCGCCAAGTTCATGAAAAAACGGGACAATCAGGGATTTTCCGAATTTCCCTGATGGCAAGGTTCGCCCTTGCCGGTCCTGCATGACCCTACCCCTCCGAGCTCCCGAGCTGCTGCTACCCGCTGGCAGTCTCGACAAGATGCGTGCTGCCTACGATTACGGCGCGGATGCCGTCTACGCCGGCCAGCCGCGCTACAGCCTGCGCGCGCGCAACAACGAATTCCGGCTGGAGCAGCTGCAGCAAGGCATTGCCGAAGCCCACGCGCGCGGCAAGAAGCTGTTCGTTACCAGCAACCTGCTGCCGCACAACGACAAGGTGCGCACCTACATGCGCGACATCGAACCAGTCATCGCGCTGCAACCCGACGCCCTGATCATGGCCGACCCCGGCCTGATCATGATGGTGCGCGAAAAATGGCCCGAGATGCCGATCCACCTGTCGGTGCAGGCCAACACCGTCAACTACGCCGCCGTCAAGTTCTGGCAGCGCATGGGCGTGGCGCGCATCATCCTGTCGCGCGAACTCAGCCTGGACGAAATCGAGCGTATCCGCCAGGAATGCCCGGACATGGAGCTGGAAGTCTTCGTGCACGGCGCGCTGTGCATTGCCTACAGCGGCCGCTGCCTGCTCAGCGGCTACTTCAACCGGCGCGATCCCAACCAGGGCACCTGCACCAACGCCTGCCGCTGGAACTACGCCACGCACGATGCCGATATCGACAGCAACACCGGCGATGCCATCGGTACCAGGATGGACCAGGATTTCAACTTCGAAGCCGAGCGCGAGCAGGCCGAGAAATCCTTTGCTGCCACCAGCCGCGAACCGTCCGCCACCGGCGATGGCCAGCGTCATCCGCTGGCCGACAAGGTCTACCTGATCGAGGAAGTGGGCCGTCCCGGCGCGCTGATGCCGATCATGGAAGACGAGCACGGCACCTACATCATGAACAGCAAGGATTTGCGTGCCGTCGAATACGTCGAACGCCTGACGCAGATCGGTGTCGACTCGCTCAAGATCGAGGGCCGTACCAAGTCGCTCTACTACGTCAGCCGCACCGCCCAGATCTACCGCCGCGCGATCGATGATGCCGTGGCTGGCCGTCCGTTCAACCCGGAACTGATCACCGAGCTGGAAGGCCTGAGCAACCGTGGCTACACCGCCGGCTTCCTTGAGCGCCGTCCGGCTAACGACTACCAGAACTACGAAACCGGCAGCTCGCAGACCCAGCGCAGCCAGTTTGTCGGCGAAGTCAGCAAGACCGAAAGCCGCGATGGCTGGCTACAGGTCGAGGTCAAGAACCGCTTTGCGGTGGGTGACCGACTCGAGGTCATTCACCCGGCAGGGAACCAGATCGTCAGACTGGAATCCATGCAGAATGCCGACGGCCTGGATATCCAGGTCGCCAATGGCAGCCCGCTCAAGGTCTGGCTGCCGCTGGAACCCCGCTACCAGGGTGCGCTGCTGGCGCGCCTGACCCAGTAATCACTGGTTACAATTCATTCTTGCCCGCAAGGTCTCTAGCCATAGCCCCGATGATTACCATGACCCCACGTTTGATCCCGACTGCCCTGCTGGCCCTGGCTGTCACCCTGACAGGCTGTGCCGTCCCTGGCGTACAACTCAAGACTTCCGGCAAGCAGGTCACACAGCCCCACGATGCGGCTACCTTCGATATCAACCAGCATGTCGAGATCTTCCCGATCACCCCGGCCCTGCTGGCAACACAGTACCGGCCGGAAGTGCTGCCGCGCGCCAATCCGGGTCTGGCCTCCAGCCTGCAAGCCTATGACTACCGCGTCGGTCCCGGTGATGTGCTGAACATCGTGGTCTGGGGCCACCCGGAGATCAACCGTGCCGTCGGCCAGGCTCCCATGACCAATGCCACCTCCCTGATGGGTGGCCTGGACGGCCAGCAGCAGAACACTTCCAGCGGCACCGTGGTCGATGCGCAAGGCTACATCTTCTACCCGTACGCTGGCCGCGTGCGCGTGTCAGGCAAGTCGGCCTCGCAGATCCGCGCCCAGCTGACCGGCCTGCTAGGCCGTTACCTGCGCTACCCGCAGGTCGATGTCACGATTGCCGCCTACCAGCACAAGAAAGTGCAAGTGACCGGCGCCGTCGAGCGCCCGTCCCAGCTCGCCATCACCAACGTGCCGATGACGGTGCTGAACGCCGTCAACCTGGCCGGTGGCCTGGCTGACAACGCCGATCCGACACGTGCCACGCTGACGCGCAACGGTCATACGCGCACGATTTCACTGTACGACATCATGCAGCACGGCGACATGAGCCAGAACGTGCTGCTCGGCCCGAACGACGTGCTGTTCATTCCCACCAACGAAAAGCGCCGCATCCACGTGATGGGTGAAGTGATCGAGCAGAAGACGCTGGCCGTGCCTCCGAGCGGCCTGTCGCTGACCGCCGCCCTCGGTGAGGCCAAGGGCATCAGCCAGACCCTGGCCGATGCGCGCGGCGTGTTCGTGATCCGTCCGCGTGATCCTGCCGCTACCCACAAGATTGCCGACATCTACCAGCTCAACCTGAAGGACGCCTCGGCCTTTGCCATGGGCACCCGCTTCCAGCTGCAGCCGGAAGACATCGTGTTCGTGACGCTGGCACCGGTCGGCCGCTGGAACCGTGTCGTGAGCCAGGTGATCCCATCCCTGACCACCTTCGGCCTGCTGGCCAACGCCTTCAACCTGGGAGACTAAGCCCCATGTTCAACAAGATCCTGGTGGTCTGCGTCGGCAATATCTGCCGCTCCCCGCTGGCCGAGGCCAAGCTGCGCCAGCTGGCACCGGCCTCGGTCGAAGTCGCCTCTGCCGGCATCCAGGCCATGGTGGACCACCCTGCTGACCCGCAATCGCAAGTCGAAGCCGTGCAGGACGGTCTGGACCTGTCGTCGCATCGCGCGCGCCAACTCACCGATGCCATGTGCCAGTCCTATGACCTGATCCTGGTGATGGAGCAGCGCCATGTCGACAGCGTCTGCCAGATCAGCCCGAGTGCCCGTGGCAAGGTGATGCTGCTGGGCCGCTGGAACAACCAGCAGGAAGTGGCCGACCCGTATCGCAAGGACGCCAGCCACTTTGCTTCCGCCTATCAACTGATTTCTGCCTTTTCCGAGCAATGGAAAAGCAAGATGAACTGGTAAATCCATGTCCAATAGCCAAAACGCAAGCTCCGCTTCCCGCAACCGTCCGCAGCAGAACGACGACGAAATCGACCTGGGTCGCCTGTTCAACGTCCTGCTGCTCAACAAGACCTGGATCGGCCTGAGCCTGCTGGCCGGCCTGCTGGCCGGTGCCCTCTACGCCCTCAGCGCCACCCCGGTCTACCAGTCCAACGCCCTGCTGCAGATCGAGCCCAAGAACAAGAACCAGATCCTTGGCGAACTGAGCGCCCTCACCGGCAACGAATCCGGTGACGCCGCTACCGAGATCCAGATCATCCGTTCGCGCATGGTGCTGGGTACTACCGTGGACGAACTGAACCTGACGGCCAGGCCCGAGTACGTTCGCCCGCCGTTCTACACCAAGTACTTTGGCGACAAGCGCAAGGTTGCACCGGAACTGGTCATCACCAGCATGGTCGTGCCGGACAGCCTGCGTGGCGAAACCTTCACCCTGCGCTACCAGGGCGGCAACAAGTTCGAGATCACCATGCCTGATGGTGAAACCCATGCCGCTACCACCGGTACCGCCTTTACCGCCGCCGATGGCGTGTCCATCCACGTCAGCAAGTTTGCCGGCCTGCCCGGCGACGAATTCGAGGTCACACCGGTTTCCCGCCAGTCTGCCATCACGCGCCTGTCGCGCTCCCTGGGCGTACAGGAGAACGGCAAGAAGACCAACATCATGGGCATGAGCCTGGATGACGAGAATCCGGCACGTGCGCAGAATACGCTGAACACCATCATCGACCACTACGTCAGCCAGAACCAGGAATACGATGCCCAGGTGGCCGGCGCCAGCCTGAAATTTGTCGAACAGCAGCTGCCGGAAATCAAGCAGAAACTGGAAGAGGCTGAAAATGCCCTCAACGCCTACCGCAACCGCAACGCTACCGTCGATATCGCCATCGAATCGCAAGGCGTGGTGCAGAGCCTGAACCAGATCGACATGCAGCTGACCGATCTCAAGATCAAGGAAAGCGAGGTTTCCCAGCTCTACACACCGGATCACCCGGTCTACAAGGCCATCGCCGAGAAGAAGCAGGTGCTGGAAAATGCCCGCAAGCAGCTGCTAGGCAAGATCAGCAACCTGCCCAAGACACAGCAGGATGTGATCCGTCTGAACCGCGACGTCCAGATCCAGCAGGCGATCTACCAGCAGCTGCTGACCAAGCAGCAGGAACTGAACATCACCCAGGCCAGCACAATCGGCAATATCCGCGTGATCGATCGCGCCCTGACCATGGAAGAGCCGATCAAACCGAAAAAACCATTGATCGTGCTGGCCAGCACGCTGGGTGCCGGCCTGCTGAGCGCCCTGTATTTCATCCTGCGATCGCTGTTCCGCCGCGGCATCGAGGAAGCCCATGAGCTGGAAGATATCGGCATGCCGGTATTGTCTTCTGTACCCTTGTCGTCTACGCAACGCAAGCGCGACCTGGTCCTGAAGCACCTGAAGCGTCGCGACAAGAACGTGCGCTCCAACTTCCTGCTGGCCGCCAACCAGCCTGACGACATTGCGGTGGAAGCCCTGCGCTCGCTGCGTACCGCGCTGTACTTCAACCTGATGGAGGCACGCAACAACGTGCTGATGATCACGGGTGCCACCCCGGCGGTCGGCAAGACCTTCGTCAGTGCCAACCTGGCCACCGTGATGGCCCAGGGCGGCAAGAAGGTACTGCTGATCGACGCCGACCTGCGCAAGGGCGGCGTGCATGAACTGCTGAACGTGGAATTGGGACAGGGCCTGGCCGAATACCTGGCCAACCCCGGCTCCAGCGCCCAGATCAAGACGACCTCCGTAGCCGGCCTGGATTTCATGTCGCACGGCACCAGCAACAAGGCCAACCCGGCCGAACTGCTGTCCAGCCCGCGTCTGGCGGAACTGCTGCAACAGGCCTCCAGCCAGTACGATTTTGTCATCGTCGACTCTCCGCCAGTGCTGGCTGTGACCGACGCCAACATCATCGGCCAGCTGGCAGGTACCACGCTGATGGTCACGCGCTTCGAGCAGACCACCGTGAAGGATATCGAGGCCAGCCTGGATCGCCTGCGCAACAACCAGATCCAGGTGGCTGGCGCGGTGCTCAACGGCATCGAACGCTCCGCCTCCAACTACCACGCCTACGAGGCCTACGCCAGCTACGGCAAGACGAACTGACCCTTGCTCCGGATCGCCCGCAGACACGGCGGCCGATCCGGCAGCATCCAGTACGTGCCCAGGCACGCATCGCATGAACCAGACCCCATCCCCTTCAAAGACCCGCTTCTGGATCGGCAACGCCCTGCTTGCCATGGCCTTGCTGATGCTGTTCAACATGAACCCGCTGGCCGAACGCTTTGGCATGCTGGCCTTTGTCGTCTGGGCGGCGCTGGCCGCTGGCGGCGTCTACCTGGTGATGAAGGACAAGCACGAAGAGCCGCCGCTGTGAGCTGACGGTCAACACCTTGTACAGCCTCCTCGCCCCGGCCAGGAGGCTTTTTCATGCCCAGCTCAGCCTCTCCAGCCAGGAAATGGACAAGAAAAAACCCCGCCACCACAAGGCAACGGGGTTGATCGCATCAGGGCGACTCCTGCGAGCCGCCCATTGGCAAGGGCTTAGACGCTCTTGGCCACTTCTGCGTATTCCTCGATCTGGTCGAAGTTCATGTAGCGGTAGACGCTGGCCTTGTCGGCGTCGATGACGCCCATTTCGGCCTGATATTCCGCCACGGTCGGGATGCGACCCAGCTTGGAGCAGATCGCTGCCAGCTCGGCGCTACCCAGATACACATTGGTGTTCTTGCCCAGACGGTTCGGGAAGTTGCGGGTAGACGTGGACATCACGGTCGCGCCTTCACGCACCTGTGCCTGGTTACCCATGCACAGCGAGCAGCCCGGCATTTCGGTACGCGCGCCGGCGGTACCGAAGGCAGCGTAATGGCCTTCCTTCATCAGCTCGTTCTGGTCCATCTTGGTCGGCGGAGCCACCCACAGCTTGACCGGGATATCGCGCTTGCCGCCCAGCAGCTTGGCTGCGGCACGGAAGTGGCCGATGTTGGTCATGCAGGAGCCGATGAAGGCTTCATCGATCGGGGTACCGGCCACTTCGGACATGAACTTGGCGTCATCCGGGTCGTTCGGGCAGCAGACGATCGGCTCCTTGATGTCGGCCAGATCGATCTCGATTACGGCGGCGTACTCGGCGTCAGCATCGGCTTCCAGCAGCTGCGGGTTGGCCAGCCACTGCTCGACCTTCTCGATACGGCGCTGCAGCGTCTTGGCGTCTTCGTAGCCGTCGGCAATCATGTTCTTCATCAGCACGACGTTGGACTGCAGGTACTCAATGACGGGTTCCTGGTTCAGCTTGATCGTGCAACCGGCAGCGGAACGCTCGGCAGAGGCGTCGGACAGTTCGAATGCCTGTTCGACCTTCAGGTTCGGCAGGCCTTCAATTTCCAGCACGCGGCCAGAGAAGATGTTCTTCTTGCCAGCTTTTTCAACCGTCAGCAGGCCAGCCTTGATGGCGTACAGCGGAATCGCATGCACCAGGTCACGCAGGGTCACGCCCGGCTGCATCTCGCCCTTGAAGCGCACCAGCACGGATTCCGGCATGTCCAGCGGCATCACGCCGGTGGCGGCACCAAAGGCCACCAGACCGGAACCGGCCGGGAAGCTGATGCCGATCGGGAAACGCGTGTGGCTGTCGCCGCCGGTACCAACGGTGTCAGGCAGCAGCAGGCGGTTCAGCCAGCTGTGGATCACGCCGTCGCCCGGACGCAGGGCTACGCCACCACGGCTGCTGATGAACTCGGGCAGTTCGCGGTGCATCTTGGCGTCGACCGGCTTCGGATAGGCTGCGGTGTGGCAGAAGGACTGCATCACCATGTCGGCACTGAAGCCCAGGCAGGCCAGGTCCTTCAGTTCGTCACGCGTCATCGGGCCGGTGGTGTCCTGGCTGCCGACGGTGGTCATGCGCGGCTCGCAGTAGGTGCCCGGGCGGATGCCCTGGCCTTCCGGCAGACCGCAGGCGCGGCCGACCATCTTCTGTGCCAGCGTGAAGCCCTTGCCGGAATCGACCGGCGCCTTGGGCAGGCGGAAGGCGGTGGAAGCGGGCAGGCCCAGCTCTTCACGTGCCTTGGCGGTCAGGCTGCGACCGATGATCAGGTTGATACGGCCACCGGCCTGCACTTCGTCCAGCAGCACATCGCTCTTCAGGGCGAAGTCGGCAATCTTCTCGCCATTCTTCTCGACCTTGCCTTCGTAGGGGTAGACGTCCAGCACGTCGCCCATTTCCATCTTGGTCACATCGACCTCGATCGGCAGGGAGCCGGAGTCTTCCTGGGTGTTGAAGAAGATCGGAGCGATCTTGCCACCCAGCGTCACGCCACCAAAGCGCTTGTTCGGCACGAAGGGGATGTCTTCGCCAGTCGCCCAGATCACGGAGTTGGTCGCGGACTTGCGGCTGGAGCCGGTACCGACCACGTCACCCACGTAGGCCACGATATGGCCCTTCTTCTTCAGGTCTTCGATGAACTGGATCGGACCGCGCTTGCCATCTTCCTCGGGCTTGAAGGCCGCGTCGGGGCGGGTGTTCTTCAGCATCGCCAGGTAGTGCAGAGGGATGTCGGGGCGGCTCCAGGCATCGGGAGCGGGCGACAGGTCGTCGGTGTTGGTCTCGCCCGGCACCTTGAACACGGTGACGGTGATCTTCTGCGCCACTTCAGGACGGCTGGTGAACCACTCGGCATCGGCCCAGCTCTGCAGCACTTCCTTGGCCTTGGCATTGCCAGCCTTGGCCTTGGCTGCCACGTCGTTGAAGTAGTCGAACATCAGCAGGGTCTTCTTCAGACCTGCGGCAGCGATGTCAGCCACTTCGGCATCATCCAGCAGCTCCACCAGCGGACCCACGTTGTAGCCACCAACCATGGTACCGAGCAGCTCGGTCGCCTTGGCCTTGCTGATCAGCGCCACCTGGATGTCACCGTGCGCCACGGCAGCCAGGAAGCTGGCCTTGACCTTGGCCGCATCGTCCACGCCCGGCGGCACGCGGTGCGTCAGGAGATCGACCAGGAAAGCTTCTTCACCGGCCGGCGGGTTCTTGATCAGCTCGATCAGTTCGGATGTCTGCTTGGCATCCAGCGCCAGCGGGGGAATGCCGAGTGCGGCACGCTCGGCCACATGGTCACGGTAGGCTTTCAACATGGGTTTTCTCCTGGTAGGTAATTAGAGAGGTTCTGCTGCTGCCCGCAGGCAGCAGCACGGATCGGCTTATTTCAGCAGGTCGACCGGGTTGAGCTTGAGCTCTTCCTCGCGCGCCATCTGCTGTTCGTTGCGGCAACCATCGGCCAGGCGCTGGCCCAGCTTCTGGTTCATCAGCATGGACTTGTTGCCCAGCTGCAGCCAGGTGGCGCCGGCATCCTTGTCTTCCAGTCGCACCACACCGGTGGTGGTCGGCACCTGGCGCATGGTGTAGGTCGGGCCGCGCGTCAGATTGACCTTGTAGACATAGGGATCGGCAGCGTCGGGGGTGACAGTCACGGTCTGGTTCATGTCGCAGCGCATGGCGCCGGCAAACACCGGCAGCGCAGTCGCCGGGAAGGCGACACCCGGTGCGGGCGGCAACGGAGCGGCCGGTGCGCTGGCACCGGTCAGCGGGTTGACCGCCAGGCGGTCGCGCAGCGTGCTCTGGGCGACTGCCGGCTTGGCCGCCGGTTTCTTGGCCGGAGCAGCCTTCCTGGCCGTGGTCTTCTTGGCCACCGGCTTCTTGACGGGTGCCTTCTTGGCAGCAGCCTTGGTCGCCGTGGCCTTCTTGGCCGTGCTGGTCTTGCTGGCCGTCTGGGCCATGGCACCGGAGCTGGCAATCGCCAGGGCAGAGAACAGGATCAGGGTTTTCTTCATGACGTCCTTTACTTGCAAAAATGAAGATGCTGCATTATGGAATCAAAAGCCTCAGGCAAAGAATCCCTGGATGGTCTCTGGTAACGATTTGCCAGTGGCATGGGCACGCTCCAGCAATTGCCAGTAGTACCTGTAACTGGCGCGGTCATGGAGTTTCTTCTTGTGACTCACCGGCGCCCACTCGGCCGCGATGGCAGCAGCGATGATCTCGGCGGCGTCACCGATCTCGGCCTCGGTCGGGGCAAAGGCCTCGATGATCGGGCGGATCTGCGCCGGGTGGATGCTCCACATGCGGGTGTAGCCAAGCTCGCGCGCGGCACGTTCGGCCGCGTGCTGGATCGCATCGGTGTTGCTGAACTCGGTCACCACGCAGTGCGATGGCGTCTTGCCGTAGGCATGGCAGGCAGCGGCCAGCTCCAACTTGGCACGCATCACCAGCGGGTGGCTGAACTGGCCTTCCAGGCCCATCGCGTCGCCCGGGATGGCACCGCCGTGGGCCGAGACAAAATCCATCAGGCCAAAGCTGATCGACTGCACGCGCGGATGGGCGGCAATCTCGAAGGCGTTGCGAATGGCAAAGGAGGACTCGAGCAGCACCTGCAGCGGCATCTGCTGGCCACCGTGCGCATCCACATGCTGCACGGCAAGCTCGACATCGGCCAGCGATTCCACCTTGGGAATCATCACATGGCGCCAGATGGAAGCCCCCTGCCCCACCAGCGTCTCGACATCAGCGGCAAAAGCGGGATGATCGACCGGATGCACGCGCACCGAGACACGCGCATCGGCTGCAGCGGAGCGCGCCAGCTCCAGCACCATGGCGGCATGCTCGGCCTCGCCGCCAACCGGGGCACCGTCTTCGCAGTCCATGGTCAGGTCAAACACGCAGGCACCGAACTCTTCGGTCATCTCGGCCTGCAGCTGCAGGCTCTTGCGGATACGCGCTTCCATCCCGCAATAGTGATCGCAGGTGGGGAGCTGGCCGGTAGCGCCCTGGGCGCCCAGCAGCACATCACGCGGGTGGGCCGTGGTCAAGTCTGTCATGTCGTGGTCTGGCAGGCTGCGCAGGCGATGCCTGCAGGGTCAAAATCCACCCAAGCACACAGCACATGCGCTTGGGCAGATGCCCTGTCGAAACAGGGCAGATCCTTGGTGCTGCCGCTTGTGCGGCAGCCAGGGTAGCAATTACAGCAGGTGCTGCACGCCTTCCTTCTCGCCTTCCAGCTCGGCCAGGGTCTTGTTGATGCATTCCTGGCTGAACGCGTCGATTTCCAGGCCTTCCACGACCTTGTACTCGCCGTTTTCGCATGTCACCGGGAAGCCGAACATGGTGTCTTGCGGGATGCCGTACCAGCCCTGGCTCGGGATACCCATGGTGACCCACTGGCCGTTGGTGCCCAGGGCCCAGTCACGCATGTGGTCGATGGCGGCGTTGGCAGCAGAAGCGGCAGAGCTCAGGCCACGTGCCTCGATGATGGCGGCGCCACGCTTGCCCACGGTCGGCAGGAAGGTGTTGCGGTTCCAGTCTTCGTCGTTGATCAGGTCCTTGACGCCCTGGCCGTCGATGGTGGCGAAGCGGTAGTCGGCGTACATGGTGGGAGAGTGGTTGCCCCACACGGCCAGCTTCTCGATGCTGGACACCGGCTTGCCGGTCTTCTCGGCGATCTGGCTGGCGGCACGGTTGTGGTCCAGGCGCAGCATGGCGGTGAAGTTCTTGGCCGGCAGGTCCGGAGCGCTCTTCATGGCGATGTAGGCGTTGGTGTTGGCAGGGTTGCCCACCACCAGCACCTTGACGTTGCGGTCAGCCACGGCGTTCAGGGCCTTGCCCTGGGCGGTGAAGATCTGGGCATTGGCTGCCAGCAGGTCGGCACGCTCCATGCCGGGGCCACGCGGACGGGCGCCGACCAGCAGCACGTACTGGGCATCCTTGAAGGCAGTCATCGGATCGGAGTGGGCTTCCATGCCAGCCAGCAGCGGGAATGCGCAGTCCTGCAGTTCCATCATCACGCCCTTCAGCGCGTTCTGGGCCTTCTCGTCCGGGATTTCGAGCAGCTGCAGGATCACGGGCTGGTCCTTGCCCAGCATTTCGCCGGAAGCAATACGGAACAGCAGGGCGTAACCGATCTGGCCAGCAGCGCCGGTAACGGCAACGCGTACGGGGGATTTGCTCATGAAACAGTCTCCAGGGAGTGTGAGAAGAAAAAAATGGATGTTGCCTGCCACCCGGCAGACGACAAGAAACCCGTGTGCCGGTCGCCCGGATACTTGGATCCAGGCCCGCTCACAGCGCGTGCCATAGTGTAACGCCGAAAGCTGTTGCGCGACAACTTGTCTTATGTCTTATATAAGATATCATTTAGCAAATGACCGCGCTATCCAGCGTGTCAACTCCACTCTATCCCGCTCCTGTTACACAGGCGCAACAGTGCCATGACCCAAGCCCCTACCGCCCTCGCGGAAGCCGCCCACTCCGGCCCGGCAGCCGGCAGCGACAACGCTGCCACCCCCACCTTCAGTCCGCTCTACCAGCAGATCAAGCAGGCCATGCTGCACAGCCTGCAGGCTGGTGAATGGAAGCCGCAAGAAGCCATCCCGAGCGAAATGGAACTGGCCAAGCGCTACAGCGTGAGCCAGGGCACGGTGCGCAAGGCGATCGACGAACTGGCTGCCGAAAACCTGGTGATCCGCCGCCAGGGCAAGGGCACGTTTGTTGCCAGCCACAACGAGCGCCATGTGGAATACCGCTTCCTGCGCCTGTACCCGGACCATGGCACGCTCGACAGCGAAGGTCCGGCGCAGCGCACCATCCTCGAATGCCGCCGGCTGCGTGCCACGGCCGAGCTGGCCGAGGCGCTGCAACTCGCCAGTGGCGAACCGGTGCTGCAGGTCCGCCGCGTGCTCTCGCTGGGCGGCGTGCCCACCATCCTGGAAGACATGTGGCTGCCGGCCAGCCTGTTCAAGGGGCTCACGGCGGAACAGCTGTCCGAGCACCAGGGTCCGACCTATGGCCTGTTCGAGCGCGACTTTGGCGTGCGCATGACACGTGCCGAAGAACGCGTGCGCGCCACCCTGCCCACTGCGGAGCAGGCAGAACTGCTCCAGGTCGATCCGGCCATGCCGCTGCTGCAGGTGGAACGCACCAGCCTGACCTACAACGACAAGCCAGTAGAGATCCGCAAGGCGCTCTACCGGACCGATACCCACCACTACCGCAACACCCTGAGTTGAGCTGCCGGAAACGGTCGCCGCGATGGCTTACCCGTCCAAATTTGTACGATTCCAACGGTTACCCCTCATATCGTGAACTATTGCAGCTAAAATCGACGCCGCTCTTGTAACGATATTTGTCACACGTGACGCGATGCCTCGTGTCGTGTGCGGCTGTTTCGCTTTCTTGACTCTCACAAGGCTGATCATGTCTACTACCAACAAATCCTCCCAGCGCCCCGAGTTCCGCAACATCGGTCTCTCGGACCTGATTCCCATTGCCCTGCGCATGCCCATCGCGGCCAAGGTCTCCATCCTGCACCGCATCAGCGGCATGCTGATGTTCCTGCTGCTGCCCTTCATCGTCTGGCTGTTCGACAAGTCGGTCAGCTCGCAGGTCTCCTGGGAGCGCTTCACCGGCCTGTTCAACGGCAGCCTCGGCATGCCTGGCTGGTTCTACAAGCTGATCGGCCTGCTGCTGATCTGGTCCTTCCTGCACCACCTGATCGCCGGCCTGCGCCATATCTACATGGACTTCTGCCACTCCGCCGTGAACAAGCAGTTTGGCCGTTCTTCCGCCATCTTCACGCTGGTGCTGAGCCTGGGCCTGACCGTGCTGCTGGGCGCCAAGCTGTTCGGCCTGTTCTGATTTCAAAGCTAAAGAGGTAAACCCATGTCTGCTGTCAACTATGGTTCCAAGCGTCGCGCAGGCGGTGCTGCCCACTACGGTACGGGTGACTGGATCGTGCAACGCGGTTCCGCCATCATCATGGCCATCTTCACGATCGCCCTGCTGCTGTCCGTCATCTTCACCTCCGGCCCGCTGGGCTACGAGGCCTGGTCCGGCATCTTCTCCGCTACCTGGATGAAGTTCCTGACCTTCATCACCGTGATCTCCATCTGCTGGCACGCCTGGATCGGCGTCCGCAACGTGTTCATGGATTACATCAAGCCGGTCAGCATCCGCCTGGCCCTGCAACTGTTCGCCGCCGCGTGGCTGATTGGCTCCGCTGGCTGGGCTGCCCAAGTTCTGTGGAGACTGTAAACAATGACTTCGATTACCCAATCCCTGCCGCGCCGCAAGTATGACGTCGTGATCGTGGGCGCCGGTGGTTCCGGCATGCGTGCATCCCTGCAACTGGCCCGCGCCGGCCTGAGCGTTGCCGTACTGACCAAGGTGTTCCCCACCCGCTCCCACACCGTGGCGGCACAGGGCGGCGTCAGCGCCTCGCTGGGCAACATGAACCCCGACAGCTGGCAAGACCACTTCTACGACACCATCAAGGGCTCCGACTGGCTGGGCGACCAGGACGCCATCGAGTTCATGTGCCGTGAAGCACCCAACGTCGTGTACGAGCTGGAACACTTCGGCATGCCGTTCGACCGCAACCCGGACGGCACCATCTACCAGCGCCCCTTCGGTGGCCACACGGTAGACGCCGGCGACGGCCACCGCAAGCTGGTGGAGCGCGCCTGCGCGGCTGCCGACCGTACCGGCCACGCCATGCTGCACACGCTGTATCAGCAGAACGTGTCGGCCCGCACCCAGTTCTTCGTCGAATGGATGGCACTGGACCTGGTGCGCGACGCCAGCGGCGACGTGGTGGGCGTGACCGCCATGGAAATGGAGACCGGCGAGGTCTTCATGCTGGAAGCCAAGACCACCATGCTGGCCACCGGCGGTGCCGGCCGCATTTTTGCCGCTTCCACCAACGCCTTCATCAACACCGGTGACGGTCTGGGCATGGCTGCCCGCGCCGGCATCGCGCTGCAGGACATGGAGTTCTGGCAGTTCCACCCGACCGGCGTGGCCGGAGCCGGCGTGCTGCTGACCGAAGGCTGCCGCGGCGAGGGCGCCTACCTGGTGAACAGCGAAGGCGAGCGCTTCATGGAGCGTTATGCCCCCGAATACAAGGACCTGGCACCGCGTGACTTCGTGTCCCGCTGCATGGACCAGGAAATCAAGGAAGGCCGTGGCTGCGGTCCCAACAAGGACCACATCCTGCTGAACTTCTCCTACCTGGGTGCCGACAAGATCCACCAGCGTCTGCCCTCCGTGTATGAAATTGGCGTCAACTTCGCCAACGTCGACATCACCAAGGAGCCGATCCCGGTGGTGCCCACCATCCACTACCAGATGGGCGGCATCCCCACCACCATCAACGGCCAGGTGGTCGAGCACGTGAATGGCGAAGACCGCGTCATCAACGGCCTGTACGCCGTGGGCGAGTGCTCCTGCGTGAGCGTGCACGGCGCCAACCGCCTGGGCACCAACTCCCTGCTGGACCTGCTGGTGTTCGGCAAGGCTGCCGGCAACCACATCATCAAGTACAACAGCGAGAACAAGACGCACAAGGATCTGCCGGCCAACGCCAGCGACTTCACCCGTGCCCGTCTGGACAAGCTGAACAACAACCCGAACGGCGAGTACGCCCAGGATATCGCCAACGACATCCGCAACGCGATGCAGCAGCACGCTGGCGTGTTCCGCACGCAAGCCGGCATGGACGAAGGCGTGACCAAGATCGCCGCGATCCGCGAGCGCGTGGCCAACGTCGGCCTGAAGGACAACTCCCAGGTGTTCAACATGGCACGCCAGGAAGCCCTGGAAGTGGCAAACCTGATCGAAGTGGCCCAGGCCACCATGGTGTCTGCCGCTGCCCGTCACGAGTGCCGTGGCGCCCACACCGTCTACGACTACGAGCATCCGGCCGATCACCCGACCGCCCCGCTGGGCCGTGACGATGTCAACTGGATGAAGCACACCCAGTGGCACAGCGCTACCAACAGCCTGAGCTACAAGCCGGTGCGTACCAAGCCCCTGACGGTTGAAACCGTGCCGCCGCGCGTCCGTACCTTCTGATCCGGCAGCTGCGCCAACGACAACCGATTTGGAGTTATCTCATGCAAAAACGTACTTTCAAGATCTACCGCTACGATCCGGACAAGGATGCCAAGCCCTATATGCAGACCATCGAGCTGGAGCTCGAAGGCCATGAGCGCATGCTGCTGGACGCCCTGGTCAAGCTGAAGGCCGTGGATCCCAGCCTGTCCTTCCGTCGTTCCTGCCGTGAAGGCGTGTGCGGCTCGGACGCCATGAACATCAACGGCAAGAACGGCCTGGCCTGCCTGACCAACCTGCGCAGCCTGAAGGACCCGATCGTCCTGAAGCCGCTGCCGGGCCTGCCGGTGATCCGTGACCTGATTGTGGACATGACCATGTTCTTCAACCAGTACCACTCGATCAAGCCGTACCTGATCAACGACACGCCGCCGCCCCAGAAGGAGCGCCTGCAGAGCCCCGAAGAGCGCGAAGAGCTCAACGGCCTGTACGAGTGCATCCTGTGCGCGAGCTGCTCCACCAGCTGCCCGAGCTTCTGGTGGAACCCCGACAAGTTCGTGGGTCCGGCCGGCCTGCTGCAGGCGTACCGCTTCCTGGCCGACAGCCGCGACCAAGCCACCAGCGAACGTCTCGACAACCTGGAAGACCCCTACCGCCTGTTCCGCTGCTACTCCATCATGAACTGTGTGGATGTTTGCCCGAAGGGCTTGAATCCGACCAAGGCCATTGGCAAAATCAAGGAGTTGATGGTCCGTCGTACCGTCTGATCGGATTGGCCGATGGACGAACTCGACGACCGCCTCACTCCGGTTGAATACAGCAAGTTGCGCTGGCGCTGCCGGCGCGGCCTGCTGGAGAATGACCTGTTCATCGAGCGCTATCTGGACAAGTACGGAAGCGCCATGACAGTCAGGGAAGCCAGGGCGATGTACGCCCTGATGGACCTGGCGGACAACGATCTGCTGGATCTGATGCTGCGACGCAAGGAACCCACTGCACCGCTGGATACGCCCGATGTGCTGTCCCTGCTGGAGCGCATGCGAACCCCCAGATCCTCTTAACAAAAGTGCCGGTGTACTCCACCGGCTCTTTTCCAAGTCAACACGATTACTACACCAGGAGATTCCCACATGAAACTCGCCGACAACCAGGCCACGCTGTCCTTCAGCAACGGCAACCCCAGCATCGAACTGCCCATCTACCACGGCAACATCGGTCCGGACGTCATCGACATCCGCAAGCTGTATGGCCAGACTGGCATGTTCACCTACGATCCGGGTTTCCTGTCCACGGCCTCCTGCCAGTCCGCCATCACCTACATCGACGGTGACAAGGGCGAGCTGCTGTACCGCGGCTACCCGATCGAGCAGCTGGCCGAGAAGTGCGATTTCCTGGACACCTGCTACCTGCTGCTGAAGGGCGACCTGCCGGAAGCACAACAGCGTGAAGACTTCCACAAGATGGTGCTGAGCCACACCATGGTGAACGAGCAGATGCAGTTCTTCCTGCGTGGTTTCCGCCGTGACGCGCACCCGATGGCCGTGCTGACCGGCCTGGTGGGCGCCATGTCCGCCTTCTACCACGAGAGCACCGACATCCACAACCCGGTGCACCGCGACATCGCTGCCACCCAGCTGATCGCCAAGATGCCGACGCTGGTCGCCATGGCCTACAAGTACGGCAAGGGCGAGCCCTACATGTACCCGCAGAACAACCTGAGCTATGCCGGCAACTTCCTGCGCATGATGTTCGGTACGCCCTGCGAAGAGTACAAGGTCAACCCGGTGATCGAGAAGGCGCTGGACCGCATCTTCATCCTGCACGCTGACCACGAGCAGAACGCTTCCACTTCTACCGTGCGCCTGTGCGGTTCTTCCGGCACCAACCCGTTTGCAGCCATCGCTGCCGGTGTAGCCTGCCTGTGGGGCCCCGCTCACGGTGGCGCCAACGAAGCCTGCCTGAACATGCTGGAAGACATCCAGAAGATGGGCGGCGTGGCCAAGGTGGGCGAGTTCATGGAGCAGGTCAAGGACAAGAACTCCGGCGTGCGCCTGATGGGCTTTGGTCACCGCGTGTACAAGAACTACGACCCGCGCGCCAAGCTGATGCAGGAAACCTGCAACGAAGTGCTGGCCGAGCTGGGCCTGGAAAAGGATCCGCTGTTCGCCCTGGCCAAGGAGCTGGAGCGCATCGCCCTGGAAGACGACTACTTCGTCCAGCGCAAGCTGTACCCGAACGTGGACTTCTACTCCGGCATCGTGCAGCGCGCGATCGGTATCCCGGTCAACCTGTTCACCGGCATCTTCGCGCTGGCCCGTACCGTGGGCTGGATCGCGCAGCTGAACGAGATGATCAGCGATCCGGAATACAAGATTGGCCGTCCGCGCCAGCTGTACACCGGCTCTCCGCGCCGCGACGTGCCGGACAGCTTCAAGCGCTGATCCGCCAGCCGTCCTGTGCGACACGGGGCAGTCTGACTGCCCCTGCCACGGCACCCGCCCTGCTCCGGCACGGCGGGTTTTTTGTGCCTGCGCTGCTCGTGAATCAGCAGGCTAGCCATCGCGCGTAGAGATGGGTAAACGTGGAAACTCATGAGAAAATGCCATATCCCCTCTTGAACCACGATGCTCAACCTGTTTTCATGGCTCCCGATCGCAATCTTGCCCGTCATGTCGACTTGACCTCGCTGCAGCTGTTCGTCAGCGTCTGCGAGCTGGGCAGTATCGGCCGTGCGGCAGAGCGCGAGTTCATTGCGGCTTCGGCGGTGAGCAAGCGCATGAGCGATCTGGAGGCGATCTTCCGCACGCCCTTGCTGGAGCGCCATGCGCGTGGCGTAACGCTGACGGCAGCCGGTGAAAGCCTGCTGCACCACGCGCGCGCGCTGATCTACGGCCTGGACAAGATGCAGGCCGAGCTGGGCGAGTATGCCGAAGGCGTGCGCGGCCATGTGCGGGTGCATGCGAGCATTTCGGCGATCGTGCAGTTTCTGCCGGAAGACCTGGGCAGTTTTGCACGCACCCACGAACACATCAAGATTGATCTGGAAGAACACCTGAGCAACGAGGTGGCGCGTGCGGTGCAGGAAGGCGCGGCCGATCTGGGCATCTGCTATCTGGCGCTGGAACACCAGGGGCTGCAGACACGCCCCTACCGCCAGGACCAGCTGGTGCTGATCACGCCGCAGCAGCATCCGCTGGCGCAGCAGGAGAGCATCGACTATGCCGATGCCCTGCCCTACGACCAGGTTGGCCTGCACAGCAACAGCTCGATCAACCGCGCCATGCGCCAAGCCGCGCTGCGCGCGGGCCAGAGCATCCGGCTGCGCATCCGCGTCACCGGGCTGGATGCGATGTGCCGCATGATCGACAATGGACTGGGCGTGGGCATCATGCCGCGTCGCGCCTTTGAACTGCTGCACGGAGCCGGCCAGCTGGCCTGCATTCCGCTGCGCGATCCCTGGGCGCAGCGCCAGCTGCAACTGGTGGCGCGCGATTTTTCTACCCTGCCGCAGCCGGCCCGGCTGCTGGTGGAGCACCTGACGACAGCCAGCCCGCAACGGCCCGCTGCCGCGTAAAATTTCCCTGTATAGCGAGAAGGAAGACCATGGCACAAACCCTGTACGACAAACTCTGGGACGAGCACAGCGTCCATACCGAAGACGATGGCACCACGGTGCTCTACATCGACCGCCATCTGGTGCACGAAGTGACCAGCCCGCAGGCGTTCGAGGGCCTGCGCGTAGCCGGCCGCAAGCTCTGGCGAATCAACTCGGTGGTGGCCACGGCCGACCACAACACGCCCACTACCGGCTGGGAGCTGGGCTATGACGGCATCACCGATCCGACCAGCAAGGAACAGGTCACGACGCTGGACGCCAACATCCAGGAATTTGGTGCTGGCGCCTACTTCCCCTTCCTGAACCAGCGCCAGGGCATCGTGCACGTGATGGGCCCGGAGAACGGCGCCACCCTGCCCGGCATGACGGTGGTCTGCGGTGACAGCCATACCAGCACGCACGGTGCCTTTGGTGCGCTGGCGCACGGCATCGGCACCAGCGAGGTCGAGCACGTGATGGCGACACAGACGCTGCTGGCCAAGAAGGCCAAGAACATGCTGGTCAAGGTCGAAGGCGAGCTGCAGCCTGGCGTGTCCGCCAAGGATGTGGCGCTGGCCATCATCGGCGCCATCGGCACCGCTGGCGGTACCGGCTACACCATCGAGTTTGGTGGCAGCTCGATCCGCGGCCTGAGCATGGAAGGCCGCATGACGCTGTGCAATATGGCGATCGAGGCCGGTGCGCGCGCCGGCATGGTGGCAGTGGACGAGAAGACCATCGAGTACGTCAAGGGCCGTCCGTTTGCTCCGGGCACTGATCCCGAAACCGGCGCCTTTGTCGGCGGCGAGGAATGGGACGAGGCCGTGGCCTACTGGAACACGCTGAAGTCCGATGACGGTGCCCAGTTTGACCGCGTGGTCGAGCTGGATGGCAGTGCCATCGAGCCGCAGGTGACCTGGGGCACCAGCCCCGAGATGGTGCTGGGCGTGACCGCCCGCGTGCCGAACCCGGCGCAGGAAAGCGATGCCAGCAAGCGTGCCGCGATGGAGCGTGCGCTGGTCTACATGGACCTGCAGGCCGACACGCCGATCAACGAGATCGCCGTGGACAAGGTGTTCATCGGCAGCTGCACCAACAGCCGCATCGAGGACATGCGTGCCGCCGCTGCCATGGTGCAGAAGCTGGGCAAGCAAGTGGCCGCCAACGTCAAGCTGGCGCTGGTGGTGCCGGGCTCTGGCCTGGTGAAGGCGCAAGCCGAGCAGGAAGGCCTGCACCAGATCTTTATCGATGCCGGTTTTGAATGGCGCGAACCGGGCTGCAGCATGTGCCTGGCAATGAACGCCGATCGTCTGGAGCCGGGCGAACGCTGCGCCAGCACCAGTAACCGCAACTTTGAAGGCCGCCAGGGTGCTGGTGGCCGCACGCACCTCGTCAGCCCGGCCATGGCCGCGGCGGCCGCGGTTCACGGGCATTTCGTGGATGTCCGTGCTTTTGCATGAACGGCCTGAACCGCCGTTGACTTTCCCCCAGAAGGAGAATCCCATGAAGAAAATCACCGCTATCTGTGCTGTCCTGGCCGCCATGCTGACGCTGAGCGCCTGCAACACTGTCCAGGGCATTGGCCAGGACGTGAAGGCCACTGGCAGCGCCATCGAACGCGCCGCCAACTAAGACTGCAACCCCGCCTTCCGGCTGCGGCCGGAAGGCGCTTCTTCCCCTACACGATTACCATGCAAAAGTTCACCATCCACCAGGGCCTGGTGGCCCCGCTCGACCGCGAGAACGTCGATACCGACGCCATCATCCCGAAGCAGTTCCTGAAGTCCATCCGCCGCACCGGCTTTGGCCCCAACCTGTTTGACGAATGGCGCTACCTGGACAAGGGCGAGCCCGGCAAGCCCGAGTCTGCCCGCCAGCCCAACCCCGACTTCGTGCTGAACCAGCCGCGCTACCAGGGCGCCAGCGTGCTGCTGACGCGCAGCAACTTTGGCTGCGGCTCCAGCCGCGAGCACGCGCCGTGGGCGCTGGAGCAGTACGGCTTCCGCGCTATCCTGGCACCCAGCTTTGCCGACATCTTCTTCAACAACTGCTTCAAGAACGGCCTGCTGCCGATCGTGCTGCCCGAAGCCGTGATCGACACGCTGTTCCAGGAAGTGGCTGCCACCGAAGGCTACCAGCTGACGGTGGACCTGCCGCGCCAGGTGGTCGTCAAGCCGAACGGCGAGGAGATCCCGTTCGAGGTGCAACCGTTCCGCAAGGAATGCCTGCTGAACGGCTGGGACGATATCGGCCTGACGCTGCGCCACGTGGACAAGATCAAGGCCTATGAAGAAAAGCGCCTGAACGCCAAGCCCTGGCTGACCAAGGCACGCGCCATCTGATTCCGCACCCGGCAGACTCTCCTGCCAGCCCTGCCCGCCGGGCGGGGCTTTTCCCATTCAACAGGACATACCCATCATGAAAATCGCCATTCTTCCCGGTGACGGCATCGGTCACGAAATCATTGCAGAAGCGGTCAAGGTGCTGAACGCACTGGAGCTGGATCTGGAGCTGGAATACGCCGACGTCGGCGGTACCGCCTACGACAAGCACGGCCATCCGCTGCCCGAGCACACGCTGAACCTGGCGCTGTCCGCCGACGCCGTGCTGTTTGGTGCCGTGGGCGACTGGAAATACGACAAGCTGGAACGCCATCTGCGCCCAGAACAAGCGATCCTGGGCCTGCGCAAGGCACTCGGCCTGTACGCCAACTTCCGCCCGGCGATCTGCTACAAGGAGCTGGTCAACGCGTCCAGCCTGAAACCCGAGCTGGTGGCTGGCCTGGACATCCTGCTGATCCGCGAGTTGACCGGTGACATCTACTTTGGCACGCCGCGTGGCCGCCGCACCGCCGAAGACGGCCATTTCCCCGGCACCGAGGAAGCCTTCGACACGATGCGCTACAGCCGCCCGGAAATCGAGCGCATTGCCCACACCGCCTTCCAGGCCGCGCAAAAGCGCAGCAAGCGCCTGACCAGCGTGGACAAGAACAACGTGCTGGAAACCTCGCAGCTGTGGAAAGACGTGGTGGTGGAAGTCGCCAAGGAGTACCCGGACGTGGAGCTGGACCACATGCTGGTGGACAACGCCGCGATGCAGCTGGTGAAGGCACCGAAGAAGTTTGACGTGGTGGTGACCGGCAACATGTTCGGCGATATCCTGTCCGACGAGGCGGCGATGCTGACTGGCTCCATCGGCATGCTGCCCTCGGCCAGCCTCAACGACAAGAACCAGGGCCTGTACGAGCCCAGCCACGGCAGCGCGCCGGACATTGCCGGCCAGGGCATTGCCAACCCGCTGGCGACGATCCTGAGTGCCGCCATGATGCTGCGCTTCTCGCTGAACCAGGAAGCGGCTGCTACGCGCATCGAGGCGGCGGTGCAGAAGGTGCTGGAGCAGGGTCTGCGTACCGTTGATATCTGGTCCGAAGGCACGACCAAGGTCAGCACCGCCGAGATGGGCGATGCTGTGGTGGCTGCGCTGTAAACCGGCGTCAGCTCCTGCCTGACCCACAGGGCGCGCAGCTTCGGCGGCGCGCCTTTTTGCTGTCTTTGCCAGGCGCTGTCAGCACTCCACCTGCCGCAACGAATAGACGACGGCGAGGCCGCCGAGCGAGGTTTCCTTGTAGCGACTTTGCATGTCGCGCCCGGTTTCGCGCATGGTGGTGATGGCCTGGTCCAGGCTGACCAGGTGCACGCCGGTGCCGAGCAGCGACATGGAGCAGGCATTGATGGCCTTGACCGCGCCCATGGCGTTGCGCTCGATGCAGGGCACTTGCACCAGGCCGGCGATTGGATCGCAGGTCATGCCCAGATGGTGCTCGAGCGCGATTTCTGCGGCGTTTTCGATACGCGCATTGCTGGCGCCCATGGCGGCGGCCAGCCCGGCAGCCGCCATCGCTGCGGCGGAGCCGACTTCTCCCTGGCAACCGACTTCCGCGCCCGAGATGGAGGCGTTGCGCTTGCACAGCCCGCCCACCGCAGCGGCAACCAGGAAGTAGCGCTGGATGCCCTCCTCGCTGTGGCCGTGGCGCTCGATCAAGTAGCGCAAGACTGCCGGCACGACGCCGGCCGCGCCATTGGTGGGCGCGGTGACGACGCGGCCGCCAGAGGCGTTTTCCTCATTCACGGCGATGGCCCAGGCGCTGACCCAGCTCATCGCCGATTCCGCCGCGGCCAGTGGCGCAGCGGTCAGGCGATCGGCCATGCCACGCGCGCGGCGCGGCACGTCCAGGCCGCCGGGCAGCACGCCCTCGGCGCGCATGCCGCGTGCCACGCAATCGAGCATCAGATCGGCAATGCGGCGGATGAAGGCGATGGTGTTGTCGCGGCCATGCAGCGCGGATTCGTTGGCCATGAGCAGATCGCTGATCGGCAGCTGCTCCTGCTCGGCCAGGGCAAGCAGCTCCTGCATGGTGCTGAAGGGGTATGGCACCTCGACCTCGGCGCCGCGGGCGGAGCCGACGAAGTGCTCATCGGCATCGACGACGAAGCCGCCACCGATAGAGTAGAGCTCGCGCTCGGCCAGCAGCGCGCCCTGCCCGTCCCAGAGACGGAAGCGCATGCCATTGGTGTGCAGCGGCAGTTCGTCCACGAAGTTGAAGACCAGGTCGCGTTCGCGCTCGAAGTGCACCTCCTGCGTGCCCATGAGGATAATGCGCTGCTCCTGCTCGATGGCCTGGATGCGGCTGGCGATGCTGCCGGTATCGACATCATCCGGAATCTCTCCGCACAGGCCCATGAGCACGGCACGATCGGTGCCGTGGCCGACGCCGGTGTGGGCCAGCGAACCAAACAGCTCAACCTGGACACGCGCTGCCTGCGCCAGCAGACCGTCCGGCAGCTCCAGCAGAAAACGCCGAGCGGCGCGCATCGGGCCAACAGTATGCGAGCTGCTGGGGCCGATACCGATCTTGAACATGTCTTGCAGGCTGATGTACATGCGCTGTGTCCTTTAGCGGGAGCCGGAGCGCGTGCCAACCACGGCGGCGCCCACAATCAGCAGTGTAGCCAGAGCGATGCGGATCGTGAACGGCTGGCCGCTTGTCACTAGCAGCAGCATGGTGGACAGCAGCGGCGTGAGGAAGGCCAGCAGGCCGACGGTACGCGCGTCGGTACGCTTGAGCGCCGCGTCCCAGACGAAGAAGGCACCACCGGCCGGGCCGATGCCGAGCGCGGCGACCAGCAGCCAGTCCTGCGTGCCGAGCGCGATGGCGGGCTCGAACAGCGCATGCATGATGAGCGAGAGGATGCCGGCACCAAGGCAGAAGCTGCCAATGGCGGCGGTGCGGAATGGCGGCACGCGCTGGCATAGCAGCGAATAGCTGGACCAGGTGAATGCCGCTGCCAGCGCCAGGCCATAGCCGATCCAGCGTTGCGGGAAGGCATCCGCCGCCGCGCTGGACTGGCCACCATCCAGCAAGGCCAGCACGGCCCCTGCAAAGCCGACCAGCGCCGCCGCGATGTGCTGCCAGCGCCAGTGCAGGCCGCGCAGGTAGAGCGGCGCCAGCACCACCATGCCCAGCGGCCACAGGTAGTTGATCAGGTTGGCCTGCAGCGGCGGTGCATAGTGGAAGGCCGCAAACAGCATGGCATGGTAGCCAAATAGCCCGAGCACGCCGATGACCAAGGTGCCGGGCGGCACTTTCCAGTGCGACCACTGCCCGCGTGACAGCGGCACCGCGACCAGGCTGCCAACCAGCAGGCCGATGCCGGTGAGCAGGAACGGCGGCACATGGCGCAGGCTGACGCCGAGGGCGGCGAGGCTGCTCCAGAGCAGGATGGCGGTGAGGGCGAAGAGGATGCCGGTGTGGGTCTGGGTGTGAGACAGGCGGGTGGACATCTGGGAGGCCGCTGGACTGGATGTGCAAGTGTTGGGAGAGACGTCATCATAGGGGCAGCAATACCCGGATGGCTCATGCCAAAGCCACCTGCCTCAAGACGCAGGCGGCTCGTCCCAGGACCTGGCTCGCGCGACGATTTCCATCGCGTAGGCGATGAATCCCGGATCTTGAGTCTCGAGCGCGCCTGTCATGAACACGTCGATAGCTTCATCAGATTGCAGGTGTTGTGCGGGGTCGAATGGGGTCAATTTTTCATGCATTACTTGCCTCACCACGACAGGCGCAAGGTCTCAACGTTGTAGGCGGAAGGCAAGTTTTAGCAGAAATTATGAGACTTCAATAATTTACAAGACACTGACCGTGTTCACATCTATGCGGAGGTTGCACATCTTTCTTTCATGCCTCACTAGCCTTCAAGGCCACCAGTTGGTTACTCGGTCCTTCAGTCCGCAGCATCAGGTTTGCGCTGTTCGACACCACGTAGGCCAGGGGCCGCGTCAAGTTGAACGGGAACAGCACGGGCAGCGACTGCAGACTCGGGACGGAGACGGGCTTGCCGGCGTATCGGACAGCAGCTTCGATCAGCCAAGCAGTGAGCGCATCGTTGTCGATGCTCGTCTGTGGCAAGCGAATGACGCGCTTGCCTTTCTCGACCCGCTCCACGGCGCCCCAGCTCGCCTGGCTCTGGATGACCATGTTGGTCATGCGCCGAGTGCCTTCGCGCTCTCCGTAGGTTTCGCTCATCCGGCGATGCACTTCGGCCGACGCGCAATCCCCCTGGATCGCGGATAGCCGGCCCACCAGCTCGGCCACCTTGCCAAAGAACGGGTACGTCGCCACGGACATGCCCCAACACAACGCGGCGACCGGAATGTCCGGCTGCGTCTTGTGGATGGCCACGCCACGATCCGCGTAGTCGACCAGCTCGGCGCGGGGCTCCAGCCACAGCCGGTTCAATACGGTGCGTGTTTTCTTCTTGGCTTCCGCGCCAAGTCCGGCTGCATCGAGCAGTGCATTCAGATCATCTAGTCCAGCCGCGCCAGCACGAACATTCAGCGCCGCAGCCGCCCAATCAAGCTGAATGAACCGATCAAAGCCTATTTTTGGGGCTGATGAATTCATTCGGTACCAATCACATAACTGACTTTCACAAAGGGCACGATCAACTCTTCGATCGACACCCCGCCGTGGACCACCACCTGCTCGCCCTCCGGCACAAAGGCGGTTCGTCCGCCTGCGAATAGGGGCATGAAGTTCGCGGGTAGTCCAGCGATGTCCAACCTCACTGTGGTGGGATAGGCCGCAGCGGAATCGGCCAGCAATGGCTCACTCCGGTAGACCCGCACGCGCTCGCCGCGCGTCTCGGCAATCACGCCCTGGCTGGGCCTGCCGACGCCGGTGGACTCCACGTTGCCGTGGTCCGCCGTGAGATAGATGTGGTATCCCTTGTCCAGTAATAACGAGAACAGCCGGTCGACGAAACCGGTCGTCAACCAGTTCCCGATCCACATCGCCACGTCCTTCTTCGATCGCTCCTTGTGGAGCCGATCGTCCACCTCATCAATGACCAGGCCCACCACTTTCGGGCGCCGGTCGATCAAATCCGCTTCCAGTGCGTCGAGCTGATGGGTCTGACGCAGCGCACGTCGATACATCACCTCATTCGGATTGACGCCTTCGTTCTGCCAGAACGTCTTCCACAAGGATTCCTCCTTGTCCGTTCGGTCGATGGAGTCGTCGAACTCACGCGGCTTCAGACCCGAGAACAGCGCCTGACGCGACACCGATGTCACGGTCGGCAGCCATGCGAACGCGGTTCCCTCGTCGAACGCGAAACGTTTCGTGGTGGCGATCAGGCGCTCGCGGATCTGCACCCACTGGTCGAAGGCCAGCCCGTCGAAAACCAGCAAGGCCAGCTTGGTTTCCCCGGCGGATCGCCGATGCCGCAAGAAGCGCGGCACGTGGTGCACCATCACCGGGCCTTTGGTCACCGGCTGCAGGATCAGGTCGGCGTAATGCTTGGCTGCGACCCAGGCTCGCAGATGCTCGTCTGATTGGGCCTGCAAGGTCTTGATCCGCTCTCGAATCACCGGCAGGTGTTCGCTGCCTTCCGTGCCTGGCAGACCATGCGTGCGGGCCAGAATCTCACCGTAGCGTTTGGCGAACTCACTCCAGTCCTTGTGCGAAGAGGCCGCTGTTGGGGTCGTCTCGATCAGGCCATCGATGCCTTTGAGCACCAAAGCCTGCAACGCCGCCGGGTCCTGGACAATTCCCGCCTTGATCCAGCTCGGCATCCCCGCCGGAACGCTGTGCACCGCCAACGGATGCAAGCTGCCGTCGAGAAACATGGAATCGACCAGCACCTGCACATCGGAGTGATCGAATGGGATATCGAGCTTGGCGATGTAATCGGGTGGCGGCGGTTCGCCAGTGCGGGTTCCGTCCAGCCCCTGGGTCTTCAGATAGCGGTACCACGCATCCTGCACCACGCGCAGCAGCGTGCTCTTGGATGCCAGCCATGTGGCGACGGGCAGATCCGTGAACAGCCCCTTGCCCTGAATAATGCCTGACGCGTGCCGGGCGAACAGCGGTGGCAACGAGCGGTTGGCAAAGTGCATCCGAAGCAGCTCGCGCCAGAAGTCCACTGGGTTGCGAATGGATCTCGGCGCCAATTGGTAGACGTGTTCGAGGATGAAGTCCTTCGACTCGTTCTCGCCCCTGGCCGACTGCAGCTCGGTCTGATGGGCATGAAACAGCCCGGCAAAGTGCTCCGGCTCGACTTGCTGTACCGCGCTGTAAGCCAGCTTCGGAAATAGCTCCGCAAGGCTGAGCCGGACCACACGACCGTGATGCACGATGTCCCACGGCAAGACATTCGCATCGGCGCTGCGCAGATGCAGAACCAGCGAGGGCGCTGGCCCCGCCTCACCGCGATCCCATGCTGCGCGGTAACGCTCCTCATATTCCGCGCGGAAGGCAAATGGGTCCTCGTACAGCATCAGCTCGAAGCCCCGACCGCGCAGCTCGGTCAACAGCCTCTCGTCGAGCAACACATCATCAGGGTCGCACGCCACCCAGAGTCGGGTGAGATCGGCCGTGAAGTGGCTGAGAATGCGTTCTGACCACTGGCTCATCCCACCTGTCCTCCGGGCATCACATCGCCGGAGACGCGCACCATCATCACGGCATTCAAATCCGGCACGCTGGCCTCCATGTCTTCCAGGGCGGCCATGCGTGCATCGTGTTCCTGCTGCAGTCGCTTGCGCCGGTGCTCACGCACGGCGGGCAGGCCGATTCGCCCAATGGCCTGGCCTCGGGCTTCGAAGGCATACACCGCACGCTCGCGTTCTTCCTTCAGCCGGGCACGGTGCTCGTTCAGCAGCTCGGTGAAGATCCGTTCGCCTTGGGCGCTGGCGGCCACATGGGATGCCTCGAACCACTTCACCGACTCCTCGGCGCCGGTCACGGCATGAACATCTACGGTCTCGGTCAGCAGCAGGTCCCACACGCGCTTGGCAGTGGGTACGAAGGGGCGACCTTCCTCGTTGACGAACACCGGCAGGAAGCGCTTCCGGCTCAAGCCTTCCGCCGCCAGGCTGATCTCCCACAGCGACCAGATGCCGCGCACCGAATCCGGCAAGCCGGTCACCCGGATTACCGGCAGTGGCTGGCCGGCAACAAAGCGCGGCAGCTCGCTGATCACAGCGCGGGCGCGCGGGTCTTCCATCGTGACCCATTCCAACTCTGGGTTCTCATCCGCCGTGCGGGCGTCAAAGCAAGCCTGAGCCGACTCGCTGCCGTCTGCCCATTTCACTCGCCATGCATTGCCCATCTTGGTCGCCGATCCACCCCGAGCAGCCAACCCACTGGTGATGGCACGCTCCAACCAGAACTGCGCCGGATGGTCACGCCACTTACGGGCATCGTCGGCATCCAGATCGTGTTCGGTGGTGAGCAGGTCGCTATTCTTCTTTGACTCCGCCAGCGTGGAGCGCAGTTGCGACACCACGGCATCGCACTCCTGCTCAATGGCGTCCGGGTTCTGCAGGCCATGCACGAACAGTTCGTCGAAGATCGGATCGGCCTCGACCGAATCCATCACGTCGGCCGCCTTGTCTACGCCGAACTCTTGCGCGATGACCTCGAGCTTTTCCTCCAGCACCTGGCGCACGCGATGTTCGACGGTGTCTTCAAGCACGAAGTTGATCGCACGCACCACATGCTTCTGTCCGATACGGTCTACCCGGCCAATGCGCTGTTCGATCCGCATCGGGTTCCACGGCATGTCGAAGTTGACGATGACGTGGCAGAACTGCAGGTTCAGACCTTCACCACCGGCATCCGTCGAAATCAGCACGCGCACATCCTTGGAGAACGCCTGCTGCGCACGGGTGCGGCTTTCCAGATCCATGCTGCCGTTGAGCGTCGTTACCGAGAAGCCACGGCTCTCCAGGTAGTCGGCCAGCATCGCTTGGGTGGGCACGAACTCGGTGAAGATCAGCACCTTCAGCGCCGGGTCGCCTTCCTCTTGCTGCAGCTTGTAGATCAGCTCCAGCAGCGCCTCGGCTTTGGCGTCCGTACCGGCGGCCTCGGTTTCGCGCGCCAGTTCCAGCAGCATCTCGACTTCGGACTTTTCCATCTCCCAGCCACTGGACTGCATAGCCAGATCCACCTGTGACTGGCCGTCGAGGTCGGCCCATTCGTCGGTACTGGTGTTCTCGAATAGATTCGCCTGCGGCTGCGGCGCATCGAGCAGGGCCTGACGCTTCTCCAGCGTCGCGCGGATGGCTGCCGTGCTGGATGTGACCAGCCGCTGCATCAGGATCATCAAGAAACCGATATGGCGCTGCTTGGCAGCCAATGCCTGGTTGTAGCCGTGGCGCACATAGTCGGTCACTGCCTCGTATAGGCGTTGCTGTGCGCCATGTCGCGCCTGCCAGGCCACTGCCTGCAGCCGGGTGACACGTGGCTTGAACAGCGGCTGACCTTCGGCGTTGATCGATGCGCGCTTCTCGGTGCGGATCACGAAGGGCCGCACCCGGTCGCGGCTGACGCTGCCTTCGTCCGGAAAGGCTTCCCGGTCGAGCAACTGCATCAGGCGCATGAACTGGTCGGTCTTTCCCTGGTGCGGCGTGGCCGACAACAGCAAGAGATAGGGCGAGGCCTCCGCCAGCGCGGCGCCCAGCTTGTAGCGGGCCACCTGCTCGTTGCTACCACCCATGCGGTGCGCCTCGTCGATGATGACCAGATCCCACGATGCCGAAATCAGGTCCTCGAAGCGCTCGCGGTTGTAGCTGTTCAGTTGCTCCAGGCTCCAACCACGCCGACCCTCCATCGGCTTCACTGAGTCCAGCGAGCAGATCACCTGGTCGTGCATGCGCCAAAGGTTCTCCTCCTCGCCCGCGCCGCCGCTGCGCCACTGGCGGAAGGCCGCCAGCTCGGACGGTTCGATGAACTGAAATGCCTCACCAAAGTGCAGGCGCATTTCCGCCTGCCACTGGCGCACAAGCCCCTTGGGCGCCACCACAAGAATGCGCTTCACCCGGCCACGCAATTTCAATTCGCGCAGCACCAAACCGGCCTCGATGGTCTTGCCCAGGCCCACCTCGTCGGCCAGCAGGTAACGGATGCGATCGCGGCTCACCGCGCGGTTCAACGCGTAGAGCTGGTGCGGCAGCGGCACCACGCTGGACTGGATCGGTGCCAGCAGCAGGTTGTCTTCCAGCGCATCCAGCAGCTTGGCTGCCGCCGTGGTGTGCAGAATCTGCTCCACGCTCGGCCGCACGCTTTCCAGCGAAGCCAAGTCCAGCGCTCGGGCACGCACCACGGCGTCCTTGGCGGGCAGCCACACGCGGTAGGCTACTTCACCCCACACATCCTGCCGCTCGATCACCCGGCACGGCGACGCCTGCCGGGTGAACCAGCACCAATCACCAATAGAAAAGCTGCGCTCGGTTTGCTTCATTAACCCACCCACTGCACCCAGGTGGCAGCATCGTGTTTACCGATCATCCGAGCCAAAAACGCTTGTTGCTCAGCACTGAGTCCCGACTTAGGCCCAACTTGGTCCCAACCTGGGCCCGGCTCGATCCTTGGCCTGAGCGTACCTGTCCCGGTGTCGTTGATGTGCGGCAGCAGGCTGCCCAGTTTCATGTTCAAACGCCCTCCGCAACCAATCGGCGCAGTCCATCGCGCAGCTTGCCAAAGCTCGGTGAAACATTACGATTTGGCTCCAACAAAGGCCCTATCTTTTCCGCCCACTCGCATTTGATCTGCCCTGGTAACGGCCAGCCTGCTTTTTTGATGGCAGCAGAACCGCCTGGATGAATAGCATCAGCCAGGAGTTCCCATGTATCGCACACGCTGTCCTGCACATAGCGGCCCAACACATCGACCCTGACGCGTGGATAGGCTGCCTGTAACGCTTGTTGGTCGCCCAAGTACCAGGCCTCCACCTCCTCGATGGCCAGCCGGAACATCGTGTTTGGTGCCGGATTGCACGCCGCCACCAGCACTTTGAGTTCGGCCAGGAACTCCGCACAGTTGCGTTGATCCGAGTCCACCACCACGACCACGGCATCAATGCCTGGTGTCTTTCCGTAGCCGCGCAAAGCCGATGGCAACCGATCAAGCAATATCCTTTTGTTTGCGTCGGTACCCGGTTTCAAGTTCTTTGGGATGCGACCGATACCCTTGTATGAATGCACCCGCCAAGTATGTGGATTGCCTTGCTCACCAAGCAACTTGGGCAGTACAGCTTCCAGCAGCTTCTCGCCGGAAGCATCTTCCACCAGTATCTCGATATGCATGCTCAAACCTCATCGAGATAGTCGCTGTACCACAAACCACCCAATGGCAAACCTTCTGCCACCAGATTCCTGACCACTTCCAACTCGGAAACCCGACGTATCGTCGAATAGCCGTCTGTACCCTTCTCCAGAATCCAGACTTCTTCCGGCGACAAGGCATCCACAAAATACGGCTGGTGCGTGGTCACAAAAATCTGCGGCGCATGTTTCTTGCCGCTGGCATGGGCACGGAACTCCTGTGCAAGCGATTCCAGCAGCTTGTGATACAAGCCGTTTTCTGGCTCCTCAATGCAGATGAAAGGTGGCGGATCAGGATCTTCCAGCAGCAGCAGGTAGGCAAACACCTTCAACGTGCCGTCGGACATTTGTTGCGCGAAGAAAGGATCACCAAATGCGCCATCGTTGAAGCGCAGCAGCACGCGCTTGTCCGCCGTCACTTCGGTATCTATTTTGGCGATGCCCGGAATCTTGCTGGCGATGCGATCCAAAATGACCTTGAAGCGGTCTTTGTGCTCACGCTCCATGAACTGTACGACGTTGCCGATGTTGTCGCCATGCACATTCAGGTGCCGCTGCGGCCCAGCACTGGGCAGGCTGCGTGCGGCATCGGGGTAGAAGTACGACAGATACCACCCCTTGAGGAAATCGCGAAACTGCCCGATGCGTGGATGTTCCTTCAATGTGCCCAAGGTCGAGATACCCAGCTCGCGTGGATCTGTCAGCTCCACTGAGCTGCTGGCATTGCTTTCTTCCAGTTCGTCGTCAACCGCTTCCTCTCCTGCCCAGACGGTGCCTTTACCATGATCCAGGCGCAGGAATGGAAACGGGCGTCCATGTTTCTGGCCTTTACGGCGCTGCTTCAGTCTTTCGGACAAAACGAACGGTCGACCACTACTGTCTAGGTCAATAGCTAACTCATAGGTGATAGGGCGCTCGTTCTGCGCTTCTCTGTAGTAGATTTCGAAGCGAATCGGCTCCTCGACATCTTTGGACCGTAATCGCTCGAACCCTCCACGCTGCTTCATGTCGCAGGCAGTCTCCACATCGGTTGCCAGACAATCGGCGACAAAACCGAAAGCGTCGAATAACGAACTCTTGCCTACGCCATTTTTGCCGATGACAACGGTGAAAGGCGTCAGCGGACTGCCTTCCTGCTGGGCAGAGAGCTTGCCCAGCGTCACATCGCGCAAGGCCCGAAAATTCTGGACGCGGAATCCTTCAATAACAGCCATTTAATTCTCCTCACTGCGCGTCAGCGCCATGTCGTACAGGGTGAGCAGTTTTTCGTCTTCTTGCAGGGTTTCGTCCGGCAGCTTGTGGGCGATGGCGAGGATGGTGGCGTAGTCCTTCCTGGCCCACGCATCGCGGAAACCGGCGCGCAGCACTTCCAGGCGCGACTCTTTGATCTTGCGGCCCGTGAACGTCTTGTACTGCTCGAACTCCTTGAGCAATGCCTTTTCGCGCTTCTTCTCCAAGTCCTGCGCCTTATTCGGGTCGGGCACATACCAGCGGTCTTGCGCCTTAGCGATCAGGCGTGGGTCGTTTTTCTCCAGCCCGCGCAGGTCGTGGTAGTTGGTGGAGAGGTAGCGGTGAATCTGGCTGGGTACTTCGCCCGCGCCCTCGAAGCGCAGGAAGTTGGCTTCCAGCAGCGCGGAGAGTTCCGGGCGGGTTTCGTGCTTCTTCCAGCCCGCGCCCAGTTGCTTGATGAACTCGGGGTGGATGTCCTGATAGGTGGAAGGCCGCGCCTTCAGATAGTCCGCTGCCCAGTCGATGGCGCTGCGCTCGTCGGAGACGAACAGCTCCATCTGCGGCGCTTGTGCAGTTTGCGCGCGCTTCTTGTCGTATTCGGCTACTTGCTCGGGCAGAAAGACCATGCCGTCGCGATCGGGCAAGCGGCTGCGCAGGCCGTCTTGAAACTCTTGACTGGAAAGCGGCACGGGCGCGCTGTGCCGCACGAACCACGCCACCATCCGGTCGAACAGGATGCGCGGGTCGCGTTCAGCGACGAATTCCAGTTCGCCGCCTTTCATCTTGACCACGGGAAGTTGCTTCAAATGCGTCTGGACGAAATCCCATGCTGATTCCGAGGTTGCACCCCGTTCGGCGAAACGTTGCTCCAGCCCACCGTTGGGCTTGTAGGCAGAAATCACCAAGTCCTGCTTGACGGCAACCGCAGTTGTGACCGCCTTGAAGCTGCCTTGCTGCTTGTCGAGCGCAGACACGTTGGCGACCACAAAGCCCGCTTCCTGCATCGCTGTTTGCAAGCCGTTCCACACCGCCGCCTGCGTGTTGGAAAACACCACGGTCATCCAGCGACCGGGCTTGAGGACGCGGAAGTATTCCTTGAAGCAAGCCGCCATCAACCTGCGGTAGTCATCCACCGACTTTTGTGCCGCTCGGTTCTCTTTGGCGCGATCAACAATGGCGTCCAGCTTGGCCTGCGTCATCACGCTGTGCCATGCCTCGACAATGAAATTCAGCTCCGCGTAGGGCAGGTTTTCGCCGAAAGGCGGATCGGTGAAGATGTAGTCAATGCAGTCATCAGCGAGTGGCAGCCTTGCTGCCGTACCGGTGGTGACTGCCGCGTTTGTAGGTTTTGCGTGATATTGACGAAACGCCTTGATCAATCGATCCAGCTTCCCGTCGAGGATGTACCAAGGACTGCATTCAGAATGCTGTGCCGCGACGTAATACACGCCCGCAAGCATGCGATTGACCTGAGAAAAGTGTGTGGGTCCGTAGCGATTCAGGACGGATAGACCGGCAATTGCCTGCTCGACCATAAACACGAGAAATGCGCGTGTGCGAGCATCAGGATGCGCTTGCGCCTTTGCCCACAACGCACCCATTGCCTGCGCGGCACGCGGCAGGAACATGTGATGAGTGTGGGTGATCCCCTTGTCACGCATACGCGGCGCTTCCCACATATCCGCAAAGGGAAACGCAACGGTGGGAACATCGCCGGGCAGCGGCAAGGCATCAATCTTGGCCAGTGTCGCCAAGTCCGCTGCATCGGGCTTCTTCTCGTATTTCGTTTTGCCGACGCGATACGCAATCAGGCTGGGCACGCGCTTGGGCGCTTGCAGCGTGGTGCCGGTGGCGCTATCCAGCTTGGTGACGTAGAGCCGCTCCAGCTTCTTCTTCGTCAGTCCTGCATTGCAGTGCGGGCATGGGAACTCATCTTTAACGCGCTTGGTTTCCTCATCCAAGGCTTCGTCCAGAAAATTCACTTCCCCAGCGCATTCCGGGCAACTGAACACTTCGCTCCACACCGTGTATTCGATGCGGCCTTGGGTCTTGCCGTCGCTATGCAGCGTTTCGTACATCCAGCCGATGTCCTGCTCCACGGCCTGGAGCAGTCGCTTGCCCGCCTTGGCGAAGGCGTCCACATCGAAGGGAATGTTGTAGTTCGCGCCGATGAAAGTGGCGGCGGGCGACAGGTCGTTGAGCACCGCGCGGCGTGCGCCCCACTTGGGCGCGGCGCGGCCTTCCTTCTTCCATGTCTGCTCCTGCTCAAACCGGTAGCTGGCCGGAGCCGTGCCGCACCACTGCGCGGCCACGCCGGTCATGCCCGAACCGGAAAAACCGTCCAGCACCACATCGCCCGGCTGGGTGTAGTGCAGGATGGACGGCACGATGGCCAGGTGCGGCACCTTGGTGTGGTAGCTGTGCGCCTTGTAGATCGCGTCGGTCTTGCCCACGCTCACATCAATCGCCAACGGCTCGCGGCTGTATTTCACTGCCGGGTCGTAGGGCTTGCCGTAGTGCGCTACGAACTCCGCCAGCCACGGGTTCGGGCAGGCGGTGTAATACGGCGGGTCGGACATGGCGAGGATGGCTGCGTCCGTGCCCTGCGGGAAACCTTCCTGCTTGCGGAATGCCGGGTCTTTCAACTTCTCGGCCAGCAGCGCAAGGAAATGCGCGCGCCGTGCGTCGTCGCTGGGGAAGGTCTGGCCGAGGCATTCGACGGGGCTGGAGTCTTTTGAGGCTCGCCCAAGGTTCAGTTGTTCATCCATCATCAAGCCCTGTTCTGCTTGCGCATGTTTTCCACTGCCTTCGAAAAATCAGGCGTGCCCGGAGCTTCGCTCCAGCGATCCCAGAATTCAATCGTGGCGCTGATCGGTTGTTCTTGTGGCGCATGAATCTTGATTCGGCTGGGAAGCAGTACTGCATCACCGACTACCAAGGCTTCTCCCATATCCAGGATGGGGAGCGTATCCATCAGTCCTTCCAGGCTTTCCGGCATCAAGCGTTTGACAGTATTTTGATCATCACCATTGGTCAGACGTAAAGAGATGACGTTGTTGCACTGACTCAGTATCGTTGTGCTGACATCGGCCGGTCTCTGACTGATGACAAGGAGCGCAACGCCGTACTTACGCCCTTCTTTTGCGATCTTTTCGAAGTTCTCGATGGCGCGTTGCTCAACAGGGTTTTTCCCGTCTTTCTTTGGCAAATAAAGGTGTGCTTCATCGCAGACCAATGCCAATGGGCGGCGCTTGTCTCGATCCATCCAGAACTGGACTTGATAGATGATGCGCGCAACCAGCCCAACGATCACGGGCAGAATGTCTGCTGGCACATCTGAAAAGTCGATGACTTTTATCTGCGATTTGTCTTCCGAGTAGTCCATGAGCCGCTTGACCAACTCAGCCATGGCGTCATAGGCATGTTCAGACGTGGGTGCCTGAAACAGAAAGCCATAGCGTTTATCGCTGACCTTGCTATTCAGACGCAGTAGCAAGCGGCTGAACTGCCCAAAAAATGGGCCTTGCTTGTCCTTGTTGTTTGCGCCAGGAACCATTTCTTCGTTGAGTCGCCGCAACTCGGAGATGACGCAATGGACATCAAATGGAACAGGGCTGTCCAGCGTAAAGGCATTGAGCACATCCGTCTTGCCCTGAGACTCAAGGGTCTTCTTTTTCTCGGCTACAACAGTGTCCTGAAAAGCCATTACCTGGTTGTGAGCACTGAATTCACTTCGATCAATGAACATAGCTTGCAACTCCTCGGTGTTGAGGAGCCAATAAGGCAAGAAGAGTAAGGCCGGATCCGATTTGCCGAGTTCTTCCGGCCCAGGAATCCGAAGATGCCTGGCATAACTCAGTTCACGATATTCGCCGTGCAAGTCAAATACGATCAGACTTGAAGAAGGGAGTTTGGATGCTTGTTCGAGAATGGCGGCAACAGTCCAGGATTTACCGGAGCCTGTGCTGCCTAACAAAGCTGCATGACGCTGAAACAGCTTGTTCCCATCCAGGTAGGCCTTTGCAGATTCATCAATGGTGTAGCGACCAATCTCAAGTGAATGCTCAGTCTTTCCCTCTTTGGAAAGCAGGTTCATGAATGTCTGCAACTGCGCGTCACGGAGGATGAAGCACCCTGCATCGATCTCTGGCACCTGAACCAGAGATCGCGAGAATTTTGGGCTATTCTCGTGCGTCAGTCCGACGGTACCGACCAATGTCAGTTGAACCGTGTTATGAACGCTTTCGCGCAGCAGATTCAGTTCGGCGACATCGGTAGTATCCTCTTCCTGCTGAACAGGGATGTCTTCGAGAACAGGCGTCTTTACCACCCTTTCTATGATGCCAATCAACCATTCCTCTACGGCACCAGGCAGCGCGAGCGCAACAAGCTGCCCAACACGTGCCTTCCTCAAATCCTCATCACTATTGACCTGGATGTTGATTTTGCGCGTATCGACCAGACGAACCTTTCCAAGCGAATAGGATGTGTCGAATGTAAAAATAGACATGATCAGCTCCCAAATATTCTGTCTGTGAAGTCGCGCACATCCCAAAGGCTTTGGCCTTTCAGTTCCAGCCAGCCGGAATAGCGCTTGTTGAAGATTTTCGTTCCTTCTTCGCCGTCTAGCTTGCAGAACAGCCAAAGATTTTCCGATTGGTCGAGCAACGACTCGATTCTCGGATTGCAGTCCCTTGTGACGATCAGGCCGGGGCTTGACTGTGTGATGAGCTTGCGCTTGACATACTCTTCCAAGTGACTGTCATTGAAGCCGTACCCGAGAAAAAGAAAGTGCGTCGCATTATCCACCGCACTATCCGCGTATTGCAGCAGTTCGCGCCTATAGCGTTGAAGCGCCTGATACTTCGAGAGACCCGGAGTAATCATGACGCGCTCGGCGAACTCCGGTGGACTCCACATCCATGCGTTGTTTTCAATGATGGCGTTGCGGTGGAGAAAATAGTTCAGCGAACCATGTACCTTGTACAAGCGAGCATGTTTCTTGGCTCGGTATACGGTTTTTATCTTGTTGCCTTGACGTATTTTGCATGGTTCGAGTAATGCACGGTCCACGGCCGTCCAGTCTTCCTTGCGTTCAATTCCACCAAACAGTCCATTCGTATAGGACAATCCCGAAAAATCGCAGGCGTATTCGAACAAAAGATCGTAGTTCGGCGTTAATACATGCAATACGCCATCACTCTCCGGAAGCGTTTCAATCAAACGAGAGAGAAGGCGACTGGCCGGCCACTCTGTTGAACCTTGGGCAATCGAATAGGCGAAACGCCTATCCAGGCTGGCGACGAATGTTCCCGTAATCTCTGTCACCATCCTCAACAGGTTGTGGTCACTGACAGCGTTCAGGGAGCTCTCAAGATCTCCGCCTTGCTCAAGGGCGCTGACTACGCTTTGCCATTCAGATGCCTGAGTCGCAGTCAGTGTTCTTTCCTGCATTTTCTCAACCAGCTCATCTCGAAGTGCAGGCATGCCGAAGCTTGTATCCATAGCACATGACATTCCTGTCCCGAAGAACACGAATGGCTTTCCACGGAAAAAATCCCGGATCGCTGTAATCGCTATTTCTTCTGTTAGCAGTGGAAGAGACATTTGCTTTATTCCGTCCTGCTCAAAGCCTTTTGTTGTTCGTGCAGCAGCTTGAGCTGCACGCCAGCGTCGGTGAGCACGTAGCGTTGTTGCCGCGAATGCGGCTTGTTGGGGATGGTCAGATGCATTAGATTCACGGAACCGCGTCCTGTCTAATCCAAAAAGCCATTCAACGCTTTGAATACTTTCTCAAAGCAATCCAATGTTCCAGTAACTGGCTCACTCTCTCCATCAAGAATCTGAGGGTTTCTCATCAAGTAATCGGCGGGAACATAATGGCCGAAGTCCTGTGCGTCAGCAGGCAGTGTTCGACACAGCACCTCTACCTGTTTGACGATACGGCACGTACTCTGATCGGCTGCTGCGGCTTTCTCGGCTGTGATTTCACCTTCCTTGAGCCCTAGCGCTTGGTTGACCAAAGCGCAATAGAAAGTGCTATCGAATAAATCCTCGACATCGCTTTCAGGCTTTTCCGTGAAATCAGATGTCGTTAGCACTCTCTCAGATCTCAGAATCTGGCTTTGCCGAAGTTTCTCAACTTTATTCTTATCGCCTTTGCCATAATCGCACAGTACAGCGATATTTAGGTTATTGCCTCGGAAGAGCGACGAGAAAGACCACACCTTATCCAGGCCACCGGTAGGGCAAATGGTCCAGCGCTCATCCAAGCCAGCTCTTCCCCTGGCTTGCAATGCTCTCGATACCACCTGCAAATAAACAACATCAGATGGACCCTCGACCAATAGACAGTTTTGGCCAACGAATAGGGACTGAGTGATTTCGTAACCAAGGTGGGCCTGCAGCGGGAAAAGTGTGTCCTTGTCAACGGAAAGGACGTCAGCGGAGACCTTCGTCCCTTTTACTATGGGACGACGTGGATCACGGTAGTCGATAACGTCTTCGACAACACGGACATCCTCCAGACGCTGAGCTGGCACCATGAATGGCGAGTGCGTGGTGTAGATAACCTGGTGCTCGGGCAGAATTCGCTCTTCGATATACCGCAGAAGATCGGATTGAGCTTTGCCATGAAGCGTCAGGCCCGGCTCATCAAGAAGTATGATGGCCTTACCAGCAGACTTTTTGAGCTGCTTGAATTGCGCCAAAAAGGAAAAAAACCAAACAAAACCCGCGCTTCGTTCAGACAATGGCACCGTCACGCGGTGATGTTTGTTTTCTATGCGGATTTTTGCGATTTTACCGCTGTTGAACGGAGGGGGGTCATTGGGCCTCCCTTCGTTAATTTCAATTTTGATGGCCAGGGCATCGTTTTGGCTCCAGAACTCGAAAATTTCATCGGTGATGTCGTTGGATGCCCCTTCGCACTGGGCTACCAGTTCTTCGTGCTTTGCAGCATCACGGAGTTCTTCTATGGTCGTACCCGCGTATTCTAGAAAGTCGAGAAATATCTTGTCTCCAGAGCTGATCTTCCCACTGTTCTTGTCCGCAGCAAGTTGATTCAGGGATATTTCCCCTGACATCCTTTCAAAGTGAGAAGTGTAGAAGAAAGTCGGCTTTTGCTTGTTGAGAAGATCAATAGCAGCAAGCTCAGGATCTCCGTCACGGAATTTCTCAATGGCTTGCATGAATGCAGTCTGCGCTTCTGACCGCTCGGCCAGAGCTTTAAGTGCTGCCAAGGCATCCTTTATTGTCTTGGCCTGCTTGATGTCTCCTTTGTCTTTGGCATTCAGGCCATGACGCGCCTGAAGCTTGCGAATGCACTCCTCTTCGTTAAGCGGAATGCTCCAGGTATTTCCGCGACCGATATAACTGGTGACAATCACTTCGGTTTTTTCTAGAACATCTGCTCCTAGAAGATCTTCCAGGGCTTCGATGTCATCACCCTCCAGTTGCCACCAGCTTTTGGCAACCGGAGATTTCCCATTGGGATGACGCTCCTGGAATTTGCTTAAATTTCGGCGCGGGTAGTCCCGCGTCTTGTCGTATGCATAATCACCATCAGAAGGGGCAATACCTTGGATGGCATGCAATATCGCGGTCTTTCCCGCCTCATTCTTCCCGACAAGGCATGTCAGATCGCCGATCTGGAATTCGCCGCTGTCTTCAACAGATCGAAAGTTGATGGCTTGGATTTTTATTAGCTTCATTTCTGTCGCCCTTTATACATAGTCCTGAGTTGCCCTCACTCCACAACAAACCGCAGCTTGCTGGCATCTTTGCCTTTGCTGCGGTCGCTGATGAGCGCATCGAAGCGCTTGCGCAGGTCGTCCGGCGTGGCTGGCGAGCCGCCTTGCAGCAGCGCCTGCTTGATCTCGTCGCCCTTGACCTCGATCTTCTCCAGCCCCGACAACGCCTCTTGCACGGCGTTGGCGAACTCCTGGGTCAAGGGGGCCGGTAGCGTGCGTGAGGCCAGGAATGCGTCGATCAGTTTTTTGCTTGCTGCGGGCAACAGGCCCAGGCTCTCCTGGGTAAACGGGTCTTCCAGGTTCTCCAGCAGAGTTTGCTGCCAGTTGGCCTGCAATTCGTCCAGGTCATCGTCCAGCTTGTGCAGGCGGTTGGCGGCGGGCAGCAGTTCCAGTTGCTCGGCGGATGGGCGGAACTGGCAGTGCGGGCAGACGGCAGTCGTGACCAGCGTTGGCTCATCCAGCGAGGAGCAGCTCTTCAGGCCGTTGAGGGACTCTTCGAAGGCGGTGAGCTGGCTGGTGGGCATCAACGACACGCCAGCCAATACACGCAGTGCCAGCAGGCGCTCGTCACGGCGCAGAGCATTGCGGGTTTTGTCTTCGGCCACGCCAAGCCGCGCCTTGCTGTGGCTGGCGATATAGGCGGTGATGTAGTCCTTCTTGAGCTGGCCCAGCATTTGCCGGTACTCAGAAGCGTGTTCGGCGGAGCGGTCCTGGCTCAGCTTGTCTTGCAGGGCTTTACGGGCAGCCTCGGCTTGCTTCACCCATGGGTGATCGGTGGGCAGCACCATCTCGGCCTGGGAGAGGTAAGACGCCGTGCTACCCAGATCCACCACCAGTTCGAGCAAACGCTCGACGGCGGCCAGGATCTCCAGATTTTTCTTCTGGCTATCCAGGTCTTCCTGCGTGACGCGCAGGTTCTTGAGCTTGCCGACGGTGTTATACGGCGCCAGCGACTCGGTGAACTTCTTCAGCGAATCGAGCCGGGCGTACCAGTCTTTGGCTTCTTCTTCGCGCAGCAGGTTCTGGCCCCAAAAGCCGAGTTTGCCTTGCTGCAGGTCGGAGCCGGCCTTGAGCACGCGCGGCACCAGCGCGCTGACTTTCTCTTGCAGCTTGACGACGGGTTCGGTGTCGCCTTGGCTGGCTTTCTGAGCCAGGCCGGTCGGCAGATCGAGCAGTTCGAACAAGGTGCGCAGCACGGCGAGGTTGATCTCCTTGGGTGCCTCGACGTGCTTGAACTGCTTGAGTTCCTCCAGCGAGCGCTCTGCCAACTGGGCCAGCTTGCCGGAGTCGATCTTGTCGCCGGTGATCGACAGCACAAGGTCGCCGGAATAAACCAGGCCGCCCATTACGGTAACCAGCAGATCGGGTTCCAGCCGGTACTTGATCGGTGCGAAATATTCCACATCAGACGTGCCCGACAGCAGCTCACTGCGGTTGAGCACCTGGCCGTGGCCTTTGGCCTTGAGGCGGTTCAGCACCTCTTGCGCGTAGCGGGAGCTGGCGGGGTCAACGCGGTCGCCATCGAGCAGCTCCAGGGCATCGAGCATGGCTGCGGCATCCTTGGTGCGCGTTCCACCTGCCAGTGCGCGCAGCGCATTACCCACCAATTGCTTGCGGTTGGCCTCGGTGACCAGCACCGAGAACGTGGGGTATTCGGGCGCGATGTCGGCAAAGCGCTGGCCCAGTGCCAGGCCAGAGACGATGTTCACCACGTCGCGGAAGTTGATGCGCTCTTCCGGCCCCAGGCGAGCCCGCTCGCGCAGGGACACGCCCTTGGCCCAGTCCTGTAGGGTCTTGGTCTTGCCCTGGTAGGTGACCTCGAACGCGGTCATCTGCTTTTCTTGCAGCCACTTGCTCATGGACCGCAGCGAGTCCTGGGCTTTGGACAGATAAACGGCCTTCGCGCCACCGCTGGCGGTGGACGCCAAATCCAGTGCCGCCGCGTATTGGGACAGGTAGCGCTTGTAGTCTTCGTCGGGGGACTTCAGGCGGAAGAACACCTCGTCCGCCAGGTTGGCGTCGCTGAACTTCGGCCGGTCGAAGGGCTGGATGAAGTAGATGTAGAAGTCGCGTTCGGGCTGTGCCGTGGGCCGGTCATTCGGGGCGCCAAAGAACAGGTAGCCCATGCGCTCGACGCGGCGCTCCTGCCACTCGATCTGGTACTGCCAGATCTGAAAGCCGGGGTAGCGCAGGTCGTCGCTGCACTCCATCAGCGCCTTGATGGCGCTGTAGTAGGCGCGATCCAGCGCGTCGTCGGACAGGGCCTCGGCGCGCTTTTCGATCTGCGCGTCGTAGTCGATGTCTTTCTTGAGGTCGAGGTAGTACTGCTCGGTGTCTGGTGCCTTGGAGATGAACTGGCCGTTGACGGTCTTGAGCACCTCGCGCATCACGGTCTGCACCATCGACAGCAGGTTCTCGGCAGGATCGCCGGGCATGTCCTCCACGCCTGGCTGGAACAGGCACAGGGCGTCGCGCAGTTCGGCGGCGGTGGGGCCAATGGGCACGTGAATGTCGCCGCCGGTGGTCAGGCGGTGGACGGCCAGCGCGTTGATGACGCGCAGCGCCATGGCCTTGTACGCTGGGCGCGTGAAGGCCTGCTGCACGCGCGATTCCAGCACCTCGGAGACGCGCATCACTTCCTTGATGTTGGGGTCGGCGCGCAAGACCGAGTTGGCCTTGATGGTGTTCCAGAAGCTTTCGTAGCTGATGAACAGCGGCTTGTCGGCGGGCACTTCCTGGTCGAGGATGGCCAGCATGGCGGCCTCGATGGTCTTGAGCGCGCCGCGCTTTTCGGTGAAGTGAATCTGCTCAAAGGTCTTCAGGTAATCCGGGTGAACCGGGAACAGCCGCACGTACTCGTCCATGCGCTCGTTCATCGAACCGTAGAACTTGGCGAACGGCGTCAGGTACTCGCGGATCTTGTTTTGCTGGTCGGCAGTCTTCTTGAGCAGGCGCGCGGAGACGACGAAGCTGACGTCCTGGCGGTCGATCAGGATCTGCGTGAAGCGCTCGTTGACCCGGCGCATGCTGTCGGCCACGTGCTGGAAACGCACGCTGTCGAAGATGGCCTCCTGCACACCGGCCACGAAGCGGAACTTCAGGTGCTTGGTGACTTCGCCGATCTGACGCAGGATGGCCAGATCCTGCACCAGCTCATGATCGCGGCGGGACTGCAGGTACTCCAGGAACTCATCGACAACGAGCAGCACGCCCTGGTCCGGGAATTTCTCGCCGAACGCGGCCATCATCTCCTCGAAGGAGTCCTTGTTGTTGAGCTCCTTGTCGGCCGTCGGGAAGGTGTAGTCGACGCCGAGCTTTTCGAGGAAGCGCTCAAGCTGCAGGGTGATGATCTGTCGCAGGGGCATCTGCAGCCCGCCCACCTCGATGCGCAGCACTTTGAAGCGGCCAGCGATCGGGGCAACCGCCTCGGCCACCTTGGGGTGGCGGATCATCGGCGCGTAGGCGGCATCCTCTGCCACCAGCGACAGCACCGACATCAAGTGCGATTTACCGGTGCCGTAGTTACCTACGATCAGCACGCCCTTGTGATCGACCGAATCGTCGAAACTGAGCTGGGGAACCATGAGCTTGGAGATCCGCTCGGCCATGTCGTCGGAGATGACGTAGGTCGCGACGAGCTTCTTGGCCTCGTCCGGGCGCCCGGCATCGAGCAGTTGAATGACTGACTCGATCTGCTCGAACTGAATCAGATCTCCGTATTTCATGTTCTTGGCCATATGGTTTTCTTTTCCCTACTCTCTGTTTTAAGTTCAGGTCAAATTTCAAATACGACCACACCGTCGCGGCTGTAGTCACGATGTTCCGGATGGTTCATGTCGGCGTACACCAAGCGATCTCCGCGCAACTCGCCAGGCCAGATGGCCACGACACGCTTGGAGTGAGCTAGCCGCCTGACGAGGTCAAGCGGGTTGATCTGCAGGCTCGGCTCGAATAACAACTCGAGGTTGTCGAGCACCAGCGGGTCTTCAGTGCGTTCCCTGTCCGCGATCTCCCGCAGGAGCTCACCGGCTGAGAAGCCACGCTTACTGTTTGGCGTGGCGGCAAGTCGGCGCCCCAGCTCCATGCCGACGTTGAGCGGCTCGATATTGAGCTTGGCGCTGAGTTGGCGCAGCAGTTGGGTCTTGCCACTGCGGCTGGGACCGACCAGCAGGATCAGCTTGCTGTTGAGGTCGCCGATTTCGCCGATGAGTCGTTCGAGTTTTGCGAGCATATGCATCCCCTTGGCACTCTACAACCACAAGCCAAGTGCGTTGTGACTGAGTTGGATCAGCAAGCAGCTCGGTTGCCATCCTGACTGGATCTTGAACTAGTCTAAAGCGGATTGTCGCAGAAAGTAAATAACGTCTCCAAAGCACCTCCAGATCCACAAAAATCAGGCAAATTCAACATATATGAATTATTTTACATTAAATGTATGACATATATTAATTTTGAAATAACATTTCCATATCAACCAGTCGATCATTTTTATTACATAATTAGCAGACAACTAGGGAAGTAAATTAAAGGCACTAAAATAAATCGCCTATCAAAACTACTTATCATTCGACAGAAAAACTTCCACCCCCATGCTCACCCAAACCAAACTCTGGCTAACCGACCGCCGCACCAGACTCTGGTTCACCCCCGCCGTCACCAGCCTGGCCGCCATCCTGCTGGCGCTGGGCGCGGCCGTGTTCAACCAGTGGGTGCCCGACAACTACTTCCCCAACATCGAGCGCGAGACGCTGGACGACCTGCTTAGCGTGATCGCCTCCAGCATGCTGGCGGTGACCACCTTCTCGCTCGGCATCATGGTGTCGGCCTTCGCCTATGCCTCTGGCAGCGTCACCCCGCGCGCCACCGAACTCGTCATGGGCGACGAAGGCACGCGCGTGGCGATTGCCAGCTTTCTGGGCGCCTTCATCTTCTCGCTCATCGCCAAGATCGCGCTGGGACTGGGCTACTACGGCCAGGCCGGGCGCTTCATCCTGTTTGTCGGCACCGTGCTGGTGCTGCTCTACCTGATCATCACCCTGATCCGCTGGGTGCGCACCCTGTCCTCGCTCGGCCTGCTTGGCAACACCCTGGCCAAGATCGAAAAAGCCGCCCAGACCGCCATCGACGACTACCGTGCCCACGCCAGCATGGGCGCCCTCAACGGCCCGGAACAGCCCGCCGCCGGCACCCCCATCCTGGCCGATGCCGTCGGCTACCTGCGCCACATCGACCTGCCCGCACTCAACAAGCTCGGCAGCAGCCTGCAGGCCCCGATCCACGTCCGCACCCGTCCCGGCGATCTGATCGGCCCCGACACCGTACTCGCCATCGTCGCCAGCCAGATCGATGCCGACACCGCTGCCAGCGTGCGCCAGCTGTTCATCGTCAGCCAGGAACGCAGCTACGATCAGGACCCGCGCTTTGGCCTGCTCGTACTCAGCGAGACCGCCCAGCGCGCCCTCTCCCCCGCCACCAACGATCCCGGCACTGCCATCCAGGCCATGACCATCATGACCCGGCTGCTGGTACGCCTCGGCCAGCCGGTGGATTACAAGCAGCGCCAGAACGTCCCGCAGCTGCCCTATGTCACCCTGCTGCCGCTGCACACCGACTGCCTGATCCACGACGGTTTCGACCCCATTGCGCGCGATGGTGCCGGCCTGCTGGAAGTCCTCAGCCGCATGCAGCAGCTGCTCGCCATGATCGCCAGCGCCACGCCCGCCTTGCAATCCGCCGCCCGGACCCAGGCGGCCACCGCGCTGGCCCACGGCGAACGCAACCTGCCGCTGCCACAAGACGTGCAGGCCTTGCGCACCCTGCACCAGCAGCTGCACGATCCCGCTGCCCACTGACCCCAGCTCCCGCCCATGGATTCACTCTCCCAACTCGTCCTCGGCAGCGCCCTGGCTGCCACAGCTGCCCCGGCACGCCACCGCCGCGCCGCCCTGCTCGCCGGCGCCGCCCTCGGCACCCTGCCCGACCTGGACGGCTTCGTCATCTCCGCCATTACCAGCAACCCGGTCCATCTCATGACCTGGCACCGTGGCGCATCGCACTCGCTGTTCCTGCTGCCACTGCTGGCCTGGCTGATCTGGTGGAGCTTCAGGCAGCGCAACGGCCGCGTCGCCCAGGCCCCACGCGCCTGGTTCTGGGCCATCTTCCTGCCGCTGTTCACGCACCCGATCCTGGACGCCTTCACCTCCTACGGCACCCAACTGTTCTGGCCGCTGCCGGTGCATCCGGCCATGTGGTCCAGCCTCTTCATCATCGATCCGGCCTATACGCTGTGGCTGCTGCTCGCCGTGATCGCCGCCTGGTGGCTGCGCGAGCGCAGGCTGGCGCAGCAGCTGCTCGTCGCCAGCCTGATCGTTTCCAGCAGCTACCTGGCCTGGTCACTGGCGGCCAAATCGATGGCGGAGCATGCCGCACAAGCCACGCTCGCCCCCATGGGCCTGGCCGAGGCACCACGCTTCTCGGTGGCGGCACCGTTCACCAGCCTGCTCTACCGCGTCGTCGTCATGACACCGGACGGCTACCTGATCGGGGATCGCGCCGTGCTCGCCGACCAGGGCCCGATGCGTTTCAGCGCGCATCGCTCCGACACCGCCGCGCTACAGGCCGCCAGCCACATCCCCGCCGTGCAGGAGCTGAGCTGGTTCAACCGCGGCTATATGCGCGCCCAGGTGCGCGATGGCCAACTGGTGCTGAGTGACCTGCGCATGGGCATCGACCCGAACTACAGCTTCAACTTTGCCGTGGCGCAACAAGCTGGCCAGCAATGGCAGGCGCTGGACATGCCACAACGCGTGCGCGCCAGCGGCCCCGGAGCGCTGTCACGCGCCAACCTGGGCATGCTCTGGCGCGGCACCTGGGAGCGCGCCCTGCAGGGCACGCAGGGCTGATCCCCTGCTTCAGCGGTTCTTCTCAGCCGACAGCACCTGGCCGCTGGCGGCATCCACCAGCACCTCGTACTTCTGCTGGGGCGTCACGACATCCACTTCGTACAGCAGCTGGCCTTTCTCGCGCTCCAGATCGACCTTGACCGCCTTGCCACCGGCGTAGAGTGTTTCTGCATTGCTGGCTGCCTGGGCGGCAGACACCTTCACGCCCTGCAGCTTGTTAGCGGCACCGCTGGCATGCTTGTCCCGCGTGGACAGTACCGCGCCATCGACGGCGTCAATCTTGACCTCGTGCTTGCTGTCAGCGCCCAGCAGCTTGACCTCGTAATAGGCCTGCTGCTGGCCCTGTTCCAGCTCCAGTTCCACCGCCTTGCTGCCCTGCACCTGCAGCTCGGCGGTGACCAGTGCCTGCTCGGCACTGACGCGAATCGCCTGCAGCTGGCTGGCATCCAGGGAACTGGCCAGCGCCACGCTGCCCAGGGCAGATGCGCCCAGCAGGGTGGCCAGAATGGTCGTGGTGATACGGTTACGGGTAGACATCATGAACTCCTTGTAGTTGCTGCGGTGGCATGAGGGCCACCGACAGCGTCATGATGTGCCGCCAACCTTAGGGCTGGCTGATGGCTGGCCGCCGTTGCCAGCCGTTACAGCAGCCGGAACGCCGCCATCGCCACCAGCGTGGGCGGAATCGCGGCCACCAGCAGCCAGAAGAAGTGGATCGCGCCGTTCGGGAAGTGTTCCTTCAGGATCGCGGCACCGGCCGGGTTGGGCGCGTTGGCAATGAGCGTCAGGCCACCGCCAGTCACGGCACCGGCCACCAGCGCCAGCTTGAACTCTTCGCTCAGGCCGTCCACCAGCGAGCCCAGATAGGTCAGCGCAGCGTTATCGGTAATCGCCGTCAGGCCGGTAGCCACGAAGAAGACCGAATCGGCACTCAGGCTCATCAGCAGCGGCTGCAGCCACCACTGCTGCAGGCCGCCCAGCACCACCAGGCCCGCCAGGAAGAAGGCCACCAGCAGCGCCTCGCGCAGGATCAGCGGCGACTGGTGGCGCGTGTAGGCGGTGGTAAAGCCGAGGAAGAACAGCAGCAGGCCCATGAACACCACCGGATGGTGCGCCGTGATCACCACGCCGGCCAGGAACAGGATGTGCACCAGCATCACGATCAGCGGCACGCGTGCCGTGCTGGTCTCGGTATCGGGCTTCAGGCGCACCAGTTCGCGCTGCAGGATCAGCGTGATGGCCAGCGCGTTGACAAACACGGCAATCGCCGCGCGCCAGCCAAAGTGCGTGAGCATGTAGGTGATGTCCCAGTTCCACTTGGCCGCCACCATCAGCACCGGCGGCGCGGCAAATGGCGTCAGCACGCCGCCAATCGAGATGTTGACGAACAGCACGCCCAGCGTGGCGTATTTCAGCATGCTGCTGACGGGCTGCTTGAAGATGGTGTCACGCAGCATCAGTGCGCCCAGGGTCATGGCGGCCGGCTCGGTGATAAAGGAGCCCAGCAGCGGCACAAAGGACAGCAGCACGAAATACATCGCCATGGTGCGCGGCAGCGGCACCAGACGCGCCAGTGCGTGCACACCGGCCGTGGCCAGGTCCAGGATCGGGCGTGTAGCCGCCACCACCATGATCACGAACACGAACATCGGCTCGGTGAAGTTGCGCGATTCGACGTATTCCAGCGCCTGCTGCGGGCCGGTCAGCGCCAGCATGACCAGCACCATGACCATGGCCCAGAAGCCGAACACGACCTCGACTTCGCCCAGCAGATGCCAGACGCCGCCATGGCGCGGATTCTTGTGCGCCAGATCGTGGAAGAACTTGGTGGAGAAGGTGTGCAGCAGCGCCAGGGCAAAAATGCAGGCAGCCACGATCTGCACGGTAGAGGGATTGAGGGTTTCCATAGGGTCGACAAAACTCCGCGTGGCGGCCCGACCAGCGCAAGACAAACCTGTCAGGCACCCCATGTGCCAGACACCCAACTGATGATTTTAACCTATCACGTAGACCAATTTCTGCTAGCGGAAAAACGCGTAGCCGACCAGCACTGCCGCCACGATGCCAACCAGGTCGGCAAACAGCGCGCAGCCGAGTGCGTAGCGCGTGTCCTTGATCCCAACGCTGCCAAAGTAGACCGCCAGCACGTAAAAGGTGGTTTCGGTCGATCCCTGGATGATGGCGGCGACCTGCGCCGGGAAGGACGCCACACCATGCGCCTGCATCACGTCCACCATCAGCCCGCGTGCGCCGGAGCCGGACAGGATCTTCATCAGCCCCACCGGCAGCGCCGGCAGGAAATCGGTCGGCAGGCCGAAGGCGGTGATGAGGCTGGCAATGCCTTGCAGGATCCAGTCCATGCCGCCAGCCGCGCGGAACACCGCAATGCCGCACAGCATCGCCACCAGGTAGGGAATGATCTGCACCGCCACGCCAAAGCCTTCCTTGGCGCCATCGACAAAGGTTTCGTAGACCGGGATGCGGCGCACCGCGCCGGCCAGCAGGAACAGCACCACCAATGACAGGATCACGCCACTGCCGATGGCGCCGACCAGCTGCGAGGCCTGCTCCGCCGGCAGCCCGGTCAGCCACCAGCTCAGAGCGCCGATCAGCGCGCCAAACAGCAGCACCGGCAGCCAGATCGCCGGCTTCCACACCGGCAGGCGCTGGATCAGTGCCACCAGCAGCAGTGCCGCCAGCAGCGAAATCGAGGTCACCACCAGCGTCGGCAGGAAGATGTCAGCAGCGTTGAAACCACTCAGGCCCTGCTGCATGGCGATGGTCTGGCGGATCGCGATCACCGAGGTCGGGATCAGCGTCAGGCCGGCGGTGTTCAGCACCAGGAACAGGATTTGCGCGTTGGTGGCGCGCTCCGGCTGTGGGTTGAGCGACTGCAGCTCCTGCATCGCCTTCAGGCCCAGCGGCGTGGCGGCATTGTCCAGCCCCAGCATGTTCGCCGAGATGTTCATCGTCATCGCGCCCTGCGCCGGGTGGCCGGAGGGCACGCCGGGAAACAGGTGGCGGAACAGCGGGTTCACGCCGTGCGCCAGCAGATTGATCAGGCCGGCGCGCTCGCCCACGCGCAGCAGGCCCAGCCAGAGCGCCATCATGCCGGTCAGGCCGAGTGCAATCTCGAAGCCAGACTTGGCGGCATCGAACAAGGCGGTGAGCAGACGCGAGAACGCCTCCAGATCCCCCTGCAGCAGCTGCCACAGCGCGATCAGGAATGCCGAAACAAAAAAACCCAGCCAGACGAGATTGAGGACCATGCGTACCCAGTGCGCGCAGCGCCGGCTCCGTGGGGAACCGGCCTGCGTTGCCAGCGCCTTACAGCTGGTAGGTCACCAGACGGAAATCCGGATCATCCGGATAGGGCTTGATGCTGAAGCCGAGCGAGCGCATCAGCTTCAGCATATTGCTGTTGCTGGTCAGCACCAGGCCGATGATCTCGCGCAGGCCCTTGTCGCGTGCCACGTCCATGATGGAGCGCATCATGCGCGAGCCCATGCCCTTGCCGGACATGTCGTCGGCGATCAGCAGCGAGAATTCGCAGGTGCTGCTGTCGGGGTTGGTGACATAGCGCACCACGCCGACCAGGCGTTCCTGCTCGGTGACCTTGCCGTCCGGGCTGATCTCGCGCTCGTCCAGTATCGCCACCAGCGCCATTTCGCGGTCGTAGTCGATCAGCGAGAACTTGGCCAGCATGCCGGGCGAGAGCTCGGTCAGTGCGGAGACGAAGCGGTTGTAGCGGCTTTCCGGGCTCAGGCCGCGTACCAGCTCCTGCAGCATCTGGCCATCATCCGGGTGAATCGCGCGGATCGTGTAATGGCCACCGCCACGCAGCGGCCATTCCTGCTTGAAGTGCGCCGGGTACGGCAGGATCGACAGGTGCTGGTAGGGGCGCGCCGTGGCCGTGGTGTTGCCGACCACGATGCGCGCATCCACCGCCACCGCGCCGTTGGCGTCCACGATGATCGGGTTGATGTCCATTTCACGCAGCTGCGGCAGTTCGCACACCATCTCGGAAACGCGCAGCAGCACCTGCTCCAGCAGCTCGCGGTCCACCGCGCTGGCACCGCGCCAGTTGCCCAGCGTGGCCGAGACGCGCGAGCGGTCGATCATGTGGCGCGCCAGGAACTGGTTGAGCGGCGGCAGCTCCATGGAGCGGTCGCGATACAGTTCGATCATGGTGCCGCCGGCACCGAAGGCGATCACCGGGCCAAAGGCCTCATCGGTCACCACGCCGATATACAGCTCGCGGCCGCGCACATGGCTGGCCATGCGCTGCACCGTGATGCCGTTGATGCGCGCCGACGGCTGCTTGCGGCGCACGTTTTCCATCATGTCCTCGTAGACATCGCGCACGCCGATGGCGTTCATCACGTTCAGCGCCACGCCGTTGACGTCGGACTTGTGCACGATGTCGGGCGAATCGATCTTGAGCGCCACCGGGAAGCCCAGCTGCGAGGCCAGCATCATCGCTTCGGTGGTGCTGCGCGCCAGGATCGTCTGCGTGACCGGAATGTGGAAGGCCGACAGCAGCGCCTTGGATTCCATCTCGGTCAGGATCTGGCGGCGTTCGGCCAGCACGCCTTCCAGCAGCAGGCGCGCGCCTTCCACGTCGGGCTTGGCCATATTGCTCAGCGGCGGCGGCGTCTGCTGCAGCAGGCGCTGGTTATGGTAGAACTGCGAAATATTGCCGAAGGCGCCCACTGCGGCTTCGGGGCTGCGGAAGGTGGGGATATCGGCTTCGCGCAGCGCATCGCGCGCTTCGCGCACCGCCGTATCGCCCATCAGGCAGCTGATCAGCGGCTTGCCGATCTTCTTGCGCTCCTGCGCCACGGCCACTGCCACCGCCTTCATGTCGACATCGCGCTTGGGCGTGTGAATAGTCAGGATGCCGTCGATATCGGCCTCCTTGGCGACCACCTGCAGGGCCGCCACATAGTGTTCGGGCTGGGCTTCCTCGGACAGGTCGATCAGGTCCACCACCGAGGCCTGCGGCAGCAGGCGCGGCATCAGTGCGTTGATGGCTTCCTGCGACAGGTGGCCAAGCTCCAGGCCAATGTCGTTGGCACGGTCTGCCGCCAGCACACCGGGGCCGCCACCGTTGGTGATGATGGCCAGGTGGTTGCCGACCGGGCGGTAGCGCGAGGCCAGGCACTGCGCGGCCGAAAACAGCTCGGTGAAGGAGCGGATGCGCACCGCGCCGCCACGGCGCAGCGCGGCGTCAAACACCTCGTCACTGCCGACAATCGCGGCAGAGTGGGTACGCGCCGCGACGTTGCCGGCGCGCTTGCGGCCAGCCTTGAGCACCACCACCGGCTTGGCGATGGCAGCGGCACGCAGTGCGCTCATGAAGCTACGCGAATCGGAAATGCCTTCCAGATAGACCACGATGCTGTGCGTCTGCGGGTCCGCAGCCAGAAAATCCAGCGTCTGCGCCATGTCCACGCAGGTGTGCGGGCCAAGCGAGATGATGGTGGAGAAACCGATGTGGTTCGGGCGCGCCCAGTCCAGCAGCGCCGCCGTCAGGGCGCCGGATTGCGACACCAGTGCCAGCGGGCCCTTCTCGGCCATCGGGCCGACCACGCCGGCATTCAGGCCCAGGTTCGGGCGCTGGAAGCCACGGCTGTTGGGGCCGAGCAGGAACATGTTGCTGCGGCGTGCCACCTGGCGCATCTCGTTGGCCATGTCGGGCGAAATGCCGGCGGACAGCACCAGCGCCGACTTGCAGCGCATGCGGCCGGCCGCTTCCAGCGCTTCCATGATCTCGGCTGGCGGCAGCGCAATGATGGCCAGGTCGGAGCCGGCATGGATCAGGTCGGACAGGCTGCCTTCGGAGTGGTCCACATCCAGAAAGAACACCTTGCCCTTGTACTCCTGGGCCTTGAACGCATCGATCAGGTTGATGGCGTCACGGTAGGCCGGGTTGTCGGCGCGTTCCTCCTTGGTGCCGGCGAACACGATGATGCTGCTGGGTGCGAACAAGGGGGTCAGGAAGTGCTGGTCCATGGTCTTGCTATCCGGTTGAAATCTGCTACAGAATCAGGGCGCTGGCTCGGGAACTTCCGCCAGCCTGGCGGCATGCGCACAATGGCCCTGACAACCACGCTGGATGCAGGGCCTTGTGTCAGCTCCCATGATACTGGTGCATGGGCGATTGCCACAGCCGGCATGCCCCTTTATTCCACACCCTGATGAGAACGAGGTTTCCATGAAGCTGTATTACGCCGCAGGTGTCTGCTCCCTGTCCCCGCATATCGCCCTGCTCGAGGCCGGCCTGCCGCACGAGGCCATCGCCGTGACCCTGCCCGACCACAAGCTGGCCGATGGCACCGACTACTACACGATCAACCCGCTGGGCTATGTGCCGATGCTGCAGCTGGACGACGGCACCATGCTGCGCGAAGGCCCGGCCATCGTGCAGTACATCGCCGACCAGGTTCCCGAGAAGAACCTGGCGCCGGCCAACGGCACGCTGGCGCGCTACCAGCTGCAGTCCTGGTTGAACTTCATCGCCACCGAGGTGCACAAGAGCTACACTCCGATGTTCCGCCCGCGCAGTTCCGACGCCACCAAGGACGCCTCGCGCAAGCGCCTGACCCAGCTCTACACCTATATCGACCAGGAGCTGGCGCAGCGTGACTACCTGATGGGCGATACCTTTACCGTGGCCGACGGCTATCTGTTCGTCACCACCAACTGGGCTGATCTCGTCCAGCTGGACCTGTCCGGCTTGGCCCACCTGCAGGCCTTCCGCGCCCGCGTGGCCGCGCGTCCGGCCGTGCAGCAGGCGATGCGCGCCGAAGGCCTGATCAAGGACTGAGGCAGATCCCCGCATGACGGCCGATGGCCTGCACCTGCACGATCTGGCCGCGGTGGAACAGCACCTGGCCGGAGACGGCCTGCGCCTGCTGCAGGTCGGTTCGCGCAGCTGCGGCGTCTGCCATGCGCTGCGCCCGCGCGTGCTGGCGCTGGCAGCGGAGTTCGGGCAGGTGCACCCGGCCATCGTCGAGCTGGACGAAGTGCCGGAACTGGCCTCGCGCCTGCATGTGCTGACGGTGCCGGTCGTGCTGCTGTATCTGCAGGGGCGCGAGCTGTATCGCGCCGCGCGTTTTGTGCGCCTGGACGAACTGCGCCAGCAGCTGGCGCAAGGCCAGCGCTGGCTGGAGTAGACGGCGAGCGACTCAGCCGCGCAGCGCCGCTGCGTGGTGCGCCAGGTGCTCGCCGATAAAGCTGGCGATGAAGTAGTAGCTGTGGTCGTATTCCGGCTGCAGGCGCAGCGTGAGCGGGTGGCCGTGCTGCTCGCAGGCCGCCTGCAACAGCTCCGGCTTGAGCTGGTCCTGCAGGAACTCATCGCCCATGCCCTGATCCACCAGCAGCGGCAGGCGCTCCTGCGCCGTGGCAATCAGCGCCACGGCATCGTGCTGCTGCCAGGCGCTTTCGTCATCGCCCAGGTAGGCGCGCAAGGCCTTCTGGCCCCAGGGCACTTGGGTCGGCGCCACGATCGGGCTGAAGGCACTGACGCTGCGGTAGCGACCCGGATGGCGCAAGGCCAGCGTAAGCGCGCCATGGCCACCCATGCTGTGGCCGCTGATGCTGCGCGCATCGGTGGCCGGAAAATGCTGCTCCACCAGCGCCGGCAGTTCCTGCACCACGTAATCTTCCATGCGGAAATGCGCCGCCCAGGGCTGCTGCGTGGCATTCAGGTAGAAGCCGGCACCCTGCCCCAGGTCATAGGCGGCGTCATTGGCCACGCCTTCGCCGCGCGGACTGGTATCGGGTGCCACCACGATCAGGCCGTGCTGTGCGGCAAATTGCTGCGCGCCGGCCTTGGTGATGAAGTTCTGCTCGGTACAGGTCAGGCCGGACAGCCAGTACAGCACCGGGCAGCGCTGGCCGGCCAGTGCCTGCGGCGGCAGGTAGATACCGAAGGTCATCTCGGTGCCGGTACTGCTGCTGGCGTGTTTCCAGACTTCCTGACGACCGCCAAAGCTGGCGCGCTGTTCAATGCGTTGCATGGGCTTGCTCCTCCACAAGAAATGACGCCAGACACTGGCCGATATCGGTCCAAGCATACACTGCGCGGATGACGCCCTGCTGTCGCTGCGGCCTTGTCGCCATCAGCCCATGCGGGCAGTGGCACCGCAAGGGCCACTTTTTTGCCGCTGCCGGGAACTTTTCTGCGCGCCATTCGTTGAACGCTATAACAGAGCCATGCGAATCACGACCAGCCTACTCACCGACGACGACTGCATTGCCCGCGCCCAGTGCGGCGATGCCGCCGCGTTCGCCGAGCTGGTACGGCGCTTCCAGGAGCGCGTCTACCGCTTCCTGCTGCGCCTGACGCGCACGCGTGAGGATGCGCAGGACCTGACGCAGGAGACCTTCATGCACGCTTACGAAGCACTGCCACGCTGGCGTCCCGACGCCCAGTTCAGCACCTGGCTGCTGCGCATTGCGCGCAATCAAGCCTACGACATGCTGCGGCGCAGCCAGCGCGTCGATTTTGTCGCGCTGGAGCCGGAGCATGCGGCGCAACTGGTCGATACCGGCCCAACGCCAGATGTGGCCCTGCAGGGCACCCAGCAGCTGCAACTGCTCGATGCCGCCTTGGGCCGCCTGCCCGCCGACCAGCGCGAAGTGCTGCTGCTGCGCGAGATCGAACAACTGTCCTACGACGAGATTGCCCAGGTACTGGATGTACCGCTGGGCACCATCAAGTCGCGCATTGCCCGTGCGCGGCTTGCCCTGGCCGCCGCCATGCCCCCATGAGAAAGAGAGAGACCGCCATGACCTGCCCTCCTGTCGATGACCTGTCTGCCTATCTGGACCAGGAACTCGCCCCGTGCGAGTGCGAACAGATTGCCGCCCACCTGCAACAGTGCCCGCTGTGCCAGCGGCAGTTACAGGTGTTTTCCAACCTGCAGCTCGCGGCACGTGCCCTGCCCGAGCCGGCGCTCGGCTTTGACCTGGCCGCCAACCTGCACGATCGCCTGCAGGCGCATCCGCAGACGCGGCCGCCTGCCAGCAGCCAGCCTGGCCGCAGCCGTGACGGACGCTTCAGCAGTTGGCTGGGCTGGATCGGCGGCGTGCCGGGTGGCGTGGCCGCCAGCGTCGCACTGGCGGCCGGCCTCTGGCTCGGCGGCGGCCTGCTGCCGGCAGCCACCGTCGGCACCACGGCCGGCATCAACAGCGTGCGCGTGTTCGATCCGGTCCCGCCAGGCGGGCTCTGCGCCGCCCCCGAACTCTGCCGCATGACAAGGACGCTGCCATGAACTACCGCAAATCCCTGAACTGGCTGCTGGCCGCTTCGCTGGCGCTCAACCTCGGCATGCTGTCGGCCGTGGCCTGGCAGCAATGGCGGCCACAGGCCGATGCCGCCCCGCAGCAGCTGACCGACATGCTGGCCCTGGACGCGACCCAGCGCCAGCAGTGGGAGGCGCTGGAACAGCCCTTTCTGCAGGACCTGAGCCGCAACTGGGAGCAGATCCGCCAGCACCGCGAAGCCCTGGTGCAGGCGATCCTGGCGCCAACGCCGGACCCGGCCGCCATCGAGCGGGAGCAGGCACGCATCGCCGAACTGCAGACGGCCCAGCAGCAACGCGTGATTGCGCAGCTGGCGGCCGAACGCGAGCTGCTCAATGACACCCAGCGTGCCAAACTGCTGGCCCTGCTACTGAGCCGCTACTCGGCAGAACCGACGCAGGAAGAGCAGTTACACAACAAGTAACAATTTCATGGATCGTGATCATGGAACCTTTTGCGCTCCCGTTCGTTTGTATGGATAAGCCGGCCAGATGACGGCGGCTTTTTCATCAACCCCAAGGAGAACACCATGTCCATGATCACCCTCATCCTCTCGGCCATCGTCCTGTTTGCCCTGATCGCCCTGACCCCGCGCCGTGCCAGCGCCCACTGCGATACCGAAGACGGTCCCGCCGTTGTCGATGGCCACAAGGCGCTGCAGACCGGCAATGCCAACTACGCCCTGAAGTGGATCTTTGCCGATGGCGAAGCCGAACTGCGCACGATCTTCGAACGTGCAATCCGCGTACGTGCCCTGGGCGGCGAAGCCGCTGAACTGGCCGATCGCCACTTCCTGGAAAACCTGGTGCGTATCCACCGCGCTGGTGAAGGTGCCGGTTACGACGGCATCAAGCCCAGCGGTACTGCGCTGGATCCCAAGGTCATCGCTGCCGATGCCGCCATGCTCGATGGCAACCTGCAGCCGCTGCTGGCCCTGATGCCCGAAAAGCAGCATGCCGAACTGCAGAGCCGCTTCGAGCGGGCCCGCGCCAGCATGAACTTCGATATCGACGATCTGGTGGCCGCACGTGCCCACGTGGAAGACTATGTGTCCTTCTTCAAGTACGCCGAAGGCCATGACCACGATCACGGACACGGCGGTGGTTGCGGCAGCCACGGCCACGCGCACCACGCCCACTGATCCACCGAGCCATGAGCAACCTCTGGCTCTGGCCGATAGCCCTGGCGACCGCAGCAACTGCGGCGCTGGGCTTTCGCCGTTATGCGGGTCTGGTGATCCGGGTCGAATCGCATTCGATGCAGCCCACGCTGCGGGCCGGTCAGCTGCTGCTGGCACGCCCGGTGCACCATGCCAGCCAGCTGCGCCACGGCGACATCGTGGTGCTGTACTGCGAAGAGCTACAGCAACGCATCGTCAAGCGCCTGCTCGGCCTGCCGGGCGACCGGCTGCAGCTGGATCACCGCGGCCTGCAGCGCAACGGCCAGCCGGTGCCAGAGACTTACGTGGCACATCCGGGCGGCAGGACCGGCAGCTGGCAAGTGCCGGCCGGACATGGCGTGTTCCTGGGCGACAACCGCGCCGCCTCCAGCGACAGCCGCAGCTGGCGCTCGCCCTATGTGCCGCTGGGCGCTATTATCGGCGTGATACGCGATCGGCAGGCCTGAGGCCACACCACGCTCCCGGCACGACCAGGCACCTGCATCGGGTGCCTTTTTATTTTTTCAAGAAAATCTGGAGGCCTGCGGGAACCTTTGCTTGCGCCCGTCGTTAGTAACAGCAAGCCGGCTGATCCGGCCCAAGCCCAACGCACTATTGCACTGTCTATTCCAGGAGATTCCCATCATGCAACGCCGTTCCCTGCCCCTGATCCTCGCCGTCGCTCTCGCCAGCCCGCTGGCCGTGTTGGCTGCCGAGGGTGGTCATAACCATGGCGATCACGGCGCCACACCCGCGATCCAGCTCAACAACGGCCAGAAATGGGCCAGCGACGCCCCGCTGCGCCAAGGCATGAACGCCATCCACGCTTCGACCCAGAAGATGCTGCAACGCGCCCACAGCAAGCAGGCCAGCGCCGCCGACTACGCCGCCTTCGACAAGCAGGTAAATACGCAGATCAATTACATCATCAAGAACTGCAAGCTCGAGCCCAAGGCCGACGCCCAGCTGCACGGCCTGATCGCGCAGATGATGCAGGGTAGCGAGATGACCAAGGGCAAGCAGGGCAACGCCAAGCGTGCCGATGGCGTGGTCAGCGTGGCCAAGGCACTGAATACCTATGGCGACTACTTCAGCCACCCGGGCTGGAAGAAGATCAACGTGGGCCACTGAGACACCACGGCGCCAGGCACTGGCGCCATCCTGAAACGGGCAACGGGGCCGGCATCATGGCGATGCCGGCCCCGTTGTGGCGTATGCCGCGTCCGGATCAGTAATGGATCACGCTGCGGATCGACTTGCCTTCGTGCATCAGGTCAAACGCCTGGTTGATGTCTTCCAGCGGCATGGTGTGGGTGACGAAAGGCTCCAGCTGGATGGTGCCGTCCATCGCCTGCTCGACCATGCCGGGCAGCTCGGTACGGCCCTTGACGCCGCCAAAGGCAGTGCCCAGCCACTTGCGGCCGGTCACCAGCTGGAACGGGCGGGTGGAGATTTCCTGGCCAGCACCGGCGACGCCGATGATGACGGACTGGCCCCAGCCGCGGTGTGCGCACTCGAGCGCGGCGCGCATCACATTGACGTTGCCGATGCATTCAAAACTGTGGTCCACGCCCCAGCCGGTCATCTCGACGATCACCTGCTGGATCGGCTGCTCGTGGTCCTGGGGGTTGATGCAGTCGGTGGCACCGAACAGGCGTGCCAGCTCGAACTTGCCGGGATTGGTGTCGACCGCGATGATGCGGCCGGCCTTGGCCATCTTGGCACCCTGGATCACCGCCAGGCCGATGCCGCCCAGGCCGAACACGGCCACGGTATCGCCTTCCTGCACCTTGGCCGTGTGCGAGACTGCGCCCAGGCCGGTGGTAACGCCACAGCCCAGCAGGCAGACCTGCTCGTGGTTGGCAGCCGGGTTGATCTTGGCCAGCGAGACTTCAGCCACCACGGTGTATTCGCTGAAGGTGGAGCAGCCCATGTAGTGGTAGATCGGCTCACCGTTATAGCTGAAGCGCGTGGTGCCATCGGGCATCACGCCCTTGCCCTGCGTGGCGCGCACCGAGACGCACAGGTTGGTCTTGCCGCTCTTGCAGAACAGGCACTCGCCGCACTCGGCGGTGTAGAGCGGAATCACGTGGTCGCCCGGCTTGACGCTGGTCACGCCCTCGCCCACTTCCACCACCACGCCGGCGCCTTCGTGGCCAAGCACGGCCGGGAACACGCCCTCCGGATCCTCGCCGCTGAGCGTGAAGGCATCGGTATGGCACACGCCGGTATGGGTGATCTTGACCAGCACCTCGCCTTTTTGCGGCGGCGCGACATCGAGCTCGACAATTTGCAGGGGTTGGCCAGGGGCAAAGGCAACAGCGGCGCGGGATTTCATGCAGACCTCCGGAGTCAGGGTGGAACAGGTTGCGGCCAGTATAAAAGCAACGGCCGAACTGCGACATTTGCACGGTATTGGCAACTTGTTGTACAGGCCGGTTGTCAGGTACACAAAACCGTCAGCCGGTTTTTCTACACTCTGGATTGGCGCCACTACACAGGCGCAACAGTTATCACAAGGAGTATCTTCATGAACAAGTATGGCGCCGAATTTTTTGGCACCTTCTGGCTGGTATTTGGCGGCTGCGGCAGCGCCGTACTGGCCGCGGCTTTCCCCGAACTGGGCATCGGCTTTGCCGGCGTCTCGCTGGCCTTCGGCCTGACCGTGCTGACCATGGCCTATGCCGTGGGCCATATCTCGGGCGGCCACTTCAACCCGGCGGTGTCCTTTGGCCTGTGGGCCGGCGGCCGTTTCCCAGCCAGCCAGTTGCTGCCGTACATCGTGGCGCAGGTGCTGGGTGCCGCTGCCGCCGGTGGCGTGCTCTACCTGATTGCCAGCGGCAAGGCCGATTTCAGCCAGGTCGGAGGCTTCGCCAGCAACGGCTACGGTGACCATTCCCCCGGCCAGTTCAGCCTGATGGCCGCGCTGCTGATCGAGATCGTGCTGACCGGCTTCTTCCTGTTCATCATCATGGGCGCTACCGACAAGCGCGCCCCGGCCGGCTTTGCCCCGATCGCCATCGGCCTGGCGCTGACGCTGATCCACCTGATCAGCATCCCGGTGACCAACACCTCGGTCAACCCTGCGCGCAGCACCGGCGTGGCACTGTTTGCCGAGCCCTGGGCGCTGCAGCAGCTGTGGCTGTTCTGGGTCGCTCCCATCGTGGGCGGCATCCTGGGCGCCATCACCTATCGCGCCGTGGCCGAGAAGTAATTCCCGCCATGTCACCACAACGCCACCTGCGGGTGGCGTTTTTTATGGCGCAGAAACCACGCTTTCACTGATGTCATCAAAAAGCACGCACGTGCACGCGCGCGGGCTGCCTATAATGTTCCCCATGTCTCGCAATGTCGCTCTTTTCCCCGTCCTGGCAGCTCTTGCTGTTGTGGCTGCGGCATTGCCTGCTTCCATCATCAAAACGACAACCATCAAGGGCTGACCAGCCCGGGTTCGTCGTGCGCCAAAACCGGCCCAGACGAGCCGGGGCCGCCAGAAACACTCCCTCCCTTCCTGATTGCCGTTGACAGACGCCGCTTGTCCGTGCGCCTGCAGATGGATCACCCTGTTCCTGGTTTATTGATTCGCATGGAGATACACGATGAAAGTTGGTAACGTAGTTGGTCTGGTCGGCTGGCGCGGCATGGTCGGTTCCGTCCTGATGGACCGCATGCAGGCCGAAAATGACTTTGCCCTGATCGAGCCGGTGTTCTTTTCCACCTCCAACGCCGGTGGTGCCGCCCCGGCCATGGCCAAAAACGAAAAGACCCTGAAGGATGCACACGACATCGCCGAGCTGAAGAAGTGCGACATCATCCTGACCTGCCAGGGCGGCGACTACACCAGCGAGGTATTCCCCAAGCTGCGCGCTGCCGGCTGGAACGGCCACTGGATCGATGCCGCCTCCACGCTGCGCATGGACCAGGATGCCGTGATCGTGCTGGATCCGGTCAACCTGCCGGTGATCCAGGACGCGCTGGCCAAGGGCGGCAACAACTGGGTCGGTGGCAACTGCACCGTGAGCTGCATGCTGATGGGCGTGGGTGCGCTGTACAAGGCCGGTCTGGTCGAGTGGATGAGCACCCAGACCTACCAGGCCGCCAGTGGCGGCGGTGCCCAGCACATGCGCGAACTGCTGACGCAGTACGGCACGCTGAACGCCGAAGTCAAGGCGCTGCTGGACGACCCCAAGTCCGCCATCCTGGAAATCGACCGCATGGTGGTGGCCAAGCAGCGTGCGCTGACGGCTGACGAAACCGCCAACTTCGGCGTGCCGCTGGGCGGCAGCCTGATCCCGTGGATCGACAAGGACCTGGGCAACGGCCAGTCGCGCGAAGAGTGGAAGGCGATGGCCGAAACCAACAAGATCCTGGGCCTCGGCGATGCCGCCATCCCGGTGGACGGCTACTGCGTGCGCGTGGGCGCCATGCGCTGCCACAGCCAGGCGCTGACCTTCAAGCTGAAGAAGGACGTGCCGGTGGCCGACATCGAGGCGCTGATCGCTGCCGACAACGACTGGGTGAAGGTGGTGCCAAACACGCGCGAAGCCTCCATGCAGGACCTGACGCCGGTGGCCGTGACTGGCACCATGACGATCCCGGTCGGCCGTATCCGCAAGCTGGCCATGGGCCCCGAATACGTCGGCGCCTTCACCATTGGTGACCAGCTGCTGTGGGGCGCGGCCGAGCCGCTGCGCCGCATGCTGCGCATCCTGCTGGAAGACTGATGGCTGCCAGCCTGAGCTGAAGTCCAGGGCGCACCTTTTCGGGGGTGCGCCCTTTTTGCTGTGCACAGTCTGTCGGGTGCAACAGGATGCAGCCGGCACGCCAGCAGGACAGCGCGCAGTTAGACTATGGCTATTGCCAGCCGGCCCTTCTTGCGGGGCCCGGCCTCCTGATGGCTGCGCGCCTGCTGCACGCGGCCTGTTATCGAATTGTGTTCCCCATGCTCCAGACCCTGATGCGCTGCACGCGCCCTTCCTCCGCTTCTGCCCTGCTGCTGACGGCCGCACTGGGCCTGTCTGCCGCACCGGCAGTGCTGGCCCAGACGACGGCTGCGGCCTCTGCCCCGGTGGCGGCCAGCAGCGCCAAGGTGATCCAGACCCGCCCCGGCGCCATGGTCAGCCGCATCGCCAGTGCCAATCGTCCGGCCGGCGCCACGCTGGACCAGACCCTGCTGGCGATCCTGCGCGTGAACCCGGATGCCTTCATGGCCGACAACATCAACCTGCTCAAGAAAGGCGCGGCGCTGACCATGCCGACCGCCGAGCAGGCGCTGTCCACGCCGGCGGACGAGGCGCGCGCCCTGATCCGCCAGCAGCATGCGGATTATGAAAAGCATGGCTATGGGCTGGTGCAGCTGGCGGCAGCAGGTTCGGCATCGGCACCTGTGGCCTCTGCAGCGCCTGCTGCACCGGTCGCCAGTGCGCCGATAGCAGCCGACAACGCCAGCTCTGGTGCCACGGCTGCAGTGGCCGTACCTGATACAGCGGCTTCGGCCAGTGTGGACGCCACATCTGCGGCTCCGGCTCCGGCGTTGCCGGCATCGGAAGCCGCGAGCGCTGCTACCGTGATCGCGCCGCCAGCCGTGGTAGAGCCAGCCAGCCAGCCGGCATCGACCAGCGAAGCTGCCCCTGCTCCGGTCACCGAATCCGCTCCCGCCGGCAGCCTGCCCTGGTGGGCCTGGACGCTGATCGGCGTGCTGGCGCTGCTGGTGATCGGCTTCCTGCTGCTGTGGCGTGCCGCGCAACGCCGTGAGGCCGAGCGCCTGGCGGCCGAAGCAGCTGCCGCAGCCGGCCCGCGCGCCTCGGCCGAGGCGCTGTCGCGCGCGATGGATTTGAGCCAGCCGGACCATGTGCCGGCGCTGGAACAGGAGCTGGTGCCGGAGGCAGCGCCGATCGCGGCCACAGCAGCTGTGGCCGATAGCGCCGCCGAACAAGAAGACCTGTCCGGCCTGACGCTGGAGCTGCCGGATAAGGCGGCCTCCCCGGAGGGAGCCGAACCCGCGACATCCGACAGCAAGCCGCTGGTATTCGATTTCAGCAACCTGTCGCTCGATATTGAAGGTCCGGCGGACCTCCAGCCCGGCGAGGCCGCGTTGCTGACCAAGCTGTCGCTGGCGCGCGAGTTCCTGGCGATCAGTGATCTGGATGGCGCCCGCGTGCTGGCGCAGGAAGTGGCCGACAAGACCGAGAGCGACAGCCTGAAGGCTGACGCCGAGGCGCTGCTGGCGCGCATTGCCGCCAGTGACGAGGACTGAGGCACCATGCGGATCGCGCTGGGCGTAAGCTATCTGGGCAGCCGCTATCTGGGGTGGCAAAGCCAGCCCTGCGGCAACACCGTGCAGGACAAGCTGGAACTGGCGCTGCAGCGCTTTACCGCCGGCCCACCAGTGAACACGCTGTGTGCCGGCCGCACCGATGCCGGCGTGCACGGGCTGATGCAGGTGGTGCACTTCGATACCGAGATCGAGCGCAGCGCAATCTCCTGGATGCGCGGCACCAACACCTATCTGCCCGATGACATCGCGGTGCAGTGGGCGGCGGCCGTGCCGGACAGCTTCCATGCGCGCGCCAGCGCCATCGCGCGGCGCTATGTCTATGTGCTGCTGGAATCGCCGGTGCGGCCCAGTCTGGAAAGCGGCCGCGTTGGCTGGGTGTTCCGCCCGCTGGACCAGGCGGCGATGGAGGATGCCGCGGCGCGCCTGCTGGGCGAGCACGATTTCACGTCCTTCCGCGCCGCTGCCTGCCAGGCGCTGAGCCCGGTGAAGACGGTGCAGCGCATTGCCATCAGCCGGCACGGCGCCTACTGGCGCTTCGAATTCCAGGCGAATGCCTTTCTGCACCACATGATCCGCAACCTCATGGGCTGCCTGCTGGCCGTTGGCCACGGCAACCAGCCGCCGGAATGGATAGACCAGGTGATTGCCGCACGCAGCCGCGATGCCGCCGCGCCGACCTTCTCGCCAGACGGGCTGTATTTTGCCGGGCCGGTGTATGCGACGGAGTGGGGGCTGCCGGAGCGGACGGCGGCGTTTGAGTGGTTGCCGGGATAAATCGGCAGACAAGCGCCTCGGCCATTGCCGGGGCTGCAACACGAATCAGGCCCATGGGCCACAATACGCCCCATGCAAGTCTCCCTCCCCCGTACCCGCATCAAGTTCTGCGGCTTCACCCGTGAACAGGACGTGGACTCAGCCGTGGCCTGCGGTGCCGATGCCATCGGCTTCGTGCTCTACGCGCCCAGCCCGCGCGCCGTCAGCCCGCATCGTGCCGCCCAGCTGGCGCGGCGGCTGCCGCCCTTCGTCACCCCGGTGCTGCTGTTCGTCAATGCCGATGACACCCTGCTGCAGGAAGCCGCAGCAGCCGTGCCACATGCCAGCTGGCAGTTCCACGGCGATGAAAGCCCGCAGCGCTGCGAGCAGGCCGCCGGCCAGCGCGCCTGGTTGCGCGCCGCGCATATCCCGCTGGGGGCCGGCAGCAGCTTTGACTTGCTACAATTCTGTCAACAGTATTCCCGCGCCCAGGCCATCCTGCTCGATGCCAAGGTCGATGGCTATGGCGGCGGTGGCAAGGCATTCGATTGGTCACTCCTTACAACAAACGTCAACGCTCCCCTCGTCTTGAGTGGTGGACTGACGCCTGCAAACGTGGGCGACGGCATCACGCGCCTGCGTGATCGCTGCCAGTCGCTGTCTGTCGATGTCAGTTCCGGCATAGAGTCGGCCAAGGGCATCAAGGATGCCGACAAGATGCGCGCCTTCGTCGCGGCCGTCCGTGCCGCTGACGCCCTTCCTGTCTGACCGGATCTTCCCCATGACCAGCTACTCCTATCCCGATGCCAACGGGCACTTTGGCAAGTTCGGCGGTGCCTTCATCTCCGAAACCCTGACCCACGCCATTGACGAACTCAAGCAGGCCTACGCCCGCTACCAGAACGATCCCGAATTCCAGGCCGAATTCGCCTACGAGCTGGCGCACTACGTCGGCCGTCCCTCGCCGATCTACCATGCCGCCCGCATGAGCCGCGAAATGGGCGGTGCCCAGATCTACCTCAAGCGCGAGGACCTGAACCACACCGGTGCCCACAAGATCAACAACGTGATCGGTCAGGCACTGCTGGCCAAGCGCATGGGCAAGCCGCGCATCATTGCCGAGACCGGTGCCGGCCAGCACGGCGTGGCCACCGCCACCATCTGCGCCCGCCTGGGCCTGGAGTGCGTGGTCTACATGGGCGCAGAAGACGTCAAGCGCCAGTCGCCCAACGTGTTCCGCATGAAGCTGCTCGGTGCCACCGTGGTGCCGGTCGAATCTGGCAGCCGCACACTGAAAGACGCCCTGAACGAGGCCATGCGCGACTGGGTCACCAACGTCGACAACACCTTCTACATCATCGGTACTGTAGCCGGCCCGCATCCCTACCCGATGATGGTGCGCGATTTCCAGAGCGTCATCGGCCAGGAATGCCTGGAACAGATGCCGGCGCTGCACCAGGGCCGCCAGCCCGATGCGGTGGTCGCCTGCGTGGGTGGCGGCAGCAATGCCATGGGTATCTTCTACCCGTATATCGAACATGCTGGCACGCGCCTGATCGGTGTTGAAGCCGCTGGCGAAGGCCTGGACAGTGGCAAGCACTCGGCCTCGCTGGAGCGCGGCGAGCCGGGCGTGCTGCACGGCAACCGCACCATGATCCTGCAGGACGCCAACGGCCAGATCACCGAAACGCACAGCATCAGCGCCGGCCTGGACTACCCCGGCGTCGGTCCCGAACACGCCTGGCTGCAGGAGATCGGCCGTGCCGAATACGTCGGCATCACCGACCAGGAAGCGCTGGACGCCTTCCACTACCTGTGCCGCGCCGAAGGCATCATCCCGGCGCTGGAATCCAGCCACGCCGTGGCCCATGCCATGAAGCTGGCCAAGACCATGTCGCCCGACCAGGCGATCCTGGTCAACCTGTCCGGCCGTGGCGACAAGGACATCGGCACCGTGGCCGACCTGTCCGGCGAAGATTATTACGACCGCCCCTCGATGCGCGGTCTGGTTGTGAAAGGAGGCCAGGCATGAGCCGTATCCAGCCCACCCTGCAGCGTCTGGCCGAGCAGAAGCGCAAGGCCCTGATTCCCTACCTGATGACCGGCTACCCCGAGCGTGACTGCACCGTGCCGCTGATGCACGCCGCCGTCGCGGCCGGCTCCGACATCATCGAACTCGGCGTCCCGTTCAGCGACCCGATGGCCGATGGTGCCGTGATCCAGGCTGCCGGCGAAAAGGCGATTGCCCAGGGCGTGAGCCTGGCAACCGTACTGGAGCAAGTCAGCCTGTTCCGCCAGCAGGACAACAGCACCCCGGTGGTGCTGATGGGCTATGGCAACGCGGTCGAGAACTACGAGCTGCGCCACGGTGCCGGCAGCTTTGCGCGAGATGCCAGCGCCGCCGGTATCGACGGCATGCTGGTGGTGGACTTCCCGCCCGAGGAAAGCGCCGACTTTGCCGCCCAGCTGCGCGCCCACGACATGGACCAGATCTTCCTGCTGACCCCGACCTCCACCGAGCAGCGCATGCAGGAAGTGGCAGCGCTGGCCACCGGCTATGTCTACTACGTCTCGCTCAAGGGCGTGACCGGTTCCGGCGCGCTGGATACGGCTGCCGTGGCCGAGGCGATTCCGCGCATCCGCCAGCATGTGAAGATCCCGATTGGCGTCGGTTTCGGCATCCGCGATGCCGAGAGCGCGCGCGCCATCGGCCAGCATGCCGATGCCGTGGTCATCGGCAGCAAGATCATGCAGCTGATCGCCGACCAGACCGGCGAGGGTATCCCGCAGGCGGCTGCAAGCTTCCTGCAAGATATCCGTAGCGCACTGGATGCATAATGTCGCTGCATCAGAATACGAAAGCAAACCTATGAGCTGGCTGGAAAAACTGTTGCCGACCAAGGCAACCAAGACCCCGCGATCGTCCGAGCGCTCCACCTTCATCCCCGAAGGCGTGTGGATCAAGTGCCCGAGTTGCGATACCACCCTGTACAAGAGCGATCTGGACAAGAACCAGCACGTCTGCCCCGAGTGTGGTCACCACCACCGCATGGGCGCACGCCAGCGTCTGGACCTGTTCCTGGACCCCGAAGGCCGCCATGAAATCGGCCAGGAAGTGCTGCCGCTGGACGCGCTGAAGTTCAAGGACAGCCGCAAGTACCCGGAACGCCTGAAAGAGGCGCTGGACGCCACCAACGAGACCGATGCCCTGATCGTGATGCAGGGCAGCGTGCACAGCATTCCGCTGGTCGCGGCCTGCTTCGAGTTCGACTTCATGGGCGGCTCCATGGGCAGCGTGGTCGGCGAGCGCTTTGTGCGCGGCGTCGAATACGCGGTGCAGCACCAGCTGCCCTTTGTCTGCTTTACCGCCACCGGTGGCGCGCGCATGCAGGAAGGCCTGCTGAGCCTGATGCAGATGGCCAAGACCAATGCCGCGCTGACGCGCCTGGCCAAGCAGGGCCTGCCCTATATCAGCGTGCTGACCGATCCGACCATGGGCGGCGTGAGTGCCGGCTTCGCCTTTGTCGGCGACGTGGTGATTGCCGAGCCCAAGGCGCTGATCGGCTTTGCCGGCCCGCGCGTGATCGAGAACACCGTGCGCGTGACGCTACCAGACGGCTTCCAGCGCGCCGAATTCCTGCTCGAAAAGGGCGCGATCGACATGATTTGCGACCGCCGCGAACTGCGCAAGACCGTGGCCCACACGCTGGCCATGCTGCAACGCAAGCCGGCCGAGGCTGTCAGCGCCTGAGCGTCTGCGTCCTGGTGACAACAGCCCGTGTTGGCCTTCTGGCTACACGGGCTGTTTTTTCAAGGTCGCTTCAATACGGCTGCGGCTGTACCGGCAGGCGCGGATGCGGGATCGGCACGACCGGTACCGGGCGCGGTAGCGGGACCGGACGCAGTGCCGGCGGCGGCTCCTCGACCGTCACCGACGGTGTTCGGCTGGACAGGCTGGAAGCGATCTCGACCAGCTCGACAAATTCAGCGCGCAAGCCGAATGGATCCGCTCCTTGCGCGCCCTTGGCCAGTGCCAGCGTGTCCTTCCAGCCAAAGTTTCCGGTGGTCTTGCCGCCGCGCAGCAACTGGCCATAGCTGGCCACCGCCGTGGCATGGCGCATGTCGGCGCTGGCCTGCGCCAGCGGCTGGCTGCCGGTGCGCACCGGCACGCTCAGCAGCGTACTGCTGCTCTTGCCGACCGGCTTGTAGCGGATGTTGACATAGGCATATTCCTGGCCGTGGGCCGTGGCGGCGGGAGCAGCAGGCTGGTAACGGCTATCGCTGAGCCAGCCCTGGCGACCGGCCGGAATGATCTCGTACAGCGCCGTGACCGCATGGCCGGCGCCGATCTCGCCGGCATCGACCTGGTCGTTATTGAAGTCCTCCTGGCGCAGCATGCGATTCTCGTAGCCGATCAGGCGGTACTGGCTGACCGTGGCCGGGTTGAACTCGACCTGCAACTTCACGTCACTGGCAACCGTGGCTAGCGTGGACGTGAGCTGCTGACGCAAGACCTTTTTCGCCTCGCGTTCGGTATCGATATAGCTGTAGTTGCCGTCACCGGCATCGGCCAGCTGCTCCATCAGGCGCTCGTTGTAGTTGCCCTGGCCATAGCCCAGCGTGGTCAGCGAGATGCCGGACTTGCGCTTCTCCGCCACCATACCGCGCAACGTGGCAAAGTCGGTGATGCCGACGTTGAAATCGCCATCGGTCGCCAGCAGGATGCGGTTGATGCCGCCCCGGATATAGGCGCGCTCAGCCTCGCGGTAGGCCAGTTGCATCGCCTGTTCACCCGCGGTGGCGCCGCCAGCCTGCAGGCTGTTGATGGCGCGCAGCAGGGTATCGCGCTGGTTGCCCGGCGTCGGCGGCAGCACCAGCTGTTCGCCGCTGGCATAGGTGATCAGCGTCACGCGATCCTGCGGCCGCAGCTGGTCCAACAGCTGGCGCAGCGTCTTTTTCACCAGTGGCAGCTTGTCCTCGGACTGCATCGATCCCGATACGTCCACCAGGAACACCAGGTTGGCCGGCGGCAGGCTGCCAAACGACTGGTCAGCCGCCTGGATCGCAATGCGCAGCAGCTCGGCACCGTTCTTCCAGGGCGATTGCGCCACTTCAGTGCTCACGCCAAACGGATGGCGGCTGTCGGCCGGACGCGCGTAATCGTAGGGAAAGTAGTTGATCAGCTCTTCCACGCGCACCGCGTCTACCGGCGGCAGTCGGCCGTTGTTGAGGAAACGGCGCACATTGGCGTAGCTGCCGGTATCCACATCGATGCTGAAAGTGGAAACGGGCTCACGCGCCACCACATGCACCGGGTTGTCCTGGATCTGGCCGTACTGCTCGGTGTTCTGTACCGGCGGGCGGTACTCGGGCGGCATGATGATGGCGCGACGGTCCATGCTGGCCATGCCGACCGCCGCCGGGGCGGCCATCACCTGTGCGCCATACAGCTGCGCCTGCTTGCTGGCCAAGGGGGCCGGTGGCCGGGACTGTGATGGTGCCGTGGTTTCAGTCAGCGGAGCCTGCTGCGCACAGGCTCCCAGCAACAGCATGGCAGCCAGGGACAGGGGACGCCAATGGGCGACAAGCGTATCTTGCATGGGACTTCCTTCCAGAGTCTTGCCGGCGCAACAGCCCGGCTCAACGGCAAGGCTACACGCTGCAGACAAGACAGCAGGCAGCCGAAGCCCTAAAATACGGGTTTTACCCAAATTTACGGCCTTTCTGGCCGGTCTACTGCCACTCTGTGCGGTTGGCAGCGTTTTCTTGCCGCATAGGCAACTCAAAAAACCCATATATCTACTCGCTGCCGCATAGGCAGCCAAATCTCACTATGTCCGACCAGCAACAAGCCTCCCAAGTTCCCGCCGCCGACGAAAACCAGCTCATTGCCGAACGCCGCGAGAAACTGAAAACCCTGCGCGCCGCCCAGGCCGAGGGCAAGGGCGTGGCCTTCCCGAACGATTTCAAGCCCTCCGACCGTGCCGCCGACCTGGTGCAGGCCCTCGACGGCAAGACCAAGGAGCAGTTCGAGGAAGAAATCGCTGCCGGCAACAGCACGCCGGCCACGATTGCCGGCCGCATGATGCTCAAGCGCGTCATGGGCAAGGCCAGCTTTGCCACGTTGCAGGACGCCACCGGCCGTTTCCAGATCTACGTCACGCGCGATGCCGTGGGTGAAGAGGTCTATGCCGATTTCAAGAAGTGGGACCTGGGCGACATCATCGCCGCCGAAGGCCATGTGTTCAAGACGCGCACCGGCGAGCTCTCCCTGCACGCCACCCGCATCCGCCTGCTGACCAAGAGCCTGCGCCCGCTGCCGGACAAGTTCCACGGCGTGTCCGACCAGGAGCTGAAGTACCGCCAGCGTTACGTGGACCTGATCACTGACGAAGACGCACGCCTGCGCTTCGTCGCACGCAGCAAGGCCATCAGCAGCATGCGCGATTTCATGGTGCAGAACAGCTTCCTCGAAGTCGAGACGCCGATGCTGCACCCGATCCCGGGCGGCGCCAACGCCAAGCCCTTTGTCACGCACCACAACGCGCTGGACCAGGACATGTTCCTGCGCATCGCGCCCGAGCTCTACCTGAAGCGCCTGATCGTCGGCGGCTTCGAGCGCGTGTTCGAAATCAACCGCAGCTTCCGCAACGAAGGCATCAGCGTCCGCCACAACCCCGAATTCACCATGATGGAGTTCTACGCGGCGTTCTGGAACTACCAGGACCTGATGGACTACACCGAAAAGCTGATTCGCCATGTCGCCATGCAGGCGCGCGGCTCGCTGACCGTGACCTACCAGGGTGGCGAGGAGATCGACCTGTCGCAGCCGTTCCGCCGCATGACGATCCGCGAAGCGATCCTGGCGCATACCGATGCCGGCGACAACGTGGACAACGCCGTCTGGCTGATCGACGCCCTCAAGCGCCTCGGCATGAGCGAAGAGAAGGACCGCCTGAGCCAGCGCAGCCTGCCCGCGCTGCAGGTGCTGTTCTTCGAGGAAAAGGTCGAGGAACAGCTGTGGCAGCCGACCTTCATCATGGAGCACCCGACCGAAATCAGCCCGCTGGCCCGCGCCAACGACGAGCGTCCCGAGGTGACCGAGCGCTTCGAGCTCTACATCACCGGCCGCGAGATGGCCAACGGCTTCTCCGAGTTGAACGACGCCGAAGACCAGGCCGCGCGCCTGCAGGCCCAGGTCGATGCCAAGGACGCCGGTGACGACGAGGCCATGTACTTCGACCACGACTTCATCCGTGCGCTGGAATACGGCATGCCGCCCACGGGTGGCTGCGGCATCGGCATCGACCGCCTGATCATGCTGCTGACCGACAGCGGCAGCATCCGCGACGTGATCCTGTTCCCGGCGCTGCGCAAGGAAGCCTGAGCCTTCCCGTAACCCGATGACCCCAGGCACCAGCGCAAGCCGGTGCCTGTTTGTCATGTCCATGTCTTCCTCTTCTTCTGCAACGACGGCCGCACCCGCGCCGGGCTTTGTGCTGCCGGTCGTGGCCGCCGTCGGCCTGTCGCACCTGCTGAATGACCTGATCCAGGCGCTGCTGCCGGCGATCTACCCGATGCTGAAGACGCAGTTTGCGCTGAGCTTTGGCCAGATCGGCCTGATCGCGCTGGCCTACCAGGTCACGGCCTCGCTGTTCCAGCCCTGGATCGGCTTCTACACCGACAAGCACCCCAAGCCCTGGCTGTTGCCCAGCGGCATGGTGCTGACGCTGACCGGCATCGGCATGCTGGCCGTGGCCGGCAGTTTTCCGACGCTGATCGTGGCCGCCTGTGTGGTCGGGCTGGGTTCGGCCACCTTCCACCCGGAAGCCTCGCGCGTGGCGCGCATGGGTTCGGGCGGGCGCTTTGGCACGGCGCAGTCGATGTTCCAGGTCGGTGGCAATACCGGCTCGGCGATCGGCCCCTTGCTGGCAGCCGCCATCGTCGTGCCATTCGGCCAGCCGGCCATCGCCTGGTTCATGCTGATCGCCCTGCTCGCCATCGTGGTGCTGTGGCAGCTGTCACGCTGGAGCGCGCGCCATGGCCAGGCGCAGATCCGCAAGCTCGCCAGCCAGCAGCCTCCGCCGCTGGACCGTGCCACCGTCATCCGCGCCATCGCCGTGATTGCGGTGCTGATGTTTGCCAAATTTGTCTACACCGCCTCCATCACCAACTACTTCACCTTCTACCTGATGGAGCGCTTCGGCATCAGCCTGCGTGACAGCCAGCTGTACCTGTTCATGTTCCTGGCGGCAGTGGCGGCCGGCACCTTTGCCGGCGGTCCGGTGGGCGATCGCATTGGTCGCAAGGCGGTGATCTGGGTGTCGTTCCTGGGCGTGGCGCCGTTTGCGCTGCTGCTGCCACACGCCAGCCTGTTCTGGACCGCCGTGCTGGTGATCCTGATCGGCCTGATCATGTCCTCGGCGTTTTCGGCGATGGTGGTGTATGCACAGGAAGCCGTTCCGGGGCGCGTGGGCCTGGTGTCGGGGCTGATGTTTGGCCTGATGTTTGGCCTGGGTGGCATGGCCGCTGCCGGCCTGGGCCAGCTGGCCGACCAGCACGGCATTGTGCGGGTCTACCAGTGGTGTGCCTGGTTGCCGCTGCTGGGTCTGGCCACGGCCTTGCTGCCGCGCACCCAGCCTGCCGTCGTGCTACGCAAGGCCTGAAGGCACTACTGCCAGCGGCTTAGCGTACTTCCTTCACGGCCACGTCCTCGACCTCGGTACGCGGGTTGCTGAAACGCTCCTGCACGCGCTCGCTGGCAGTTTGCGGCTCGGTCGCCGGCTGCGTGGCGGCGCCAGGCATGCCCCACTGGAAACCGCCGCCCGGCATGCGACGCGCAAAGCCGGCATAGGTCTGATAGAGCTTGAAGGGATTACGACCGGTCAGCAGCATCCAGATGCCGCCCAGCACGGCCGCAAACGCCCCCACGATCAGGAAACTGATGGTGAAGATGGCGGCAGCGCCCCACAGGAACACGCGCAACAGGAAACCCACAATCGAATCGGTCATGAACGGAACAGCCCTCACTGGAACAATCAATACCGTCCAGTTTGAGGCAAGCGGGTCAAATGTCAAGCGCCTGTCACACGCGAAACGTATCCATCAGTGAATCGTGCAATCGTCATCGGCCGCGGGCTGGCCGGATTGCTGCATCGCCTCGCGCCAGATGCGCAGCGGTACATGGTTGCGCAGCAGGTGCAGCAGGCGCTCCTGCATCTCGGCGCTGAATTCATGGCCGGTATCGGGAAAGACATCCACGGTGAAGTCGCAATCGAGCGCACGCAGGCGGTAGCCGGCTTCGGTCGCGGCCTGGTAAGGCATGCGCGTGTCGTGGCGACCATGCAGCCAATGCAGCGAGGTCTGCAGGTGCATGGCTTCAGGCAGCGTGGCAAAACGGCCAGCAACTGCATACAGACGCGCCGCCACCTGTTCGCTGGCCACCACCGCCTCCAGCGCCAGCATGGCTGACTGGCCAAACGCCACCAAGGCCGTGCGTTCCGCGCCCAGGCCACAGGTCTGCTGCCAGGCTTGCAGCGTGCGCATCAGCTCGTCGCGTGCCGGCAACACGCGTTCCAGCCGGTTGTCATCGTTTTCGCCACGCTCGGAATACCACTGGAAACCTTCGCCGTCATCGTGCTGGTGCGGCGCCGCGATACAGGCGACCAGTCCATCAGGAAAGCTGTCGGTCAGTTGCTGCGCCATGTCCAGCATGTCGGCCGGGCGCTGACCTGCGCCATGCAGCAGCAGGAACAGCTGTTGCGGCTGTTCAGGCCAGGCCACCACCACGTCATTCGGGGCGGGAACGGTCACGGGCAGCTGGTTCGGGTTCATGCGGCCTCCAGGACCGGTGTGGTCTGCTGCAGCCAGTCGGCGATGGCGCGTGGGTAGATCAGGTGCTCCTGCGTCAGGATGCGCGCGGCCAGGGCTTCGGCCGTGTCGCCGGGCAGGATCGGCACCACCGCCTGGGCCAGGATCAGACCGTGGTCGAGTTCGGCCGTGACCTGGTGCACGGTAGCGCCAGCGTACTTGCAGCCGGCATCGATCGCGCGCTGGTGCGTGTGCAGGCCGGTAAACGCGGGCAGCAGCGAGGGATGGATATTCACCAGCCGTCCCGCATAGCGCGCCACGAACTCGGGTGTGAGGATGCGCATGAAACCGGCCAGCACCACCAGCGCCGGCTGGTGGCTGTCGATCTGCTCGGCCAGCGCCCTGTCAAACGCGGCACGATCGGGGTAGGCCTTGTGGTCGACCACGGCGGTGGCAATGCCCTGCTCACTGGCCAGTTGCAGGCCACCGGCATCGGCCTTGTTGCTGATGACTGCCGCCACGTGCGCGCCAAAGCGGCGCTGCCAGTGCTCTTGCTTGGCAGTACGGACAATGGCGGCCATGTTGGAGCCGCCACCGGAGATCAGGATCACGATATTGCGTCGGGCTTGCGTCATGCGCGAATTATGCACCCAGAGCCCGGTTGGCTGCTGTAGACCGGGTCGGTAGGCGTGCGTCTTATTCGTTTGGCTTATATGCTTGTGCTTTACCTGAAGTGGCAAGTAAAGGACAATATAGGATTCCCCTAACCACCGGATGGCAGCCAGAGCCACCCTTTTTCATCATCATGAGCGCCTTCCTAGAAGAAAAAGTCCTGTCCGTGCACCACTGGACCGACACCCTGTTCAGCTTTACCACCACGCGTGACACCGCGCTGCGTTTCTCCAACGGCCACTTCACCATGATCGGCCTGAAGCAACCCAACGGCAAGCCGCTGCTGCGCGCCTACAGCATCGCCAGCGCCAACTACGAAGAGTATCTGGAGTTCCTGAGCATCAAGGTGCAGGATGGTCCGCTGACCAGCCAGCTGCAGCACATCAAGGAAGGCGACACCATCATCGTTGGCAAGAAGCCCACCGGCACGCTGCTGATCGACTACCTGCTGCCGGCCAAGAACCTGTACCTGCTCGGTACCGGCACCGGCCTGGCACCCTGGATGTCCATCATCCGTGATCCGGAAACCTATGAACGCTTCGAGAAAGTGGTGCTGGTACACGGCGTGCGCTTCATCAACGAGCTGGCCTACCGCGACTACATCACCCAGGAGCTGCCCGAGCACGAGTTCCTCGGCGAGATCGTGCGTGAACAGCTGGTCTACTACCCGACCGTCTCGCGCGAGCCGTTCGAACGCGAAGGCCGCATCACCACCCTGATCGAAAGCGGCCAAATGGCCCGCGAGCTGGGCCTGCCCGAGCTGAACCCGGAAACCGACCGCGTCATGATCTGCGGTTCTCCGCATATGTTGCGCGACCTGAAGGCACTGTGCGAGGCACGCGGCTTCAAGGAAGGCAACACCACCACACCGGGCGACTTCGTGATCGAACGCGCCTTCGTGGAAAGCTGATCCCGCGCGACTGTCCTTTCCCGACAGCCCGGCCGATGCCTGCATCGCCGGGCTGTGTCGTTTCTGTCCTGCCACAAGGCGATAATCCCCGTCATGAAAAAAATCCTGCTTATTCTGCTGGCCGTGCTGATCGCGCTGGCCTTGCCGGTCTATGGTTCGCGCCAGGCGATCGAGGCGCTGGAGCAGCACCAGGAACCCGGCGGCCTGGCGATGAACCTGGCCTGGTGGGTGACCCAGCTGCCCGGCTATGGTGCCGTAGCGGACGTGCCGCGCACGCGTGTGGCAGTCGCCGCGCACCAGTTGCATGATGGCGCCGAGTTTGGTGACCTGGCGCAACAGCAGCAACGCGGAGAGCGCCTGCTGCAGCGCCTGCAGCCCTGGCTGGATCAGATACCGCAAGATACGCTGACACTCAAGGCGCAGCAGCTGGCGCTGGCCACGCTGGTGCGCATGCCGCAGCAGCCGGCTGGCCTGGCGGCGCGGCTGGAGCAATCGCTCGGCACGGCGCTACAGGCACCCACCGCCGCGCAACAGCCAGCCATGCTGCGCCTGCAGGCGGCCGAAGCGCTGGCGCTATCGGCCGCACGCCGCCAGGATGCAGCCGCGGCCAGCCAGTGGCAGGCCTACGCCTGGGAGGCAGTGCCAGCCCCGACCGATATCAAGGCGCAGACGCTGGAAAACACCGCGCGCAGCCTGATTCCGCTGCGCATCGCGCTGGCTGCCTGCCAGCCGGGCCAACCTGCCCCGGCCTTCGATGCCGCACGCCAGGCACTGGCGCATGGCTATGACATCCGCCAGCTGCGCCGCCAGTACCAGAGCGGCTGGGACCGGCCACTGCTGCTGCAGGCAGAACAGCACGGCACGGCCGAGGGTTGCAGCGCGCTGGCCAAGGAATACCAGCAGCTGCTGACGGCGCCGCAGCCGTCCACGCCGCGCTGAGCGGATCACGGTGGGATAATAGCCAGCCATGAAGATCTTCCGTGGCTACCGCCTCCCGCCGGACGCACCGCCGTGCGCCCTTACCATCGGCAATTTTGACGGCGTGCACCGTGGCCACCAGGCCATGCTGGCACTGCTGCGCAACGAGGCGCGCCACCGCGGCCTGCCCAGCTGCGCCATGACCTTCGAGCCGCACCCGCGCGACTTTTTTGCCGAGCAGTTCCAGAACCCGGAGCTGGCGCCAGCGCGCATTGCCACGCTGCGCGACAAGCTGTGCGAGCTGTCCAACAATGGCATCGACCAGACCGTGGTCGTGCCCTTCAATGCCGAATTCTCTTCGCTGCCGCCCGAGGTGTTCATCCGCAAGGTGCTGGTAGAAGGCCTGCGCGCGCAGTATGTGCTGGTCGGCGATGACTTCCGCTTTGGTGCCAGGCGCGCCGGCGATTACGCCATGCTCGATGCCATGGGCCGCGAACTGGGCTTTGAGGTGGCGCGCATGAACAGCTACGAGGTGTCACGCCCGCTGCAGCCACACGAGCCGCTGCCGTCCGAGCCCGGCATCCGCGTCAGCAGCACCGAGGTGCGCGCGGCGCTGGCACGCGGCGACATGAACGAGGCTGCCTGGCTGCTGGGTCGCCCGTACAGCATCAGTGGTCACGTGGTGCATGGCCGCAAGCTCGGACGCGAACTGGATTTCCCCACACTCAACCTGCGCTTCTCGCACTGGAAGCCGGCGGCCAGCGGCATTTTCGTGGTCGAAGTGACCGGCCTGTTTGACGATGGCCGCGTGCTGCCCGGCGTGGCCAACCTGGGCATACGCCCCTCGCTCGATCCGAACGATGTCAATGGCGGCCGCGTGCTGCTCGAGACCTTCTGCCTCGAATGGCCCGACGACCTGCCCGATGGCTATGGCTACGGTAAAATCATCCGCGTGGACCTGCTGCACAAACTGCACGACGAGCGCAAATACGATGGTCTGGCTGCCCTGCGTCAGGGTATTGCCCAGGACTGCGCCGACGCGCGCGCCTGGTTTGCCGACCGCCACAGCGAAACGCGCCGCCAGACCACACGCGACCGAATTTGACGCTGCCCAGCTCCGCAGGCGCGGCAGTTGCCGTGCCCTGCACCCTGCGTCCCCCCTTTCCCCCGCCAGGCCGGCCAGCGGCCCTGCAGCCCCAGGAACCCCCCCATGTCCGATACCGACAACAAGACCGATTACAGCAAGACCCTGAACCTGCCCGATACCCCGTTCCCGATGCGCGGCAACCTGCCCAAGCGCGAACCCGACTGGGTGAAACAGTGGGAAGACAGCGGCCTGCACGCCAAGCTGCGTGCCGCCCGCGCCGGCCGCGACAAGTTCGTGCTGCATGACGGCCCGCCCTACGCCAACGGCCAGATCCACATCGGCCACGCCGTCAACAAGATCCTGAAGGACATGATCGTCAAGGCGCGCCAGCTCAAGGGCCTGGACGCGATCTACGTGCCAGGCTGGGACTGCCACGGCCTGCCGATCGAGAACCAGGTCGAGAAGCTGTTTGGCCGCAACCTGCCGCGCGACGAGGTGCAGGCCAAGAGCCGCGCCTACGCCACCGAGCAGATCGCCAGCCAGATGGCCGACTTCAAGCGCCTGGGCGTGCTCGGTGCCTGGGACAATCCGTACAAGACGATGGACTTCGCCAACGAGGCGAACGAGATCCGTGCGCTGCGCAAGATCATGGAGCGCGGCTTTGTCTACCGCGGTCTGAAGCCGGTCTACTGGTGCTTTGACTGCGGTTCCTCGCTGGCCGAGTTCGAGATCGAATACGCCGACAAGAAGAGCCAGGCGCTGGACGTGGCCTTCCGCTGCGCCGAACCGGAAAAGCTCGCTGCCGCCTTCGGCCTGGCGACGCTGAACGAGCCGGCCTATGTGCTGATCTGGACCACCACCGCCTGGACGATTCCCGCCAACCAGGCGCTGAACGTCAACCCGGAGCTGGACTACGCGCTGGTGCATACCGAGCGCGGCTACCTGCTGCTGGCCAGCTCGCTGGTGAGCCAGTGCCTGGAACGCTACGGCCTGCAGGGCGAGCTGGTCGGCACGGCGAAGGGTCGCGCACTGGAATCGCTGCGCTTCGAGCACCCGCTGCACGATGTGGACGCCGGCTACCGCCGCACCGCCCCGATCTACCTGGCCGACTACGCCACCGATGCCGACGGTACCGGTATCGTGCACGCTGCGCCGGCCTATGGCCTGGATGACTTCCAGAGCTGCATCAGCCATGGCATGCGCTACGACGAGATCCTGAACCCGGTCACCGGCAACGGCACCTACGAGGCCGATTTCCCGCTGTTCGGCGGCCAGCACATCTGGAAGGCGGTGCCGGTGATCATCGACACGCTGCGCCAGGCCGGCCGCCTGTTTGCCGAGCACACCATCAGCCACAGCTACCCGCATTGCTGGCGCCACAAGACGCCGGTGATCTACCGCGCTGCCGCCCAGTGGTTTGTGCGCATGGACGAAGGCGAAGGCGTGTTCACGACCGACAAGGCCGCCCGTAGCCTGCGCGAGACGGCACTGGACGCGATCGAGCAGACCAGCTTCTACCCAGAAAACGGCCAGGCGCGCCTGCGCGACATGATTGCCAACCGCCCGGACTGGTGCATCAGCCGCCAGCGCAACTGGGGTGTGCCGCTGCCCTTCTTCATCCACAAGGACAGCGGCGAGCTGCACCCGCGCACCATGGAGATCATGGAGCAGGCAGCGCAGATGGTCGAGCAAGGCGGCATCGAGGCCTGGAGCAAGGTCACGGCCGAAGAGATCCTGGGCGCCGATGATGCCCAGCATTACAGCAAGGTCAACGACACGCTGGACGTCTGGTTCGATTCCGGCACCACGCACCTGCACGTGCTGCGCGGCAGCCATGCCGGCCTGCTGCAATTCCCGGCCGACCTGTACCTGGAAGGCCATGACCAGCACCGCGGCTGGTTCCACAGCTCGCTGCTGACCGCCTGCGCCACCGATGGCCGCGCGCCCTACAAAGGCCTGCTGACGCACGGCTTTACTGTCGACGGCCAGGGCCGCAAGATGAGCAAGTCGGTCGGCAACGTGGTGGCACCGCAGAGCGTGAGCGACAAGCTCGGCGCGGAAATCATCCGCCTGTGGGTGGCCAGCACCGACTATTCCGGCGACCTGGCGATCGACGACAAGATCCTGGCGCGCGTGGTCGATGCCTACCGCCGCATCCGCAACACGCTGCGCTTCCTGATGGCCAACATCAGCGATTTCGATGCCGCCACGCAGTCCGTGCCGCACGAGCAGCTGTTCGAGGTCGATCGCCATGCGCTGAGCCACGCTGCTGCCCTGCAGGCCGACATCCTGGCGCACTACGAAGTCTACGAATTCCACCCGGTCGTGGCCAAGCTGCAGCATTTCTGCAGCGAGTTCCTGGGCGGCTTCTACCTGGACGTGCTCAAGGACCGCCTGTACACCACGCAGGTGGACAGCCGTGCTCGCCGCAGCGCCCAGACCGCGCTGCACCAGATCACGCACGCCATGCTGCGCTGGATGGCACCGTTCCTCAGCTTTACCGCCGAGGAGGCCTGGGCCATCATCGGCAGCAGCGATTCGATCTTTATCGAGGAATACTGCCAGCTGCCGGCACCCGATGCTGCCCTGGACGCCAAGTGGGAACGCCTGCTGGAGATCCGCGCCGCCGCACTGAAAGAGATCGAGGCCGTGCGTGAGCAAGGCCAGGTCGGTGCCTCGCTGCAGGCCGAGCTGACCGTGACCGCCGCGGCCGATGACCTGGCGCTGCTGCACAGCCTGGGCGAAGACCTGAAGTTCATCTTCATCACCTCGAAGGTGACGCTGCAGGCCGGCGAAGCGCTGGCGATCACGGTCACGCCATCCGGCGCGCAGAAATGCGAGCGCTGCTGGCATTACCGCGATGACGTCGGCAGCGATGTCGAACACCCGACGATTTGCGGCCGCTGCAGCAGCAACCTGTACGGCGCCGGCGAACAGCGGGAGTTTGCATAAATGGCGGCCACGCGATCGCGCAACAGCAAGCGCCGCCCGATCCGGGGCTCCCGCGACAGCCTGGTCATGTGGCTGGGCATTGCGGCGCTCTGGTTCCTGTTTGACCAGTTCACCAAGTTCCTGATCCTGGGCCACTACCAGCTCGGCGACAGCACCTATGTCACCAGCTTCTTCAACGTGGTGCGGGTGCACAACTACGGCGCCGCCTTCTCCTTCCTGGCCGGTGCCGGTGGTTGGCAACGCTGGTTCTTCATGGGCATCGGCATCCTGGCGGCCAGCTTCATGGTCTATATGCTGGTGCGCCATCCGGGCCAGCGCCTGTTCAGCTTTGCCATGGCCAGCCTGCTGGGCGGTGCCATTGGCAACGTGCTGGACCGCGTGCTGCACGGCTATGTGGTGGACTTTCTGGACTTCCACTGGCGCTTTCTGGAGCCGCTGTTCTACCGCGGCCACTTCCCCGCTTTCAATATCGCCGATACGGCCATCACGATTGGCGCGATCTGCCTGATCCTGGATGAAGTCCTGCGCGTGCGCCGTGGGGCGCGCTGACGCCGAACCTGCAAGGAGTTTCCCGTGAACAATAAGCCTCTCGATATCGTCATCATGGCTGCCGGCAAGGGCACCCGCATGAAAAGCGCCACGCCCAAGGTGCTGCAACAACTGGCGCACCAGGGTCTGGTGCAGCACGTGCTCGATACCGCCGCGCAGCTGCAGGCACGCAAGGTGGTGGTAATCACCGGCCATGGCGCCGAACAAGTCGAAGCCGCCCTGCTGCAGACGGATGAGGCCGCACCGCGCCGCGAATTCGTGCGCCAGATGCCGCAGCTGGGCACCGGCCATGCCGTGCAGCAGGCGCTGCCGGTGCTGGACGATGACGGCGTGATGGTGGTACTGTCCGGCGACGTGCCACTGACCGAGGCCGACACCATCCAGCAGCTGCTGGAAGTGTGCAGCGACGAATGCCTGGCACTGCTGACGCTGACCATGGACAACCCGTTTGGCTATGGCCGCGTGCTGCGCAACCCCGATGGCGAGGTCAACCGCATCGTCGAGCAGAAGGACGGCAAGCCGCAGGAACTGCTGGTCAAGGAAATCTACAGCGGCATCATGGCGGCACCGACGCGCCTGATGCGCCAATGGCTGGGCCGTATCGACAACCACAACGCCCAGCAGGAGTACTACCTGACCGACGTGGTCAAGCTGGCGGTGGCCGATGGCGTGCCGGTGAAGGCCCACATGATCCACGACGCGGTGCAGGTTGCCGGCGTCAACAGCCCGCAGCAACTGGCCGAGCTGGAGCGCGAATACCAGCAGCGCCAGGCGCGCCGCCTGATGGCCGATGGCGTGCGCCTGCGCGATCCGGCGCGCTTTGACGTGCGTGGCACGCTGCAGTGTGGCCAGGACGTGGATATCGACGTCGGCTGCGTGTTTGAAGGCAGCGTGACGCTGGGCAACCGTGTGAAGATCGGCGCACATTGCGTGCTGGCCAACTGCACGATTGGTGACGATGTCGTCATCAGCCCGTTCACCCATATCGATGGCGGCAAGCAGCCGGTGCAAGTTGGTGCCGGCAGCCTGATCGGCCCGTTTGCGCGCCTGCGCCCCGGTGCCGAACTGGCCGAGGAAGTGCACATCGGCAACTTCGTCGAGGTGAAGAACTCCACCCTGGCCAAGGGGGCCAAGGCGAACCACCTGGCCTACCTGGGCGATGCCACCGTGGGCGAACGCGTCAACTACGGCGCCGGCAGCATCACCGCCAACTATGACGGCGCCAACAAGCACCGCACCGTGATCGAGGCCGATGTGCATATCGGCAGCAACAGCGTGCTGGTGGCCCCGGTCACCATCGGCGCCGGCGGCACCGTGGGTGCCGGCAGCGCGGTCAGCAAGGACACGCCGGCGAATGCGCTGAGCGTGGTGCGCGGCCGCCTGACGCTGAAAGAGAACTACACGCGTCCGGCCAAGATCCAGAAGTAAGCCGCGCGGCCAGCTGCGTCAGAAACTCGATCCCGGCTGCTGCAGGAAGGCCAACTCCTCGGGCGTGGAAACACGTCCGAGCTGCGCATTGCGATGCGGATAGCGGCCAAAGCGTTCGATGATGTCGCGGTGGTGCAACGCAAAGCGGTAGTTGTCTTCCAGCCCCGGCTGGTCAAACAGCTGCACGGACTGCTGCTGGATGACGGCCGACTCGCTGTGCATGTACGGCAGGTAGAGAAAGGCACGCTGCGGCGGCGGCAAGGCCCGGTCCAGCGTGGCGGCCACCGCTTCCTGCGCCAGCACCAGCGCCTGCGCGTCCTGGGCAAAGGCCTGCGCCGTCCCCCGATAGACATTGCGCGAGAACTGGTCCAGCACGATGATCTCGGCCAGCCGGCCACGGATGCTGTCGCGCCAGTGCGCTAGCTCGCCCTGGCTGGCCGCCTGCAGCAGCGCGCCAAAGCGCTCGGCAATCAGCGCATCAAAGGCGGCATCGACTGCAAACCACTGCTTCGGCGTGGTCTCCTCGAACCAGAAGCGCAGCACCGCTTCGGCATCGGGCAGATCAGGCCGGTTCATGCCAGACGCTCCAGCTGGCGGCGCAGCCGCGCCACTTCTTCCATCAGGTCCACGGTGAGGGCCGCCAGCTGCGGGTCGGCCTCGAACTGGCGTTCCAGATCGGCGATGCGGCGCGCGCGCAGCACCATGGTGCAGGAAAAGCGCCAGCTGCCCTGGTCATCGGCCAGCACACGCGGATCGCTGCTGGTCTGCGTGATGCCGATCACGCCTTCGTGCACGCGTTCGTGCACCCACTCGGGTGCCATGCGGCAGGCGCGTGCCAGCTCCTGCAGGGTCAGGGAATGGTCGGCCAGCAGCTCGGTCAGGTCTGCCGGCACGGGGATGGTGGTGGTCAGGTGTGCCATCGTCAATCTCTCCTTGCTCAGGCCAGGCGCGGGTTGAAGCCGGGATAGGCCTTGGCCAGGGCCTCCCAGGCCGCACGTTGTTCATCGGTCACGGCACCGGGAATCGCCGGCTCCAGCTCCAGATACAGATCACCGGGTTCGGCTGCCGGAATGCCGCGCCCCCTCAGGCGCAGCTTGCGGCCGCTGCCCGATCCCGCCGGCACGGTCACTTCCACCGTGCTGCCGGACGGCGTGTTGACCTGGATATCGCCGCCCATGGCAGCTTCCCAGGGCGAGACGCGTACACGTTGCGTCACGTCCTTGCCTTCCACGCGCCAGCGCGCATCGGGGCGGAAACGGACTTCCAGCAGCACATCGCCATTGGCAGCGCCACCAAAGCCCGGCCCCCCCTGCCCGGCCAGCCGGATCAGCTGGCCTTCGCGTACGCCCTTGGGAATCCTGACCTGCAGGCTGCGCTGCTCCGGCACCACCTGACCGTCGTCCGTCAGGCGGGCGCTCTGCAGCGTGATGGTGCGTTCGGTGCCCTGGTAGGCATCGCGCAGCTCCAGTTCGATGCTGGCATGCAAATCCTCCCCGCGCATGGCGCTGGGACGCTGCTGGCGCTGTGCGCGGCCGGCGTGCGCCGCCTGACCGAACATCTGCTCGAAGAAATCGCTGTACCGGCCTTCGCCGCCGCTGTGGAAATCGCCTTCGCGCCAGCTGTAGCCGGCATCCCAGCCCGGTGGCGGCTGGTAGTGGCCGCCGCCCTGCGGCTGCGCGCCGGCCTGGTCGTAGGCGGCGCGCTTCTCGGGATCGGACAGCACGGTATTGGCCTCGTTGATCTCGGCCATGCGGGCATCGGCGTCGGCTTCCTTGCTGACGTCCGGATGGTATTTGCGGGCCAGCTTGCGGTAGGCCTTCTTGATGTCGTCGGCGCTGGCGCTCTTGTCGACGCCCAGCACCTGGTAGTAATCCTTGAACTCCATGTGCAACAGCTCCTGGATAGTATGCGCAACACACTGCTGCGCCTTGCCCCATTACATGGGGACAAGCCGGCCGATGTCAATCGGATCAGACCTACAGGGCGGATTTCAGTTGTCGGCCAGGGGCAGTGGCAGGCTGGTGCCGAACTTGGCGCGGCGCAGGCTGAAGAAGGAGCGCACATTACGCACATTGGCCTGCTGGCTGAACAGGCGCTGGCTCAAGGCCATGAAGGCCGGCATGTCGGCCACGGTGATGATCAGCACAAAGTCCGGCCCGGGCGAGGTGCGGTAGCACTGCTGCACGGCGCTTTCCTGCACCGCCAGTGCCTCGAAGGCGGACTGGCGCTCTTCGGCCTGCACGTCCAGCGTGACCTCGACAATCGCCGTCAGCCCGGCCCCGGTATGCCGGCGCAGCGCATCGGCCCCGAGCACGGCCACGGTGCGCTCGATCAGGCCGAGCTGCTGCAAACGGCGCACGCGGCGCAGGCAGGTGGGGGGTGTCAGGTGGCAGCGCTCGGCCAGTGCCTGGTTGCTCAGGCTGGCATCCTGCTGCAGCTGCTGGAGAATGCGCCAGTCACTGGCATCGAGTTCCACGCGATCATCCATTTCAATTTACCTGCTATTTTGAAAGATAAATTCACTTCACTGTTTTCATGAAATTATCTTTCATTTTTTGTGAAATTTGAACGATTGTTTTTCCCGCCAACCCCTATCATGGGGGATTGGCGTGCCCACCGGGCCCGCCGCTCAACCTTGGAGAAGAAGAATGTGCGGAATCGTTGCTGGTGTGGGTTCGAACAATGTGGTGCCGGTGCTGGTGCAGGGCTTGCAACGCCTGGAGTACCGCGGCTATGACTCCTGCGGCGTGGCTGTCTGGAATGACGGTCTGAAGCGCGCCCGCAGCACGGCCCGTGTCGCCGAGCTGCTGGAGCAGGTGCAGCAGGATGGCCTGGGCGGCTATACCGGCATCGCGCACACGCGCTGGGCCACGCACGGCGTGCCGGCCACGCACAACGCACACCCGCATTTCAGCTTTGGCCCGCAGGCCGAAGGGGCTGCCGTCGAAGGCAAGGCGCGTATCGCGCTGGTGCACAACGGCATCATCGAAAACCACGAGGAGCTGCGCGCCGAACTGCGTGCCAAGGGCTACCAGTTTGACAGCCAGACCGATACCGAGGTGATTGCCCACCTGATCGATTCCGTCTACGACGGCGACCTGTTCGTGGCGGTGAAGGAAGCGCTGGCGCGCCTGCACGGCGCCTATGCCGTGGCAGTGATCGCGCGTGACGAGCCGAATCGCGTGATTGGTGGCCGCGCCGGTTCGCCGCTGATCCTGGGCCTGGCGGCCGACGGCTCCAACTACCTGGCCAGCGATGCCATGGCACTGGCCGGCGTGACCGACCAGATCGTCTATCTGGAAGAAGGCGACGTGATCGACCTGCAGCCAGGCAAGTACTGGATCGAAAACGCCGGTCAGCGCCTGGAAGCAGCCGACCGTCCGGTAAAGACGGTGCACGCGCACAGCGGTGCCGCCGAACTCGGCCCCTACCGCCACTACATGCAGAAGGAAATCTTCGAGCAGCCGCGTGCGTTGGCCGATACGCTGGAAGGCATCGAGGCCTTTGCGCCGACGCTGTTCGGTGACGAAGCCGCCAACGTGTTCCGTGACATCGAGCGCGTGCTGATCCTGTCCTGTGGCACCAGCTATTACAGCGGCTGCACCGCCAAATACTGGCTGGAAGCCATCGCCGGCGTGCCCTGCGATGTGGAAATTGCCAGCGAGTACCGCTACCGCACCAGCGTGCCCCATCCGAAGACGCTGGTGGTCACCATCAGCCAGAGCGGCGAAACCGCCGACACCCTGGCCGCGTTGCGTCACGCCAAGTCGCTGGGCATGACGCAAACCCTGACGATCTGCAACGTGGCAACCAGCGCCATGGTGCGCGAGTGCAAGCTGCACTACATCACGCGCGCCGGCGTGGAGATTGGCGTGGCCTCGACCAAGGCATTCACCACCCAGCTGGCGGCACTGTTCCTGCTGACGCAGGTGATTGGCCAGATCAAGGGCACGATCCCCGCCGCCAAGCAGGAAGAATACCTGCAGCGCATGCGTCACCTGCCGGTGGCCATCCAGTCGGTGCTGGCGCTGGAGCCGCAGGTGATCCAGTGGTCGGAAGACTTTGCCAGCAAGGACAACGCGATTTTCCTCGGTCGTGGCATGCACTACCCGATTGCGCTGGAAGGTGCGCTCAAGCTGAAGGAAATCAGCTACATCCACGCCGAGGCCTACCCCGCCGGCGAACTCAAGCACGGCCCGCTGGCACTGATCACCGATGCCATGCCGGTGGTGGTGGTTGCCCCGAATGACGAGCTGATCGACAAGCTCAAGAGCAATATGCAGGAAGTGCGTGCCCGTGGCGGTGTGCTGTATGTGCTGGCCGATGCCGACAGCCAGATCCGCAGCGAGGAAGGCATGCACGTGATCCGCATGCCCGAGCACTACGGCAGCCTGAGCCCGATCCTGCACGTGCTGCCGTTGCAGCTGCTGGCCTACCACACGGCCGTGGCCAAGGGCACGGACGTGGACAAGCCGCGCAACCTGGCCAAGAGCGTGACGGTGGAATAAGCCACCAGCGCTGACGCGGGCCGGGCATGCACACGCCCTGCCCCTGTCAGCCCGCTCCATCTTTGCGTATGATGAGCCCTGCCGCACCAGCCTCATGCTGCGTTGCGGCATTTTCCGTAGCCGAACCCTCCATACCATGACCTCTCTTGCCGCCTACGCAGAAGCCGCCTTCCTCGGCCTGCTGCAGGGACTCACCGAATTCCTGCCGATTTCTTCCAGCGCACACCTGCGCATTGTCGGTCCGCTGCTGCCTTCGGGTGGTGACCCAGGCGCGGCGTTTACCGCCATCACCCAGATCGGCACCGAAGCGGCGGTGCTGATCTATTTCCGCCATGAGCTGTGGGCGATTCTCAAGTCCTGGTGGCAATCGGTGCTGAGCAAGGGCCGGCACATGGATGCCGATGCGCGCATGGGCTGGCTGATCCTGCTGGGTACCCTGCCGATTGCCATTCTGGGCCTGCTGTTCAAGGACGCGATCGAAACCCATTTGCGCAACCTCTACATCACCGCCACCATGCTGATCGTGTTCAGCCTGTTCCTGTGGCTGGCCGACCGCATAGCCAAACAGCGCCAGACGCTGGCCGAACTGAGCTGGCGCGACGGCCTGATCTTCGGTTTTGCGCAGGCCATGGCGCTGATTCCGGGTGTCTCGCGCTCGGGCGGCACCATCACGGCCGGCCTGCTGATGGGCTACACGCGGGAAGCGGCGGCGCGCTATTCCTTTCTGCTGGCGGTCCCGGCGGTGCTGCTGTCCGGCGGCTACCAGCTGCTGCGCAGCTTCCAGGTAGGCAGTCCGATTGCCCCCGGCCCGACGGCACTGGCCACACTGATCGCCTTTGTCACCGGCTATGCGGTGATCGTGGTGTTCCTGAAGTTTGTCTCCAGGAACTCCTACTTTGCCTTTGTGGCCTACCGCATCGTGCTGGGCCTGCTGGTGTTCCTGCTGCTGTACATGGGCGTGCTGACGCCCTGAGGCCAAGCCTGACAGGACAGCCGCATCGGGCTGCCTGTCATCCAGGCTGCTGTCACTCCTGCGCTGCCGGCTCTGCCACGGCTGCTGCCTGCGCATCCACCGCCTGTTCCGCCCGTGCCGCTGCATACGCCGCACGGGCTTCTTCCAGGCTAGCCACCGTACCATCAGCCTGTTCCTCCGTTGCGGCGTCTGCTGCCTCGGAAGCCAGAAGCGCGGCCTGGGCCGCGGTCACGGCTGCTTCGGCAGCCTCCACGGCATCGTCATGAGCGCTGTCACCGTCTTCCGCCCAGGCCACATCATCTGTCTGCGTGCGTGCGCTGACATCGTCATGCATGCTGGCGAGCATGTAGCCCATCAGTGAACCCTTGACCGCCTCGCGCAGGCTGACCGCCTGCTCCGGCTGGATCCTGGCCACCGGCCCGGATGGCACGTCACCGTAGATTCTGCTGCCCATGGTCTTGACCTTCACATAGTCCTCTTCGTCTCCCAGGTGCAGGTCGTAGCGCTTGTCCTCGCGCAGCAGGCGGCCGCGGCGATCCAGCCACAGCCACTGCGTGATGGTGGAATCGTCCAGCGTGCGCGCCACGATCTTGTCGAGGCTGCCAGGCGCGTCCTCGACCGCATCGGCGTGGCTGCCGGATTCCGCGCTGACCGTGGCATCCGGCGTGGCGTTCGGGGCGCTGTCCCCGCTGAGCCTGTCCATTGCCGGAGTGTCAGCCTGCTCCGGGAGCTGCGCTGCAGCTGCGGTTGCCTGCGACGGCTTCTGGAGGTCGCCCCCCATGCCGACCAGCACATCCAGCAGCTGGCCGACCTTTTCACGGTTCCTGTCTTCGCGCACGGTTTGCACGATGCCGTCCCGGTTGTCACGCAGGAAATTGCGGTTCTGCAGCAGCGCGGTACGCAGCGGCACCTGGTAGCGGATCTTGCGATAGGCTCCCGGCACCTGCGGACCGTCTTCCAGCGGCTCGTAGCCGATCGCTCCGGCATCGGCATGTTCCAGCGCATAGCTGCGCTGCTGGCGCAGGATGCCGTACAGCTTCATCGCATCCACCTTCCGGTTCAGCGGCCCCAGACCGATGCGTATCGGCTTGTCACGCGTGACCGGGTTCATCAGCATGCTGATGGCTTCGGCGTCCCAGTACAGCTGGCGATTGCGCACATCCACCAGGAACGGCATGTGGTAGCTCTGGCTGGTGGTGCGGGTGCGGTAATCCATGCCGGACACATGCTCGATACGGCCAGTGCTGCCATCCACCACGGTATCGCCCTGGAACCGGATGTTGCGCAGCATGTGCAGATAGCCGCTGCCCAGGTTGCCCACCACGCCCAGCAGGTCCAGTTCGCGGTTGTCGGCCGCGATTCCGGCCAGCATGTCTTCATCGGCATCTGCATCGCTGCCGTCGGCAGGCTTCTGCTGCGGCTTGGCGATTCTTGTCGCGGGCTCACCCTCACGGGACGCATCGACGGGAGCCTTGCCGGCCATGCCGCGCAAGGCCTCGCGCGCAGCGCCCAGCGCCGTCCCCGCCTCGCCACTGGCCAGGATCTCCTCGCCCTCTGCGCCCATCAGCGATTCGGCCAGCTCCTGCAGCGATTCCGACAGCTCGACATCTTCCAGCCGGACTTCGCTCTGCACCCGGTAGCTGGTCGCCTCCTGCTGCTGGCGCATGCTGGCCCAGGCCGCCGAGGCAGCAGTCGGGTATGTGTCGTAAAAGCTGCTGCAGGCACCCAGCGAGCCGGCCAGGGGGAGCAGGCTCAACAGGCGGGCATGGCGGCGGGCAGGATGGGTGGACATGATGCTGGCTCCAGATGACATATGAAATTGAAAATTGTTGGCGCAGATTATGCAGGCTTCAGGACAGCTCATGACAAGGCATCGCACCGGGCCTGACGGCCAGACCCACAACTCTCCGGGGATTCAGGGGCATGCCACAATCGGGTTTTCTGCCAACGCATCCCTTGTGGACCCTGCCCTGACCGCCATGGACCTTCCTGCCCACCAGCTCAGCATGACCGTGCTGATGACGCCCGATACCGCCAACTTCTCCGGCAATGTGCACGGAGGGCATCTGCTCAAGTTGCTGGACCAGGTGGCTTTTGCCTGCGCCAGCCGCTATGCCGGCCATTATGTGGTAACACTGAGCGTGGACCAGGTGGTATTCCGCCAACCGATCCACGTCGGCGAACTGGTGACGCTGCTGGCTGCCGTCAACTACACCGGCTCGTCCTCCATGGAAATCGGCATCAAGGTGCTGGCCGAAAACATCCGCACCCAGGACAAGCGCCACGTCAACAGCTGCTTCTTCACCATGGTGGCGGTGGACGAGAGCGGCAAGCCGACCGCCGTGCCGCCGCTGCGCCCGTTCACGCCGGAAGAAAAGCGCCGCTACGCCGCCGCCGAGCTGCGCAAGACCATGCGCCGCGAGATGGAGCAGCGTTACGCGGCGATTCGCGAGGAATCCTGATCAGCTCCTGAACACCGGCTTGCGCTTTTCCAGGAAGGCGTCGATGCCTTCGGCGGCATCGTCTTCCATCATGTTGCAGGCCATCGATTCGGCTGCCAGCGCATAGGCATCGGCCAGTGGCAGCTGGCGCTGGCGCTGGAACATGGCCTTGCCGTGGCGGATCGCTGCCGGGCTCTTGGCGCAGATGCTGCTGGTGTACTCGGCAATCGCGGCATCGAGCTGCCCGGCCGGCACCACGCGGTTCACCAGGCCCCAATCCTGCGCCATGGGCGCATCGATGAAGCGGCCCGTCACCAGCATGTCAAAGGCATTCTTCGCGCCCACATTGCGCGACAGCGCCACCGAGGGCGTGGCACAGAACAGGCCGACATTGATGCCCGATACGGCAAAGCGCGCTTCTTCTGCCGCCACCGCCAGATCGCAGGTGGCCACCAGCTGGCAACCGGCTGCGGTGGCCACGCCATGCACGCGCGCAATCACCGGTACCGGCAGCGCCACAATCGACTGCATCAGCGCCGCGCAGCGCGCAAACAGGGTCTGGTAGTAGTCCTTGCGATACTGGCTGCGCATTTCGCGCAGGTCATGGCCGGCACAGAAGGCCTTGCCGCGCGCGGCGATCACCACGCAGCGGATGCTGCTGTCGGCAGCGATATCGGCAAGGGCCTCTTCGAGCGCCCCCATCATCGCTTCGGACAAGGGGTTGAACTGGCGCGGGCGGTTCAGCCACAGGGTGCAGACGCCATCGGCGCGCTCCAGTTGCACATACGGTTCATCGGCGGGGGTAGCGATACTGCTCATGCGGACTCCAGTGACAAAACGCGCTACAGGATACACTGGGACACTCCGGCCCGCCATGGGCTGTTACCCGCAAGACCTGCCTTTTCCCGTCATGACCGCTGCCGTACCCGCCCTTCCCCGCCTGCCTGGTGCCCGCATCTACATGGTGGGTGGTGCCGTGCGCGATACCCTGCTCGGCCTGCCGGTGCAGGACCACGACTGGGTTGTCGTCGGGGCCACGCCGGAGCTGATGGTGGCGCACGGCTTTGTGCCGGTGGGCAAGGATTTTCCGGTGTTCCTGCACCCGGACACGCACGAGGAATACGCGCTGGCGCGCACCGAACGCAAAACCGCGCGCGGCTACAAGGGCTTTGCCATCCATACCGATCCCGGCGTGACCCTGGAAGAAGACCTGGCGCGCCGCGACCTGACCATCAACGCCATCGCCCGGGCCGAAGACGGCAACCTGGCCGATCCGTTCCAGGGCCAGCGCGACCTGCAACAGCGCGTGCTGCGCCATGTGACCGATGCCTTTGGCGAGGATCCGGTACGCATTCTGCGCCTGGCGCGCTTTGCCGCACGCTTCAGCGATTTCCACACCGCCCCGGAAACGCTGGCACTGATGCAGCAGATGGTGGAGGACGGCGAGGCCGATCACCTGGTGGCGGAGCGCGTCTGGCAGGAAATCAGCCGCGGCCTGCTGGAGCAGCGCCCGTCGCGCATGCTGCAGGAACTGCGTGCCAGCGGTGCACTGCAGCGCATCCTGCCCGAAGTGGCGGCCCTGTACGGTGTGCCGCAGCGCGCCGAATACCACCCGGAAATCGATACCGGCGTGCATCTGGAAATGGTGCTGGACATGGCGGCCCGGCTGCAGACGCCGCTGACCGTGCGCTTTGCCTGCCTGTGTCACGACCTGGGCAAGGCCACCACGCCGGCGGATGTGCTGCCACGCCATATCGGCCACGAGCAGCGCAGCGTGCAACTGCTGCGCGGGCTGTGCGAACGCCTGCGCGTGCCGGTCGCCTGCCGCGAGCTGGCCGAAGTGGTGGCCCGCGAGCACGGCAACATCCACCAGAGCCTGGAGTTTTCACCGGTAGCCACGGTGCGTCTGCTGGAGCGCTGCGACGCGCTGCGCCAGCCGGAACGCTTTGCCGAGGTGCTGCTGGCCTGCGCATGCGATGCCCGCGGTCGGCTCGGTTTTGCCGAACGCCCCTACCCGCAGGCGGCACGCCTGCAGGCTGCGCTGGACCGGCTGCGCACGCTGGACGAAGGCGCCATCGCACGCCAGCTGCAGCAACAGTGGCAGACCCCGGATGGGACGCGTCCGGCCAACCCCGGGGAACAGATCCGCCAGGCCATCCACGCCGCGCGCGTGCAGTTGCTGCAGGACGCTGACGGGCAGGCCTGACAAGGCTGTTGCGGACACCGACGCAGGCGTGCCTCGTCCAGCTCCGGCACGCAGCAGGCTGCCGGACATCTTGTGCTGCCGCCCATGGTCCGGATCAGGGTACGCTACACTAGCAATGTAGGTAGCATTTCCATGCCGGTTCCGGAATCCCGTTTAGCCCTTTTCTCTCATGCCCCACTTTCTGGTTGTAGAAGACGACACCATTCTCCTGGACGCCCTGACCAGCAAGCTCAGCCAATGCGGCTACCAGGTCAGCACTGCCACCACCGGGCTGGAAGCGCAGAAGCTGCTCCAGGAGCACAAGTTCGATGGCCTGGTGCTGGATCTGGGGCTGCCGCTGCTGGACGGCATGGAGCTGCTGCGCTGGTTGCGCCAGCGTGACGAAACCCTGCCGGTGATGGTGCTGACCGCCCGTATCAATATCGAGGACCGGGTAGCCGGCTTGCGCGCCGGAGCCGATGACTACCTGATCAAGCCCTTTGCCATGGCCGAACTCAAGGCCCGCATCGAGGCCCTGCTGCGCCGCTCCAACCTGCAGGCGCCTGTTGCCGTGCTGGCCCCGCAGGACAGCAGCGCACCGCCGGTGCTGCGCCTGGACCCGGTCGGACGCAGCGCCTGGCTGCAGGATCAGGAGCTTGAGCTGGCCCCGCGTGAATGGACGCTGCTGCGCCTGCTGACCGAACATTTCGGCAATGCCATCAGCCGCGCCCAGATCATTGCCGCCTGGGAACAGGACGCCGATGCGGCCGCCAACCTGATGCAAACCAACACGCCCGAGGTCTATATCCACCGTCTGCGCAAGAAGCTGGAGCATTCGCCGGTGACCATCCGCACGGTACGCGGACTGGGATACATGCTGCGCAACCGCTAAGGGCAGCCAGGGGGCGGCATGGGGGCGCTGACACAGAAAACCATCCGCGGCTCGCTGCTGCGCTGGCTGCTGATACCGGCCTGGGTGCTGGGCGGGCTGGGACTGCTGGCCAGCCTGCTGATGCACAACCTGACGCACCGCAACCACCTGGTGGAGCACGCCCATGATGAGCTGTGCCGCATCGGACGCATGTACCAGCCCGATGCCCCGCTGCAGCAATCGCTGTCCCGGATGGAGCTGGCCAGCACCCTGTTTTCCACTGCTACCAGCCATGGCCACCCGCACTTCCGCTTCAACACCCTGCCCACGCTGCTGAGCGTGGGGGGCCCGCCGATCCCGGTGCCGGAGGATGCCTGGCGCTACCAGCAGGATGGCTGCGAAGTGCGCGTGCACACCATCTGGGACCAGGGCAGCCGGCAGCAGGTGACCTCACTGCTGATCACGCCCGAGCGTGCCGGAGACAAGCGCATGCTGGTGCAATCGGTGCACTTTGCCCCCGTCATCAACTGGCGTGTCCGGGACCTGGGACTGCAAATGGCCATTTCCACGGTGGTGGTCGCCATCGTGTTCAGCCTGATCGTGCTGCTGGGCGTGCGCCGTGGCCTGCAGCCGCTGGCGAATCTGGTCACCGCCATCCGCCAGCTGGACAGCAGCAAGCCCGGCCCTATTCATGTGGACAAGCCACCGCGTGAAATCCGCTATCTGGAAGACACGCTGAACCAGCAGTTGCAGCGCATTGGCAACCATGTGCAGCGCGAACGCCAGTTCCTGAACGATGCCGCCCACCAGCTGCGCACGCCGATTGCCGGCATCATGAACCAGGCCGAGCTGGCGCTGGACGACACCGATGCGCAGCAGGTGCGCCAGCGCCTGCAGCACATTCTGCAGGCCGCGGAACGCGGTGCCACGCTGATCCGTCAGCTGCTGATGCTGTCACGCGGCTACGAAAATGGCTCGCTGGGAGCCGTGCCCTTTGACCTGCCCCAACTGGCACGCGAGGTAGCCTTGCAATGGGCCGGCCCGGCTGCCGATGCCGGCATCGAGATCAGTTACGAGGGCGAGGCACAGGGCCTGATGGCCGGCAACCCGGAACTGATCCGGGAGGCACTGGGCAACCTGCTGGACAATGTCATCAAGCACGCCCGCCACGCCACCGAAGCCGTTGTCAGCGTGCATGCCGATTCGCAGCAGGGTCGGTGCATGCTGGTGCTGCAGGTACAGGACAACGGCGAAGGCGTCACGCCGGAGCAGCTGCAGCACCTGTTCGAACGCTTCTGGACCTGCGATGACAACCAGGGCAACGGCATCGGGCTGGCCCTGGTCCGGGAAATCGCACAGGCCCACGAGGGCCGGGTAGAGGCCGTGCTGCGGCAGCCCCGCGGACTGCTGGTGCGCATGGGCCTGCCCACCGCAGTGGCCTGAGCCGGCCGTGACTTACAGCATGCGCAGCCGGTCCCCGCCAGCAAAGCCCTGCGCCGCCCAGGGCTCGCCCTTGCACAGGCCGATAACCTTGAACAGCTCACCCATTTCGTGCTCCATGAGCAGCTTCTGCGCCATGGTGCGGGTGGGCAGGTCAGAGGCTTCCATGCGCTGTGCCAGCCCCAGATTGAGCAGAAACCAGCCCTGGCTGGTGTAACCCAGAATCTCCAGCCCGGCCTGCTGTGCCGCCACCGCCACGCCGGTAAAGTTGACGTGGGCGGTGATGTCCTTGTCTCCCACCGCCAGCAGCGGGTTGTCATCGGCGCGGTGACCCTGGTGGCACATCAGGGTACCGCCGTCGCGCTGCGGATGGTAGTACTCGCGCTCGCCAAAGCCGTAATCGATGAAGAAAGCCGCCCCCTGCTGCAGATGCTGCGCCAGGGTAGCGATGAAGGCTTCGCCCTGCGGATGGATTTCGGTGAGGTAGTCATGGTCACCGGGCACGTCCAGCGGCGGGCGCAGCGCCGTGGGCCGGTCTTCCCAGACCCAATCGCCATCGGCCGTGCAGGCCACGCCACGCTCGTGCCAGACACCGCCCACGCGGTGCAACAGTTGCACCGGCATGGCATCCAGCACCTCGTTGCCCAGCACCACGCCGCGCATCTGCTCCGGCAGCGCATCAGCCCACTGCACGATGCCGCCAAAGCGCGCCAGGCGCTGCTGCTGGCGTGCGCGCAGGCTGCCGGAGACATCGACAATCGTGTAGCGGCGCAGCGCCACGCCCTGCTGCTGCAGGCCGTCCAGCACCTGCTCCGCCAGCGCGCCGCTGCCGGCACCAAACTCCCAGACCTCGTCCGTGCCGGTCGCCTGCAAGGCCTCGGCCACCTGCACCGCCAGCGTCTGGCCAAACAGCGGGCTGAGCTCGGGCGCCGTGACAAAATCGCTGCCGTCCTGCGGCAACTGGCCCAGCTTGCGGCTGCCATGCGCGTAATAGCCCAGCCCCGGCGCGTACAGCGCCAGATGCATGAAACGGTCAAACGGCAGCCAGCCGCCGGCATCGTGCACGGCAGCGCGTATCATGGCAGACAGGGCAGCATCCGGCGCACCGGATGCAGGACGGGAAGACAGCGGAATCGACATGGCAGCAATCTACCATCGAACGCCGCTTCCCTGCCGGCCCCGCAACCGCTTTTTCCCTGATTCACCCGCATGACCCACACGACCGACGCCCGCCGCACCGTGCTGATCACCGGCGGTGCCCGCCGCCTGGGAGCCGTGCTGTGCCAGACCTTTGCCGCCGCCGGCTGGCAGGTGCTGTGCCACTACCAGCACAGCGCTCGCGAAGCCCTCGCCCTGCAGCGGCAGCTGACCGATGCCGGCACACCCATCACGCTGTACCAGGCCGATCTGGCCAATGCCGCCCAGCGCCAGGCCATGATGCAGGCGATTGCCGAACAGCACGGCCCGCTGCAGGCCCTGGTCAACAACGCCTCCATGTTCGATGCCGATGGCGGCCACGATTTCCCGCTTGCACTGGCGCGCCAGCAACTGGAAGTGAATCTGCTCGCGCCGCTGGACCTGACCCGCCAGATGGCGGCCCAGCACCCGGCCGATGCCGTGGCCGCCTGCATCGCCATCCATGTGCTGGACCAGAAGGTCTACAACCTGAATCCGGACTATTTCAGCTACTCGGTCAGCAAGCTGGCGCTGGAACGCGCGGTGGAACTGCAGGCCCAGGCGCTGGCCCCGCGCACCCGCGTCTGCGGCGTGGCACCCGGCCTGATGCTGGTCAGCGGCCCGCAAACCGATGCCAACTTTGCCGCTGCCAGCCGCGCCAACCTGCTGCGCCGCCCGCTGGATCCACAGGATGTGGCCCGGGCCTGTGTCTTCCTGGCCGACAACCCGGCCATCACCGGCAGCACGCTGTGCGTGGATAATGGCCAGCACCTGGTTCCCCTGCCGCGCGACATCATGTTCGTGGTGGATGAACTGCTCCAGCAACACCTGCCTCCCACCCCATGAACACGCCTACCCACTGGAACGAATCCCTGGCCCTGACCTGCCGCCGCCTGTTTCTGCGCGATTACGAGGTGCACATCAACATCGGCGTGCACGATTTTGAAAAGCTCGGCCCGCAGCGCGTGCGCGTGAACGTGGACATGTACGTGCTGTTGAGTGAATCCACGCCAGTGCAGGACAAGGTACATGAGGTCGTCGATTACGACTTCATCCGTCGCACCATTGCCGCCCGCGTCGGCGCCGGCCATATCGAGCTGCAGGAAACCCTGTGTGATGATGTGGCCGACACCCTGCTCACCCACCCCAAGGTGCGGGCAGTGCGGGTGTCGACCGAGAAGCCGGATGTCTATCCGGACTGCGATGCCGTGGGCGTGGAGGTGTTCCGCCTCAAGGACGCCGCACTTCTACCGGGTTGAAGCCGGGCTCGCCGGCCAGATTCGTCACCGGCTCACCGGCACGATGCAGCGCCGCTGTCTGGGCGTGGCATTGCGACACGATGTCGCGCGCACACTCGCCGCAGCAGCCGCACTGGGTGGCCACGCCCAGCTCCAGCTGGATCTCGTCAAAGCTCATGCCGTTGCGTGCATGGCGGGCGATGTCACGGTCGGATACGCGCTGGCAAAGACAAACAATCATGGTCGATTCCGGTTACGGGAAGTGCAGCAGGCGCTGCGATAAACCGCATCTTAATTGATAATTGTTTTTATTCTCAAACCCTATCGGCATCAGGGTTGTATCCAGGCTACACCGGGCGCGGTCCCAGCATGCGCGCCGGGTCCACCAGCTGGTCAAACTGCTCCGGCGTGACCACGCCCAGCTCCAGCGCCACCTCGCGCAAGGTGCGGCCCTCGCGGTGCGCCTGCAAGGCCACCCTGGCGGTCTGGTCGTAACCGATCACTGGTGCCAGCGCCGTGGCCAGCATCAGCGAACGCTGCAGCAGTTCGGCCACCCGCGCCTCATCCACCTCAATGCCTTGCGCACAATGCTGGTCAAAGCTGCGCATGCCGTCGGCCAGCAGACGCACGCTCTGCATGGCGTTGTGCATGGCCATGGGCCGGAACACATTCAGCTCGAAATTGCCGGATGCGCCGCCGATGCCGATGGCCACATCGTTGCCCAGCACCTGCGCCGCGATCATGGTCAGCGCCTCGGACTGGGTCGGGTTCACCTTGCCCGGCATGATGGATGAGCCGGGCTCGTTGGCCGGAATGCGCAACTCGCCAATGCCGGCACGCGGGCCGCTGGCCAGCCAGCGCACATCGTTGGCGATTTTCATCAGGGCACAGGCCAGGGTTTTCAGGCTGCCATGCGCCTGCACCACCGGGTCCATGCTGGCCAGGGCGGCAAAGGTATTGCCGGCCTGCACATAGGGCTGTCCGGTGCTGCGCGCCAGCTCGGCCGCCACGGCCTGGCCAAAGCCCTCAGGCGCATTCAGCCCGGTGCCCACTGCCGTGCCACCCACTGCCAGCGCCTGCAGACCCGGCAAGGAAGCCCGCACCTGGATGGCCGCCTGGCGCAGTTGCGCCGCCCAGCCGGAGATCTCCTGCCCCACCGTCAAGGGCGTGGCATCCTGCAGATGGGTGCGCCCGATCTTGATGATGTGGGCAAAGGCATCGCGCTTGACTTCGAGTGTGCCGGCCAGCCCGTCCAGCGCCGGCAGCAGCTGCTGCTGCAAGGTACCGGCCAGCGCCACATGCATGGCCGTGGGAAAGATGTCGTTGCTGGACTGGTTGCGATTGACATGGTCATTCGGGTGTACCGCCTGCCCTTGCAGAAGTTGCCCGGCCCGGTGCGCCAGCACCTCGTTCATGTTCATGTTGCTCTGGGTGCCGGAGCCGGTCTGCCAGATCGACAGCGGAAACTCGTCGGCCCACTGGCCATCCATGACCTCCTGCGCCGCCTGCGCCACGGCTTGCGCCACTTCAGGCGGCAACTCGCCCAGCGTGCCATTCACGCGCGCACAGGCCTGCTTGACCCGCGCCAGCGCCTGCACGAAGGCAGGCGGGCAGCGTTCGGTGGATATGGCAAAAAAGTGCAGCGAGCGCTGCGTTTGCGCGCCCCACAGGCGATCGGCCGGCACCTGCACCGGCCCCAGGCTGTCGTGTTCCAGACGGTATTCCATGACCATCCCCTCCCCTGTTGCGGGCAGGCACGGCTGCCCTGATCGACATCGCCCGTTGCGGGCTGACCAGACTCAGCCGATCTGGCTTTGCAGGTAATTCTGCAGGCCCAGATCCTCGATCAGGTCCAGCTGGGTTTCCAGCCAGTCCATGTGCTCCTCGTTTTCATCCTTGAGCTCGACCAGCAGCGCCCGCGACACATAGTCCTGCTCCGCCTCGCAAAAGGCAATCGCATCGACCAGGGTCTGGTGCTTTTTCTGTTCCAGGCGCAGATCACATTCCAGCGCCTCCTGGGCATCCTCGCCCAGCAGCAGCTTGCCCAGATCCTGCAGATTGGGCAGGCCGTCCAGCAGGAAGATGCGCTGGACCAGCTTGTCCGACATCTTCATTTCCTCGATCGACTGCTCGTACAGCTGCTTGCCCAGTCCGTCCAGGCCCCAGTTCTTGAGCATGCGCGCATGCATGAAATACTGGTTGATGGCGATCAGGGAATCGCCCAGCACGGCATTGAGCTGCTTGTGGATGGCGGCTTGGCTTTTCATGATGACGCCTCCTTAGCTGGCCTGGCTTTGCAGGTAGTTCTTCAGGCCCACCTGGTCGATCAGGCGCAGCTGCTGCTCCAGCCAGTGGGCATGGTCTTCCTCGGTGTCCTTGAGTTGCTCGACCAGCATTTCGCGGCTGACATAGTCCTGGTGCTGTTCGCACAGGGCCACGCCCTTTTTCAGCGCATCGCGCACGCGCAGCTCGACTTCCAGATCGGCCTGCAGCATGGAGGGCACATCGTTGCCCAGTACCAGCGCCTCGGGCACCATGTCGGGCATGCCCTCCAGCATCAGGATGCGCTGGATCAGCGCGCTGGCATGCTGGGTTTCATCGTCCATCTCGTGGTTGATGCGCTCGTACAGCTTGTCGTAGCCCCACTCGTGGTACATGCGGGAGTGGATGAAATACTGGTCGCGTGCTGCCAGTTCGCCAGCCACCAGAGTGTTGAGATAAGCAATGACTTCGGGATGACCTTTCATGGGGTGCCTCTTCTGGTTGTGATGGGAATGGCAACAAGCATACCTGCAATGCCGGCAGGCGTCTGCAACAGGCTGCATGCCGACAGCAACTTCAGGATATCTCCTGATGCCGCAACGGCCCGGCGGCCAGTGGCAGACAGTACACAGGTCGCTGGACGGGTCATGTCCCGCCTCGTAAAATCATGGGTTTACCTGATGATGCGCGCCCTAGCGGGCCGCCCTGTGCTGCCCATGTCTGCCACCCTGCCGCTTTCCGACGCCCCGCCCGCCACCAAGCCTGCCAAGGATTCTCCCGAGGCGCGCCAGTTGCGCGAGATGCGCAAGCTGGAAAAACGCCTGAACCGCCAGGTCGGCCAGGCGATTGTCGACTTCAACATGATCGAGGAAGGCGACAAGGTGATGGTGTGCCTGAGCGGCGGCAAGGACAGCTACACCCTGCTGGACGTGCTGATGAAGCTGCAGAAGCGCGCGCCGATCCGCTTTGAGCTGGTGGCGGTCAACCTGGACCAGAAGCAGCCGGGCTTTCCGTCCGACGTGCTGCCGGCCTACCTGGACAGCGTGGGTGTGCCCTACCATATCGAAACCCAGGACACCTACAGCGTGGTCAAGCGCGTGGTGCCCGAGGGCAAGACCATGTGCAGCCTGTGCTCGCGCCTGCGCCGCGGCGCACTGTACACGGTGGCGCGCCGGCTGGGCTGCAACAAGATCGCGCTGGGCCACCACCGCGACGATATCGTGGCCACCTTCTTCCTGAACCTGTTCTTTGCCGCCAAGATCAAGAGCATGCCGCCCAAGCTGGTAACCGACAACGGCGAGTTCATGGTGATCCGCCCGCTGGCCTATGTGAAGGAAGCCGATACCCTGGCCTGGGCCGAGCACATGCAGTTCCCCATCATCCCCTGCAACCTGTGCGGCAGCCAGGAGCACCTGCAGCGCAAGCAGGTCAGCAACATGCTCAAGGAGTGGGAAAAGCAGTACCCCGGCCGCACCGAGCTGATCCTGACCGCGCTGCAAAACGTGGTGCCTAGTCACCTGCTGGACCGCAAGCTGCACAACTTTGCCGATCTGCAGATCACCGGCATTCCCGATGCCGATGGCGACAAGGCCTTTGACGAGGAAGAGCGCATTCCGCCGCTGGTCGCCATTGACGCCGACAGCATTCCGCTGGCGCGCGGCTGAGCGCAGCCGTGCCAAAGCAGGGATAATGCCGGCATGTCCTCTGTCGCCGCCGCCACCCGCCTGCTGATCATTCGCCATGGCGAAACCGACTGGAATGCCCAACGGCGCATCCAGGGGCATACCGACATCCCGCTCAATGCCGTGGGGCACCAGCAGTCACGGCTGCTGGCCCAGGTACTGACCGACAGCCCGATCCACCATGTCTACAGCAGTGATCTGCTGCGGGCCGCCGAAACGGCCGAGGCCATTGCCGCCCCGCATGGCGCCCCGGTGGCGCGCACGCCGCAATTGCGCGAGCGCCACTTTGGTGCCATCGAGGGCAGCAGCTTCATCGATTTCGAACAGCACTACCCGCAGGACTCGCTGCGCTGGCGCAAGCGCGACCCGGCCTGGGAGCCGCCTGGCGGTGGCGAATCGCTGCAGCAACTGCGTGACCGCATCGTGCAGACCGTGCTGGAAATTGGCCGCCAGCACAATGGCGAGCATGTGGCCATCGTGACGCATGGCGGCGTGCTGGATGTGCTGTACCGCGCTGCCACCCGCCAGGGCCTGCAGGCCCCGCGCACCTGGTACCTGCCCAACTGCGCCATCAACCGCCTGCTGTGGACACCCGAAGGCCTGACGCTGATCGGCTGGGGCGACACGCGGCATCTGGAGGCGCTGGAGGGCGCGCCGCTGCAGGATAGCAGCGTGCGCTGAGAATCAGGCTTCCAGCAGGCTGCGCAGCATCCAGGCGGTTTTTTCGTGCACGTCGATGCGCTGGGTCAGCACATCGGCCGTGGGCTGGTCATTGGCCTTGTCCACCACCGGGAACAGTTCGCGCGCGGTGCGGGCAGTGGCTTCCTGCGCCAGCACCAGGTGGCGGATCATGTCGTCGGCCTTGGGCACGCCTTCCACTTCCTCGATCGAGGCCAGCTGGACAAACTCCTTGTAGGTGCCCGGTGCCGGGAAACCCAGGGCACGGATGCGCTCGGCGATCACGTCCAGGGCGTTCCACTGCTCGGTGTACTGGTCCATGAACATCACGTGCAGGCTGTTGAACTGCGGGCCGGTGACGTTCCAGTGGAAGTTGTGCGTCATCAGGTACAGCGTGTAGCTATCGGCCAGCAGACGCGACAGGCCTTCGGCAATCTTCTTGCGGTTGGCGTCGGAAATGCCGATGTTGACGGGTAGGGAAATGCTTTTCTTGGCCATGAAGTGCTCCTTGTCAAAGTGGGGAACAGCGGTACCCGCTGTCGTGATGACTTCATTGTAAGGACCGGAGCCTGACTTGCTGCGCATGTGCACTTATGACGGTCTTAGACAGGATTTATGGCTGGCTGGCCGTTTCCGCCACCGCACCCTTCCACTCACGGCTGCACCGCCTCCAGCAGCAACTCCAGCAACAGCTGGTTGCCCTCGGGCTCCGGCAGCGCCAGCAGTTTGCCGACCATGTCCAGCTCCGGGTTGCAGAACATGCTGCTGATGGCGCGGCCCATGGCGTGTTCGTCGTATCCTGCCATCGGGTAACGCTCCGGATGCCGCTGCAGCTCGTCGGCTACCAGACGGGCGAATTGGGCGCGCGCCCGTTCCAGGCCTGCCGTATCCGGCCTGGCAACCGCCGGACTTTGCCGGATTGCGGCCAACATGGCGTCACGCGTCAGCTGCAGGGCCTGATCCAGCTCGGTGGTGGACATGGCAGACAGCGCCCGCAGCTCCATGCGCATCCAGTCGCCTGCCGTGATCAGGTCGGAGGTGATGACACGGCAATCGTCGGCCTGCAGGGTGCGCAAAAAGGGCCGGGTCAGAGCGACTTGCTGACGCCAGGCCGACGCCGGCAGGCGCACCAGGCCAAGCTCCAGCAGCGTGGGCGGTGCACCACCCTGGCTTGGCGGCTTGCCATGCCAGAACAAGGTATCCGGATGGCGTTTTTCCATGAAGCTGAAGCCCAGACCATCCAGCAGGCTGATGCCCTGATAGCGCGTATCCGCTTCCACCGCGCGCGCATGCTGCAGAAGCAGCGCCTTGTGCGTGTCCGGCAGCGCATAGGTCTGGATACGCTGCGCAACAGCATCGAAGCGTTGCTGGGCCACAGCCGGCAGGGGCTGGGCGGCGCGCTGCTCCAGGCTGGTGCTGCAGCCCGTCAGCAGGAGCAAGCCCAGCAGGGAGGACAGACTGGCATGTCGGAATCGGTTCATGGGCATCACACCGGTAGAAGGGAGCCACGCCGCCGCCCGGGGTCAGGCTGGCGGTGGCTAGCCGCAATGAGCGTACCACAGTAAAATCATGACTTTGCACGCGATCCGGGTCCTGTGCCCGGTTGTTCGCGCCTCCAGCCGCCCCTGCGCGGCTTTTTTCTATCTTTCCCAAAACCCGATCCCGTGTCCTACGCCTCCGAAACCCGCCGTCGCCGCACCTTTGCCATCATCTCCCACCCGGATGCCGGTAAAACCACCCTGACCGAGAAGCTGCTGCTGTTCTCCGGCGCGATCCAGATCGCCGGCGCGGTGAAGGGCCGCAAGGCCAGCCGCCATGCCACCTCGGACTGGATGGAGATCGAGAAGCAGCGCGGCATTTCGGTCGCCTCGTCGGTGATGCAGATGAGCTACCGCGATCACGTGATCAACCTGCTGGACACACCCGGCCACAAGGACTTCTCGGAAGATACCTATCGTGTGCTGACGGCCGTGGACAGCGCGCTGATGGTGATCGATGCCGCCAACGGCGTGGAAACCCAGACCCGCCGCCTGATCGAGGTCTGCCGCCAGCGCGATACGCCCATCATCACCTTCGTCAACAAAATGGACCGCGAGGTGCGTGACCCGCTCGACATCCTGGACGAGGTGGAGCGCGAGCTGGGCATGCCCTGCTGCCCCATCACCTGGCCGGTGGGCCAGGGCAAGAGCTTTGGCGGCATCATCAACCTGCGCACGCAGAGCATGACGGTGTTCCAGGCCGGCAGCGAAAAGCGTCCGCAAGACTTCGAGGTAATACCGCTGAGCGATGAGGACACCCTGCGCGCCCGTTTTGGCGAAGCCTTTGACCACGCCCTCGAAAGCATGGAACTGGCCGTGGGCGCTTCCGCCGAGTGGGACCATGAGGCCTTTCTGGCCGGCAAGCTGACGCCGGTGTTCTTTGGCTCCGGTGTGAACAACTTCGGGGTGATGGAAGTGCTGGACGCGGTGGTCGACATGTCGCCCTCGCCCGGTTCGCGCCTGGCCTACGCCGAGGTCAACCGCAACCGCGAGGAACACATCGTGCAGCCCGATGACGAGAGCTTTGCCGGCGTGGTGTTCAAGGTGCAGGCCAACATGGACAGCAACCACCGTGACCGCATCGCCTTTGTGCGCGTGGCCAGCGGCAAGTACACGCCCGGCATGAAGATGAAGGTGCAGCGCACCGGCAAGGAATTGCGCCCGACCAGCGTGGTGACCTTCATGTCTCAGCGCCGCGAGGCGGTGGAAGAAGCCTACGCCGGCGACATCATCGGCTTTACCACGCACGGCGGCGTGCAGCTGGGTGACAGCATCACCGACGGCCCCAATCTGCAGTTCACCGGCCTGCCCTTCTTCGCACCCGAGATGTTCATGACCGTGGTGCTGAAGAACCCGCTGCGCACCAAGCAGCTGCAGCAGGGTCTGATGCAGCTGGGTGAGGAAGGCGCGATCCAGGTGTTCAAGCCCGATGCCGGCGGCAACATGCTGCTGGGAGCAGTCGGCCAGCTGCAGTTCGAGGTGGTGCAGCACCGCCTGAAAACCGAGTACGACTGCGAGGTGCGGCTGGAAGGCTGCCAGTACACCGGCGCGCGCTGGATCACCGCCGATACCCCGGCCGAACTGCGCGAATTCGAAAACGCCTATCCGATGCGCATGGCGCACGATGCCGCCGACACGCTGGCCTTTTTGTGCACCAGCCCGTATGACGTGCGGCTGGCGCAGGAGCGCTTTCCCAGGATCCACTTCCACCCGCTGCGCGAGCACGCGGGGCTGTCACTCGGCACGTCCTGATGGCGGATGCATGGAGCCGGCCACCAGGCCGGTTTACCGTTGTTCACATCTGCCCGTAGGCAGCGGCCAGGCGCAGGCGGATAATCACAAGGTTCAATACTGTGATCTTTCAAGGAGAACCTTATGATGCGACATGCGCCTGGTTACCGCCTGCATGCAACACTGGCTGTTGCCGCCTTCGGCCTGTCCCTGTCTGCCACGGCCGCCACCCCGCCTGATGGCCACAACGCGCGCAATGCGCTGGACTGGGCCGGGACCTATATCGGCACCCTGCCCTCGGGTTCCGGTAGCGGCTACCAGACCCTGCTGGTGCTGCGCGACAAGCAGCGCTACGACCTGTACCAGCAGATCGAGCACAAGGGCGAAACCTACCGCGAAGCCACGCGCAACCAGCGTTTCCGCTGGGACAAGAGTGGCTCCGTGATCCAGCTCTCGCCGCGCAATGACCGCCAGCGCTACTTTGTCAGCGAAGGCTATGTGGAATTGCAGGGCAGCCAGGGCCGCCAGACCGGCAAACTGGCCGAGGCCTACCGCCTGCAGCAGATGCACAGCTTTCCCGGCAAGCAGGAAGAGCTGCTGATCGATCCGCGCAAGCTCCAGCCCCGGCAGCCGGCCGGCCAGCAGGTCAGCTTTGACGGCATCTGGAACATGCAGCACGCCACCCAGCTCGGCCACCGCTCGCTGGCAGCCCGCTTCGTGCTGAATTGCAAGCAGCAGAGCTACCGCATGAACGATGTGCGCTACTACAGCCGCAGCCACCTGCAGGGCAAGCTGCTGGACAGCATGCGCGGCCAGCAGGGCCACGATATCCCGGTCACGCCCGAGGACAAGGTCATGACCGAGGTCATGCAAACCTACTGCGCGGCCCGATAACGGAGTCGGCCGCCCGCTGCGGGGCCGGGCTGCGTCAGCGCAGCCTCAGCGCCCGGTAGCCGGCATGCCCGGCAGGCGGCTGTAGGCCTGGCGCGTACCGGCCGTGACCGCCGCCAGCACCTGGCCGTACGAGGTCTTGTGCTGTGCATGCAGCCGCGCCGAAGCCAGCGCGCGCGAGCGGCAATACCAGTGGCAGCTGTGCTGCATCAGCATCAGCTCGGCCGTCATGGCAAAGGCGCGGCGCTTGCGCGATTCGGCATCTTCTTCGGTATCCGCTGCCTGGCAGGCCAGAATGCCACGCGCATGCACCTGCATCACTTCGCGCAGGTCAAAGCTGCCCTCCGTGCCCAGATAGCGGCCCAGCGCGGCCTGATACGGAATCGGCGCCATGCGGGTATCGCCTTCGGCACGCTGCAGATCGGCCACAAAGGCGCTGAACTGGCGCTGCAGGCTGCGTTCGGTGTCCTGCAACACGCCCCAGACCTGTTCCTGCCGTACCGGGTCCTGCTCGCCCAGCACGCGCAGGTAGCCGTTCATCAGGCTTTCCATCTGTTTTTCGATCTGGTAGGGGCGCAGGTATTCGGCCAGCAAGGCCATGCGCTTGCGCTGTTCCTGGCGGTTCCAGAAGGACAGGCCCAGCCACAGGACCAGCAGCAGACTGAAGAGGTGTTCCATGTGATGCAGGGGAATGGGGAGACAAGCCGTCTAGTGTAACGGCAGGGCAGCAGGTCTTTGGCTCTGCCGGCCTGCCAGGCCCGTCCGGCAGCTGGAAATTGTCACACCCCTGTCCCCATGCCGGAGGTACCATGCAGCTATTGTCGGCTGCTGCGGCCGGCCTGCATCGGTCATCCCCTGCCCCACCCCGTTTCCAGGAGCCTGCCGTGAACCATCGTCTTGTCTTCTACACCCACCCCATGTCCCGGGGCCGCATGGTCCGCTGGATGCTGGAAGAATGCCGCGCCAGCTACGACACCGTGGTGCTGGACTACCAGGGCGGCATGAAGACCCCGGAATTCCTGGCGCTCAACCCCATGGGCAAGGTGCCGACGCTGCAACACGGCCCGCTGGTGGTCACCGAAACCGCCGCCATCCTGTGTTACCTGGCCGATCTGCATGCCGAGGAAAAGCTGGCCCCGCCAGTGAACGATGCCCGCCGCGGCAGCTATTACCGCTGGCTGTTCTTTGTGGCCGGCCCGATGGAGGCCGCCGTGACCGGCAAGGCGCTGGGCCTGCTGGCACCGCCCGACAAGGCCGGCATGGTGGGCTATGGCAGCCATGACGACGTGATGCGCACCCTGGCCACGCTGCTGGAGCAACTGCGCCAGCAGGGGCCTTTTGTGTGCGGCCAGGACTTCAGCGCCGCCGACCTGTACCTGGCCTCCCAGCTGCACTGGGGCATGCAGTTTGGCACCGTGGCCCGGCGCGGCCTGTTCGAGGATTACGTACAACTCTGCACGGACCGCCCGGCTTACGCCCGCGCCGCGGCCCTGGACGAAGCCGAACTGGCGCATCTGCGCGGCGTACACGACCCGATCTGAACACGGGTTGCACCTTTTCATCTGGCGGGTTGCACTTTTTCGCCCACACCAAGGGTTAACCCGCTATATCTCGACCAATTTCCTCCAGTACCATCGCTCCCACTCCGAAAACGGCGCGTGATTCGTCATCGCGTCGTCGATTCGGCATCGCAACGCCGCAGCCGCCCGGGCTGGGGCCATGGAGTTTTACTGATGAGTACCACCGTAGGAATCAAGGTCGACGACACCTTGCGCGAACGCATTCGCGTGGCCGCACAGCAATTGGGACGCACGCCGCACTGGCTGATCAAGCAGGCTGTCGTGCAATACGTGGATGCACTGGAGCGTGGCGCCCACACCATCCGCATCGCCCCGCAACAGGAAGGGATCGGCGACGACGCCGAGGTGCAACCCGATGCCCCGCAAGAGGTGCAACCTTTTCTGGAGTTTGCCCAGGGCATTCTGCCGCAAACCGAGTTGCGCGCCGCCATCACCGCCGCCTGGCATCGCCCGGAGCCGGAATGCCTGCCCATGCTGCTGCCGTTGGCACGCAGCAGCGATGCCCGGCAGGCCGAGGCCGTCCAGCAGCTGGCCAGCCAGTTGGTGCAAGGCCTGCGCGATGCCCCCGTGGCCAGCGGCGTGGCCGCGCTGGTGCAGGAGTTCTCGCTGTCCAGCCAGGAAGGCATCGCGCTGATGTGCCTGGCCGAAGCGCTGCTGCGCATTCCCGACAAGGCCACGCGTGATGCCCTGATCCGCGACAAGATCAGCCACGGCGACTGGCGTTCGCATGTGGGCCGTTCGCCTTCGCTGTTCGTGAACGCGGCGGCCTGGGGCCTGGTGATTACCGGCAAGCTGACCTCCACCACCAGCGAAAAATCCCTGACTTCGGCCCTGAGCCGCGTCATCAGCAAGGGCGGCGAGCCGGTCATTCGCCAGGGCGTGCATCGTGCCATGAAGCTGATGGGCGAGCAGTTCGTGACCGGCCAGGATATTGCCGAGGCGCTGGCCAATAGCCGCGCCTTCGAGAAAAAGGGCTTTCGCTACAGCTACGACATGCTGGGCGAAGCCGCCACCACCGAAGCCGATGCCCTGCGCTACCTGCAATCGTACGAGCAGGCGATCCACGCCATTGGCGCAGCCTCGGCCGGGCGCGGCATTTTTGAGGGGCCGGGCATTTCCATCAAGCTGTCGGCGCTGCACCCGCGCTACAGCCGGGCCCAGTACGAGCGCGTGATGGCCGAACTACTGCCGCGCCTGCTGCATCTGGCCGAACTGGCCCGCCGCTACGACATCGGCATGAATATCGATGCCGAGGAAGCCGACCGGCTGGAGCTGTCGCTGGACCTGCTGGAAGCGCTGTGCATGGCACCTTCGCTCAAGGGCTGGAACGGCATCGGCTTTGTGGTGCAGGCGTACCAGAAACGCTGCCCACAGGTGATCGATGCCCTGGTGGACCTGGCCCGCCGCAGCCGCCGCCGACTGATGGTGCGCCTGGTAAAAGGGGCCTACTGGGACAGCGAGATCAAGCGCGCCCAGCTGGATGGCCTGGCCGGCTACCCGGTGTACACGCGCAAGGTCTATACCGATGTCAGCTACCTGGCCTGTGCGCGCAAGCTGCTGGCCGCACCCGATGCCGTCTACCCGCAATTTGCCACCCACAATGCGCAAACGCTGGCCAGCATCTACCACATGGCAGGCGGCAACTACTACAGCGGCCAGTACGAATTCCAGTGCCTGCACGGCATGGGAGAACCGCTGTACGAGCAGGTCACCGGTGCAACGGCCGATGGCAAGCTGGCCCGCCCCTGCCGCATCTACGCGCCGGTGGGCAACCACGAAACCCTGCTGGCCTACCTGGTGCGCCGCCTGCTGGAAAACGGCGCCAACACCTCGTTCGTGAACCGCATTGGCGATACCAGCGTGCCGGTCAGCGCGCTGGTGACGGACCCGGTGGACGATGCCGAGCAGCTGGCGCGCGAGGAAGGCGTGCTGGGGGCACCCCATCCGCGCATTCCGCTGCCAGTAGCCCTGTTTGGCCAGCTGGGTACACAGGCCCGCCCCAACTCCCAGGGGCTCAACCTGGCCCATGAACAGCAGCTGGCCTCGCTGGCGGCCGCCCTGCTGCACAGCACGCGGGAACGCCAACTGGCCGCCCCGCCGGAAGTGGCCCTGCCGGATCAGCCGCAGCAGGCAGCCGGCTGGCAGGCCGTGCGCAATCCGGCCGAACTGGCCGATACCGTGGGCCATGTGTACGAAGCCAGAGCCGAGGAGGCTTCCGCCGCCGCCGAGCGTGCCGCCCAGGCCGCCCCGATCTGGGCCGGCACCCCGCCCGCCAGTCGCGCCGACATGCTGCAGCGCGCCGCCGATCTGCTGGAGCAGCGCAGCCAGTCCCTGCTGGGCCTGATCATGCGCGAAGCCGGCAAGACCTTGCCGAATGCCATCGCCGAAGTGCGCGAAGCAGTCGATTTTCTGCGCTACTACGCGGCCCAGGTGGCGGCCGATTTCGACAACGCCAGCCAGCGCCCGCTGGGCGTGGTGCTGGCCATCAGCCCGTGGAACTTCCCGCTGGCGATTTTCTGCGGCCAGGTCGCCGCCGCGCTCGCGGCCGGCAATACGGTGCTGGCCAAGCCGGCCGAACAGACCCCGCTGACCGCGGCGGCCATGATGGCCATCCTGCATGCCGCCGGCATCCCGCAGGACGCGCTGCAGCTGGTGCCCGGCCAGGGCGACACCGCCGGGGCCACCCTGGTGGCGCACCCGCGCGTGCATGGCGTGATGTTTACCGGCTCCACCGAAGTGGCGCGCCTGATTGCCGGCACGCTGGCGCAGCGCCTGAGCCCGGAAGGCCGGCCGATTCCGCTGATCGCCGAAACCGGTGGCCAGAATGCCATGGTGGTCGATTCCTCCGCGCTGACCGAGCAGGTGGTGGGCGATGTGCTGGCATCGGCGTTCGACTCTGCCGGCCAGCGCTGTTCGGCGCTGCGCCTGCTGTGCGTGCAGGAAGACGTGGCCGATCGCACCATCGGCATGCTCAAACAGGCGCTGGAACAGTACACCCTGGGCAACCCGGATCGCCTGGCCACCGACATCGGCCCGGTGATCGACGCCGAAGCGCGCAGCCAGATCGAGGTCCATATCGAGCGCATGGCCGCTGCCGGCATGCCGGTGACGCGCGCCACGCGCCAGGACGGCCCGCTGAACGGCCACTATGTGGCACCGGCCCTGATCGAGATCGACAGCCCGGCGCGTCTGCAGCGCGAGGTGTTCGGCCCGGTGCTGCATGTGGTGCGCTACCGCCGTGATGCGCTGGACGCCCTGATCGACAGCATCAATGCCACCGGCTACGGCCTGACCTTTGGCGTGCACAGCCGCATCGACGAGACCATTGCCCACCTGGGCGCACGCATCCACGCCGGTAACCTGTATGTCAACCGCAACGTGATTGGTGCCGTGGTGGGGGTGCAGCCGTTTGGCGGCATGGGCCTGTCCGGCACCGGCCCCAAGGCTGGCGGCCCGCTTTATCTGTACCGGCTGGTGCAGGCCCAGGCCGGCACCGCCCTGCGGGCCCTGCCCCCGGTCAGCCACGACGCCCTGACGCCGATCCGCAGCAAGCTGGACGCCCTGTGTGCCGCCCTGCGCCAGGGCCAGCTGCAGGCCCTGCCCGGCCAGGCCGCCGAGCAGGCCATGGCCCACTGCGAACAGCTGCTGGCCAGCGCCCGCCCGCAGCTGGAACTGCTGCTGCCCGGCCCGACGGGCGAATCCAACCGCTACCGCCTGCTGCCACGCGGCCCGGTCTGGATCCTGCCCGCCACACCGCTGGGCCTGGTGGTGCAAGTCGCCACCTGTCTGGCGGCGGCGACCCCGTGCCAGCTGGTGCTGCCGTCCGGCGATGCCGCCTGCCAGCAGACCTGGGAGCAGCTGCAGGCGCTGCCAGGCCTGACCGACGCGGTGCAGCTGGCCCAGGCCGATGCCCTGCACGCGGCGGACTCGCCCGTGGCCGTAGTGCTGTTCGAGGGTGATGGCGATGCCCTGCTGCCGCTGGCACAGCAATTGGCGGCCCGCAACGGCCCCATCGTGCCCCTGTGCAGCCGCACCAGCCATGAACTGGCCTCCGGAGCCGGTTACGACCTCACCACCCTGGTGCACGAACAAAGTATCAGCATCAACACCGCCGCCGCCGGCGGCAATGCCCAACTCATGACCATGGCCTGAGCTGCGGCCAGCCATTCCGATTCACCTTTACCACCATTTCAAACCCAAGGGACATCATGCAATTCAACTGGAGCGACCCTACCGCCATCATGTTTGGCATCTACCTGATCGCCATGCTGGGCATTGGCTGGCTTGGCTATTTCAGCACCAAGAACCTGTCGGACTACATTCTGGGCGGCCGCAGCCTGGGCAGCTTTGTCACCGCGCTGTCGGCCGGCGCGTCCGACATGAGCGGCTGGCTGCTGATGGGCCTGCCCGGCGCCATCTACCTGTCCGGCCTGTCCGAGTCCTGGATTGCCATCGGCCTGATTGCCGGCGCCTACCTGAACTGGCGCTTCGTGGCCGGTCGCCTGCGCCTGTACACCGAGCGCGCCGGCAATGCGCTGACGCTGCCCGACTACCTGTCCAACCGCTTCGAGGACCACTCCAACGTGCTGCGCATCGTGACAGCACTGGTGATTCTGGTGTTCTTCACGCTGTACTGCGCCTCGGGCGTGGTGGCAGGCGCGCGCCTGTTCGAGAACATGTTCGGCATGCCCTACAGCACCGCCCTGTGGGTGGGTGCGCTGTGCACCATCGCCTATGTGTTCATTGGCGGCTTTCTGGCCGTGAGCTGGACCGACACCATCCAGGCCTCGATGATGATCACGGCGCTGATTCTGGTGCCCATCATGGCCTATCTGGCGATGCAGGGCCAACTGCAGCCGGGCCAGGACTGGACCAGCGTGATGCAGCCGCAGCAATTCGACCTGTTCCGCGGTGCCAGCTTTGTCGGCATCATCTCGCTGATGGCCTGGGGCCTGGGCTACTTTGGCCAACCGCACATTCTGGTGCGCTTCATGGCGGCCTCCTCGGTCAGGACGATTCCCTCGGCCCGCCGCATCAGCATGACCTGGATGATTCTGTGCCTGGCCGGTGCCGTGGCCGTGGGCTTTATCGGCATTCCCTACTTTGCCACGCATCCCCAACTGGCTGCTGCCGTCACGGCCAACTCCGAAACCGTGTTCATGGAACTGGCCAAGCAGCTGTTCAACCCCTGGATTGCCGGCGCCCTGCTGGCCGCCATCCTGGCCGCCGTGATGAGCACGCTGTCCTGCCAGCTGCTGGTATGTTCCAGCGCGCTGACCGAGGATATCTACCGCACTTTCCTGCGCCCGCAGGCCTCGCAAAAGGAACTGGTATGGCTGGGCCGTGGCATGGTGCTGCTGGTGGCGCTGATCGCGATCTGGATTGCACGTGACCCCGAAGCCAAGGTGCTGGGCATGGTGAGCTACGCCTGGGCCGGTTTTGGTGCCGCCTTCGGCCCGGTGATCATCCTGTCGCTGTTCTGGAAGCGCATGACGCGCAACGGCGCGCTGGCCGGCATCATCGTGGGAGCCGTCACCGTGCTGGTGTGGAAGCAGTTTGGCTGGCTGGGTCTGTACGAGATCATTCCGGGCTTTATCCTGGCCTGGATCGCCACCGTGGTGGTGAGCCAGCTGGGCACGCCATCAGCCAGCATGCAGCAGGCGCATGCGGCGGTGGAGCAGGAGATTGCCACGCTGGGCCGGATCTGATCCGGTGTGAGTGGCTGGCGCCCCGCCAGCCACCAGCCGGCGGGATGACGCATCGCGTCAGAACGCCGCCATGCCAGTCTGGGCGCGGCCCAGGATCAGCGCGTGGATGTCGTGCGTGCCTTCGTAGGTGTTGACCACTTCCAGGTTCACCAGATGGCGCGCCACGCCAAATTCGTCGCTGATGCCGTTGCCGCCCAGCATGTCACGTGCGGTGCGGGCAATGTCCAGCGCCTTGCCGCAGTTGTTGCGCTTGAAGATGCTGGTGATTTCCACCGCCGCCGTGCCTTCGTCCTTCATGCGGCCCAGGCGCAGCACGCCCTGCAGGCCCAACGTGATCTCGGTCTGCATATCGGCCAGCTTTTTCTGGATCAGCTGATTGGCCGCCAGCGGCTTGCCGAACTGCTTGCGGTCCATGGTGTACTGGCGCGCCGTGTGCCAGCAGGCCTCGGCCGCGCCCAGCGCCCCCCAGGCGATGCCGTAGCGCGCGCTGTTCAGGCAGGTGAACGGGCCTTTCAGGCCGCGCACCTCGGGGAAGGCGTTTTCCTCGGGGCAGAACACCTCGTCCATCACGATCTCGCCGGTGATGCTGGCACGCAGGCCGACCTTGCCGTGAATCGCCGGAGCGCTCAGGCCCTTCCAGCCCTTTTCCAGCACAAAGCCGCGGATCGCGCCTTCATCGTCCTTGGCCCAGACCACGAACACATCGGCCACCGGCGAGTTGGTGATCCACATCTTGTTGCCGGTCAGGCTGTAGCCACCATCGACCTTGCGGGCACGCGTGACCATGCTGCCGGGATCGGAACCATGGTTGGGTTCGGTCAGGCCGAAGCAGCCAATCCATTCGCCCGATGCCAGCCTGGGCAGATACTTTTGCCGGGTTTCCTCGTTGCCGAATTCGTAAATCGGCACCATCACCAGCGAGGATTGCACGCTGGCCATGGAGCGGTAGCCGGAGTCGACGCGCTCGATCTCGCGGGCAATCAGGCCGTAGCTGACATAGTTCAGGCCGGGGCCGCCGTACTGTTCGGGAATGGTGGGGCCGAGCAGGCCCAGCTCGCCCATTTCGCGGAAGATGGCAAGATCAGTCTGTTCGTTGCGAAAGGCGTCGAGCACGCGCGGGGCCAGCTTGTCCTGGCAATAGGCGGCGGCGGCATCGCGCACCATGCGCTCTTCGTCGGTCAATTGCTGGTCCAGCAGCAGCGGATCATCCCAGTGGAAGGCGGTTTTGTTGGAAGCCATGGTATCTCTCCTGAATCAAGTGGGTCGTGGCCGGAGCGGCAGGATGCCGCCGTCCGGGTCCGTCATGTCAATACGTGGGGGTGCCTGCCGTCATTCGCGGCCCACCAGCTCGCGGCCGATGATGATCTGCTGGATTTGCGTGGTGCCTTCGTACAGGCGCAGCAGGCGCACATCGCGGTAGAAGCGCTCCACCGGAAATTCGTTGATATAGCCCGAACCGCCATGCACCTGCACGCCACGGTCGGCCACGCGGCCCACCATTTCGGTGCAGAACAGCTTGCAGCACGAGGCGCGCATGCTCACGTCCGGATCGCTCACGGCAGGCGAAGGCTTGCCGTCGTAACGGCGGGCGCAATCCTGCACCATGCTCCAGCCGGCGTACAGCTCGGCCTGGCTGTCGGCCAGCATGGCCTGCACCAGCTGGAAATCGCCAATGCGCTTGCCAAACTGCTTGCGCTGGCGGGCATAGGCCACCGATTCGTCCAGAATGCGCTGCGCCATGCCACAGGCCACGGCCGAGATATGCAACCGGCCGCGATCCAGCACCTTCATCGCGGTCTTGAAGCCCTGGCCGGGCACGCCGCCGATGATGTTGGCCGCCGGCACCCGCACGCCGTCCATGTTCACATCGCAGGTCTTGGTGCCGCGCTGGCCCATCTTCTTGTCCGGCTTGCCCAGCGTCAGGCCGGGCAGATCGGCCGGCACGATAAAGGCACTGATGCCGCCGGCGCCCGGCCCGTCGGTACGCGCCATCAGCGTGAAAGCCCCGGCGCGCGGCGCATTGGTGATGAAGCGCTTGGTGCCGTGCAGCACATAGTGGTCGCCATCCCGCTCGGCCCGGGTCTTGACCGCGGCCGAATCGGAGCCGGCATCCGGCTCGGTCAGGGCAAACGACATGATCAGCTCGCCGGTCGCCACCTGGGGCAGGATCTGCTGCTTCTGCTCCTCGGTGCCGTCCATCAGGATGCCTTGCGAGCCAATGCCCACATTGGTCCCGAACACCGAGCGGAAGGCCAGCGCGGTATGGCCGATCTCGTAGGCCACGCGGCATTCCTGCTCCATGGACAGGCCGATGCCGCCGTAGGCCTCGGGAATCGACAGGCCGAACAGGCCCATGTCCTTCATGTCCTGCACGATGTCGGCCGGCACCTCGTCCTGCTCTTCCACCGCGTTTTCTGCCGGTATCAGGCGTTCGCGCACAAAACGCTGCACGCTGGCCAGCAGCAACTCAAACGATTCATGGTCAATCGCCATGGGGAAACTCCTTTTTCTGCTCTGTCATGCCAGCGTCAGATCTGGCCATCGCGCAACATGTCGCGCAGCTTGAATTTCTGTACCTTGCCCGAGGGCGTGGCCGGCATGGCTGCCAGCAACACCAGGCGCTCGGGAATGTACTGGTTGGCCACGCGCTGCTGCTGCATGAACGCCACCATCTCCTCCTTGCTCAGGCTGGCACCCTCCTTCGGCACCACCACGGCGCAGGCACGTTCGCCCATGCGCTCATCGGCGTAGGCCACCACGGCCACCTGCGACACCGCCGGATGCTTGTACAGCATCGATTCGATCTCGAACACCGGGATGTTCTCGCCGCCACGGATGATCACGTCCTTGCTGCGACCGCTGATGCGGATATAGCCGTTGGCGTCCACGCGCGCCAGGTCACCGGTATCGAACCAGCCGCCGTCATCGGTGGCATTCAGATGCGGGCGCTTGAGGTAGCCGCCAAAGTTGGAGCAGGAACGCACCAGCAGCTTGCCGATCTCGCCCGTGGGCATCTCGCTGTCGTCAAAGTCCACCACCTTGACCTGCACGCCGGGCAGCGGCTGGCCATCGGTGGTCACGGACAGGCTGTCGTCGTCTTCCGGCAGGGTGGTGGTCACGGCGCCGTTTTCCGTCATGCCCCAGGCCGAAATGATCTTGGTGCCCAGCCCCTGGCGCGCCTGCTCCACCAGCGGGCCGGGAATCGGCGCGCCGGCGCAGACAAAGGTGTTCAGCGTCGGCACCTGCTGGCCGGTTTCCAGCACGGTGCGCGTGAGGTCGGTCAGGAACGGGGTCGAGGCCATGGTGAAGGTCACGCCTTCCTGATTGATGATGTCGATCGCCTTTTTCGGATCCCAGATGTCCTGCAGCACGGCATGCGCCTGCAGCAGGATCGGCATCACCAGGCCATACATGAAGCCGGTCTGGTGCGCCATGGGCGATGCCATCAGCACCACATCATCGGCACCCAGGTGCAGGCGCTCGGCATAGCCCACGATATTCGACACCAGCGTGTTGGCGCTGTGCTGCACGCCCTTGGGCTCCCCGGTGGTGCCCGAGGTATAGAGCAGCTGCGACACATCATCCGGACCGGGACGGTGCTGCGTCAGGATCTGCTGCGCATCGGCATCCTTTTCCCACTCCGGGCCGGACAGCAGCGCCTCGAAACCATGCGCCGCGTCGGAACCGACCACCACCACCTGCTGCAGCGTCGGCAGCTCCGGCTTCAGCGCCATCGCCATGCCTTCGTAATCGAAACCGCGGAATACCTTGGGCACGACCAGCACCTTGGCCTCGGCGTGGCCGATCATGAACTTCAGCTCGCGCTCGCGGAAGATGTGCATCATCGGGTTCAGCACCGCACCAATGCGCGAGCAGGCCAGGTACAGCAGCGTGAACTGCCAGCAGTTGGGCAGCTGCATCGCCACCACATCGTTGCGGCCAATACCGAGTCGCGTCAGACCCACGGCGATGCGGTCTGCCATCTGCCCCATCTCGCGGTAGGTGAAGCGGCGCGTGCTGTTGCGGTCCAGGCTGATCGAGGTCAGCGCCAGCTTGTCCGGATGCTGCGCCACGCAGGCATCCAGGTAGTCGTTGATGGTGCGGTCCTGCCACAGGCCCTGCGCGATGCTTTCTTCCCGGCGTGCGGGCAGCAATACGGCGTCAAAATCCATGTCTGTCTCCTGCTCTGGTAAAGGGTAATGCGACGGCTCTCAGGCCGGTACCGCATGGCGCCCGGCCTTGGTCCGGGCAATGATGGTCTTCATGATCTGGGCCGTACCGTCACCGATCTGGAAGCCCATCACATCGCGCAGGCGCTGTTCCATCACGCCGCGGTCGTAACCTCCGTGACCGAACATCAGCAGGCACTGATGGATCACTTCATAGGACAGCTTGGGCCCCCACCACTTGCACATGGCGGCCTCGGCCGTATGCGGCAGGCCGCGATCCTTGGACCACAGCGTCTGCAGGCACAGCAGGCGCGCAGCGGCGACCTGGGTTTCGTAGTTGGCCAGCGGGTGTGACACGCCCTGGAAGGCCGACAGCGGCTTGCCGAAGGCTTCACGCTCGGCCACGTATTCCCAGGTCTCCTCCAGCGCCACCTGCGCCACCGCCAGCACCTGCAGGCCGATCAGCGCGCGCGAGAAATCAAAGCCCTGCATCACCTGCACAAAGCCCTTGTTCTCCTCGCCCAGCCGGTGGTTCACCGGCACGCGCACGTTCTCGAAGAAGATCGAACCGCGACCGATGGCGCGCTGGCCGTGGCAGTCAAAGCGGTTGGTGGTGATGCCTGGCAGGTCCATCGGCACCAGCAGCGCGGTCACGCCGTGCGCGGCCGATTCGATGCTGCCGGTGCGGCCAAACACCACGGCGGCATCGGCCTGGTCGGCGGCGGAGATCGAGGTCTTTTCGCCGTTGATCACGTACTCGTCACCCACGCGCTCGACGCGCAGGCGCAGGTTGGCGGCGTCGGAGCCACCGCGCGGCTCGGTCAGCGCAATCGCAAACAATGCCTCGCCCTGCGTCAGCTTTTCCAGCCAGGGGCGCACCACCTCGGGCTGGCCATGGTGCGACAGGATCTGGCCGTTGAGCGAAGCCAGCAGGTTGATGTAGCTGATGCTCAGGTCGGCGCGGGCGATCTCTTCGTGGATCACGCCAGCCGCCAGGCAACCCATGCCCTGACCGCCAAACTCCTCGGGCAGCTCCGGCGCGATGAAGCCCAGCTCGCCCATTTCCTTCATCAGGGTGCGGTCCAGCACGCGTGTATCGTCACGCTCCAGAAAGCCCGGTGCCACGCGCTCGGTGGCGAAACGGCGGGCGTGTTCGGCAATCGCCTGCAGGTCCTCGTCGATATAGGGATTCATGCGCTTTGTCTCCAGTGGTCTTGTCGTTTTCGGGCGGCAGTCAGCCGGCACGGGTGCCAGACACCCATGCCAGGCGGGGCTGCAGCCCCATCAGCAGCGGTTGGCGGGAATTACTTGAAGTGCTTGCGGAACTCGGGCTTGCGCTTTTCCTTCAGCGCATTCACGCCCTCGCGCGACTCTTCGGTGTCGTAGTACAGCTTGAGCGCGTACATGCCCATGCCAGCAATGCCGCTCTGGTGCGCGGTGTCCATGTTGAAGCTGCGCTTGGCAATCGCGATGGCCGTCGGGCTGCGCTCGCAAATCGTCTCGGCCCATTCCTGCACCGTGGCATCGAGCTGCTCATGCGGCACGCAGATATTGGCCAGGCCCATGTCCACGGCTTCCTGGCCGCTGTAGCGCTTGTTCAGGTACCAGATCTCACGCGCCTTCTTTTCGCCGACGACGCGCGCCAGGAAAGCCGTGCCGTAGCCGGGATCGACCGAGCCCATCTTGGGGCCGACCTGGCCGAAGATGGCCTTCTCGGAGGCAATCGTCAGGTCACAGATGGTGCACAGCACGTTGCCGCCACCAATCGCATAGCCCTGCACGCGGGCGATCACCGGCTTGGGTACATCGCGGATCGCCGTGTGCAGCTCTTCCATCGGCAGACCGATGGTGCCGCGGCCGTCGTAGTTGCCGTCGTGCGCCGACTGGTCACCACCAGTGCAGAAGGCCTTGTCGCCAGCGCCGGCCAGCACGATGCAGCCGACTTCGCGGTCGTAACCGGCCTTGTTCAGCGCCTTGATGATCTCGTCACAGGTGGTGCCGCGGAAGGCGTTCATCTTGTCCGGGCGGTTGATCGTGATCCAGGCCACGCCGTTGCGCACTTCGTACAGGATGTCTTCGAACTGGATGTCCTTGCTCATGGGGTTGTCTCCGTCAGGTGGTGTGTAGATATCTGGGGAAAAATGGCGCTTAGCCGTTCATGGTCAGGCCGCCGGACACCGACACCACCTGGCCGGTGATGAAGGCGGCATCGTCGCTGCCAAAGAAAGCGATGGCATTGGCCAGGTCATCGCCCTGGCCCAGGCGGCCCATCGGGATCGCCTTGGTGAAAGCCTCGATCAGCTTTTCCGGGTTGGCCGCACCTTCGGCCACGCCGGCCAGCAGCGCGGTATCGGTCGGGCCCGGGCAGACCACGTTGAAGGTGATGCCCTGGCGGGCGTGCTCACGCGCCAGCGTCTTGCTGAAGGCGACCAGGCCACCCTTGCAGGCGGCATAGACGGCTTCGCCGGAAGAACCGACGCGGGCCGCATCAGACGCGACGTTGACGACGTGGCCGCGCTTGCGCTCGACCATGCCGGGCAGCACGGCGTGGTGCATGTTCAGCGCACCGACCAGGTTGATGGCGATCAGCTTGTCCCATTCGCCGGCATCGGTTTTCAGGAAAGGCTTGAACACGTCCCAGCCGGCGTTGTTGACCAGGGTGTCGATCGGTCCAAAGGCGGCGATGGTGTCGGCCACGGCCTGATCGACGCCGGCGCGATCGGTGATGTCGCAGCGGAAGGCCTGCGCCTGGCCGCCGGCAGCGCGGATTTCCTGAGCCACTTTCTCGGCGGCGTCCAGGTTCATGTCGAACACGGCGACCTTGGCACCTTCGGCGGCCAGGCGGCGGCAGGTGGCACTGCCGATTCCGCCGCCGCCACCGGTCACAATAGCGGTCTGGTTGTCATAACGTTGCATGGCTGTCTCCTTCGGGAATGTACGGGGCGTTGTGGACTGGTCTTGTTGGCTTTTATGCAAACATGTTGTCATAATAAACACGACAACATGTTTGCGCAAGCATCTCTGAACTAGTGGTTTTCCCCATGAATAATAATGAAGCGACACGCCTGGAACTGGCCAACCGGATTTTCTTCAGACTGTATCAATGTGCAAATATGTTGCATAAAACCGGCTCCCGCGCGGTCGAGGCAGAAGGCCTGACGACACAGCAGTGGGCGGTGCTGGGTGCGCTCTCGCGCGAGAGCGTGCGCCAGGGCATGGCGCTGGGCGACCTGGCGCGCTACCTGATGGTGAGCCGGCAAAACCTGTCCGGCCTGATCAGCCGCATGGAGCGCGACCGGCTGGTGCAGGTGGTGCCGGACGAGAAGGATCGCCGCTCACGCCTGGTGGTGATGACGGCGCATGGCCAGGATATCTGGCAGGTACAGGCACAGGACAAGATCCACGCCTACTATGAAGCGGTGCTGGGGGATTTTTCTGTCACCGACATGACGCACACCCTGCACTACCTGATCCGCATGCTGGAAAGCATGGACCGCGTGGATGCCCAGCAGCTGGGCGGACGCGACCCCGAGCCGGACGAGAACGTTCCGGATCTTTGACTTTATTGACAGGACTGACCCATGGATTTTCTGCAGCTTGACCAACCCGCCGAGGGCGTAGCCCGTATCACCATCCACCGCCCCGAGGTGCGCAATGCACTGAATCAGGCCGTGCGCGAACAGCTGGCGGAGCAGTTCCGCCGCCTCGGGCAGGATGCCAGCGTGCGCGCAATTGTGCTGACCGGTGGCGAGAAGGTGTTTGCCGCCGGCGCCGACCTGACCGAGTTTGCCGATAAGAGCGCGGTGCAGATGCAGCAGCGCACCGTGCACCTGCTGTGGCAAGCAATTGCCGAGTGCCCAAAACCGATCGTGGCAGCGGTGAACGGCTATGCCCTGGGTGGCGGCTGCGAGCTGGCAATGCACGCCGACATCATCGTGGCGGGGCGCAACGCCACCTTTGGCCAGCCGGAGATCCGCGTGGGCGTGATGCCGGGCGCTGGCGGTACGCAGCGCCTGACACGCGCCATTGGCAAGTTCCAGGCGATGAAGTTTCTGCTCACCGGCCTGCCGTTCAAGGGCGAAGAGGCTTTCACCATGGGTCTGGCGAGCGAGGTGGCGGATGACGATCAGGTGCAAGCGCGTGCGCTGGAGCTGGCGACGCTGATTGCCGGCATGCCGCCGATGGCAGCGACGCAGATCAAGGAAGTGGTGCTGGCCGGGCAGGATGCGTCACTGGACGCGGCACTGCTGTTGGAGCGCAAGGCGTTCAACCTGCTATTTGCCAGCCAGGACCAGAAGGAAGGCGCACGCGCCTTTCTGGAGAAGCGCGCACCGCGTTATACCGGCGAGTAAGCCGGCATTTTTGGCGGTACGGTGCAGCCGGTAGCGTCAGCCGGCCTGCACCGCCATCAGCTTTTCGCGCACGGCATCGGGCAGTTCTACCGGGCGACGCTCCTGGTAGTTGAACAGCACGATGCCGATCTTGCCGCGCGCAATCGCGCGGCCGCTGGCCTTGTCGTGCGCCTGCCAGCAGACGTCAAAGCCGTAGCGGTTGTAGTCGGCAGTGCCCATTTCAAACACCAGAATTTCGCCGTGGAAGGCTTCGGACAGGTATTGCAGGCCCTGGTCGCCGACCACGGTGCCGGAACCCATCACGTTCATCTCGTCATAGCCCAACCAGCGCAGAAAGCGCAGCCGCGCCTCTGAGGCCAGGCCGACCAGCTGGGCATTGTCCAGATGGTTGCCGTGGTTGATGTGGCTGGTGTAGAGCTGGAGTTCGGTGGTGAAGGGGTAACGATCCAGGGGTTCAAACTTGAGACGGGGCATGAGGGTCCTAATGTTTCTATGTTGGGAGCGTCAGGCTATTCAACGACAGCAGCCACAAAGTATTCTGCACCATGCAAGACCGACTCTCACTAGTTCGTTCAAGTGACGGCGACGATGACGTGAAGAGTGCTAGGTAGCCGCCACCACCCCATCACAATGAACAGTACAGGATGGGATGCTCTGACCGCAGGCCAATCATATGATCCACGATAAGCAGCCAAGCAGCTGTTTACACAACATGCACATTGCCGATCTTTGACTGTGTGTAGCCTCTGCTCTTTCACAATATCAAACATAGCAAGGCATTAATGTATTGGCCAGCATCCAGTTAACGCTATCCGGCGTTGAGAATGATAAGCTCTAACCATAGAATAAAGTTCAGTGGCAGAGACATCACGCAAGATATAGGAATACGATGGCAAAGAACGATACCGTCAAAATCGGCAGCGGAAGCAACCTCGGCTTCGAGGCTGACCTTTTCAAGGCCGCCGACAAGCTGCGCGGCAACATGGAACCCAGCGACTACAAGCACGTCGCGCTCGGGCTCATCTTCCTGAAGTACATCTCCGACGCCTTCGAGGCCAAGCACAAGGCGCTGCTAGCCGAAGATGCGCAGGCTGCCGAGGACAAAGACGAATACCTCGCGGACAACGTGTTCTGGGTGCCGAAGGAGGCGCGCTGGTCGCACCTTCAGGCCAACGCCAAGCTGCCCACCATTGGCACTTTGATTGATGACGCGATGCGCGCCATCGAAAAAGATAATGAGTCACTCAAGGGCGTACTGCCCAAGGACTACGCTCGCCCCGCCCTCAACAAAGTGATGCTGGGCGAGCTGATCGACCTGATCTCCGGCATTGCGCTCAACGAGGAAGGCGACCGCTCCAAGGACATCCTCGGGCGCGTGTACGAGTATTTCCTGGGCCAGTTCGCCGGTGCCGAAGGCAAGCGTGGCGGCGAGTTCTACACGCCGCGCTCCGTGGTGCGCGTGCTGGTCGAAATGCTGGAGCCGTACTCCGGCCGCGTGTACGACCCGTGTTGCGGCTCGGGCGGGATGTTCGTTCAGTCGGAAAAGTTCGTGCAGGAGCACGGCGGCCGCATTGGCGACATTGCGATTTACGGGCAAGAGTCAAACTACACCACGTGGCGGCTGTGCAAAATGAATCTGGCCGTGCGCGGCATTGATTCGGACATCCGCTGGAACAACGAGGGCAGCTTTCACAAAGACGAACTGCGCGACCTCAAGGCCGACTACATTCTCGCCAACCCGCCCTTCAACATCTCCGACTGGGGCGGCGACCGCCTGCGTGAAGACGTGCGCTGGAAATTTGGCGCACCGCCCGTGGGCAACGCCAACTACGCGTGGCTGCAGCACATCTACCACCACCTCGCGCCCAACGGCACGGCAGGCGTGGTGCTGGCCAATGGTTCGATGAGTTCGAACCAGTCCGGCGAGGGCGACATCCGCAAAGCGATGCTCGAGGCCGACGCAGTGGATTGCATGGTCGCGCTGCCCGGGCAGCTCTTTTACTCCACGCAGATTCCCGCCTGCCTGTGGTTCCTGGCTCGCAACAAAAACCCTGGAAAGGGTCTGCGCGACCGGCGCGGGCAAGTGCTGTTCATCGACGCCCGCAAGCTGGGCGTGCTGGTGGATCGCACCCGGCGTGAACTCGCCGACGAAGAAGTCCAGAAGATCGCCGACACATACCACGCTTGGCGCGGTGAGGACGGTGCTGGGGAGTACGCCGACTTGGCGGGCTTCTGCAAGTCTGCATCGATGGAGGACATCCGCAAGCACGGCCATGTGCTGACACCGGGGCGCTACGTGGGCGCGGCCGAACAGGAAGATGACGGCGAGCCCTTCGAGGAAAAGATGATGAGCCTTTCCGCGCAGTGGCGCGAGCAGCGGGCGGAGGCGGTCAAGCTGGATGCCGCGATTGAGGCCAACCTGAAGGAGCTGGGATATGGTGAGTGAGGAATTGTTCGGTTCTATCCCTCCCGGTTGGAAATACAAAACGCTTGGTGCTGCGTGCGCCGAAGGCGGTGGAGATATTCAGACGGGCCCCTTCGGCAGTCAGTTGCACGCAGCCGACTATGTACCCGTTGGCATCCCGTCGATCATGCCCCAGAACATCGGAGACAACCGGCTTCACGAGGAAGGTATTGCGCGTATTACGCCAGAGGATGCGCAACGCTTGAGCCGCTACCTCGTTCGGACCGGGGATATCGTCTATAGCCGACGCGGTGATGTCGAGCGTCGAGCCCTCGTTCGCACTCATGAAAATGGTTGGCTGTGCGGGACTGGTTGCCTTCGTGTTCGCCTTGGTGAGAAAGGGGCGGACCCTCGGTTTGTGTCGCATTACCTCGGTCATCCGAGCGTGCGGGAGTGGATCGTCCGCCACGCTCACGGCGCGACGATGCCGAATTTAAATACGTCAATTCTCAGTGCGTGTCCCTTCTTGGAACCGCCCATCGATGAGCAACGCGCTATCGCCCACATCCTCGGCGCACTGGACGACAAGATCGAGCTCAACCGGCGCACGAACGAAACGCTGGAGTCGATGGCTCGCACCCTGTTCAAAGCGTGGTTCGTGGACTTCGAGCCGGTGCACGCCAAGATCGAAGGCCGCTGGCAGCGCGGCCAGTCGCTCCCCGGCCTGCCCGCGCACCTCTACGACCTCTTCCCCGACCGGCTTGTCGATTCGGTGTTGGGGGACATTCCGGAGGGCTGGGAAATTGGTAGTTTTTCTGATGCAATTGAAATTATCGGGGGTGGCACGCCGAAAACTGCCGTTAGTGAGTACTGGAATGGTGACATTCCGTGGTTTTCGGTCGTGGACACTCCAGCATCAGGTGATGTATTCGTCGTTCAAACTGAGAAGTCGATTACGCCAGCGGGGCTGAATGGAAGTTCGGCGCGTCTTATTAACAAAGGTACAACCATCATTTCAGCACGTGGCACAGTTGGTAATTTAGCCATCACTGGGTGTGATATGACATTCAACCAATCGTGCTATGCGCTTCGTGGCAAGAACGGTTCAGGAAATTACTTCGTATTTCTTTCTGCCCAGCGCATGGTTGAACAGCTCAGAACGATGGCGCACGGCTCTGTTTTCTCGACTATTACACGAAAGACATTCGAAGCAGTACGAACCGTGCAGCCACCAGAGAACATATGCCAGCGATTCGAACAAAGTATCGCTGGCTTATTCGATACGATCCTTTCCAATGTCAATGAGTCTAGTTCTCTCGCCCAACTGCGCGACACCCTTTTACCCAAGCTGATTTCCGGCGAGCTGCGTGTGCCCGATGCGCAGCGCATCGTTGAAAACCAGGAGAACCATAATGGCTTTTCTAACTGAAGCCGCCGTCGAACAGGCGTTGCTGGAGCAGCTGCGAGCGCTGGGCTACAGCATCGAACGTGAGGAAGACATCGGCCCCGATGGACACCGCCCGGCGCGTGAGAGCCACGATGAGGTCGTGCTCAAGAAGCGGTTCGAGGACGCCGTTGCACGCCTGAACCCTGGCCTCCCATTGGAGGCACGTCAGGATGCAATTCGGAAGGTGACGCAGTCCGAACTGCCCTCATTACTCGAAGAAAACCGCCGCCTCCACAAGCTGATGACGGAAGGCGTGGACGTCGAGTATTACGCCGACGACGGCACACTGACGGCAGGCAAGGTCGCGCTCGTCGACTTCGAACACCCAGAGCAGAACGACTGGTTGGCAGTGAGCCAGTTCGTGGTGATCAACGGCCAGAACAACAGGCGGCCCGATGTCGTGGTGTTCGTGAACGGCTTGCCGCTGGGCGTGATCGAGCTGAAAGCGCCGGGCAGTGCGGGTGCACATCTGCTGGGTGCCTTCAATCAACTGCAGACCTACAAGAAGCAAATTCCGGCGTTATTCAACACCAACGCGCTGCTGGTCACATCGGACGGCATTGCAGCCCGAGTGGGTTCACTCTCGGCAGACCTTGAGCGCTTCATGCCGTGGCGCACCACCGACGGCACAGACGTTGCCCCGAAGGGCGCGCCGGAACTCTCGACGCTGATCGAAGGCGTGTTCGAACATCGCCGCCTGCTTGATCTGCTCTGTCACTTCACGGTCTTCGGCGAAACCGGTTCGGGGCTGGCCAAGATCATCGCGGGCTATCACCAGTTCCATGCGGTGCGTCACGCGGTGGCATCGACTGTTCGTGCTTCGATGACAGTGGAAGGGGTGGCAGAAGACCCTGCTGGCTACGGTTTGCCAAGTGTGAAAACTCAACGTCAAGGCGATAAACGCGCGGGCGTGATTTGGCACACCCAGGGCTCGGGCAAAAGCCTGCTGATGGCGTTCTACGCGGGGCAACTGGTCAAACACCCGGCAATGGCCAATCCGACGCTGGTGGTGCTGACTGACCGCAACGACCTCGACGATCAGCTCTTCTCGACCTTCTCGATGTGCCGCGACCTGATCCGGCAGACGCCGGTGCAGGCCGAGAGCCGGGAAGATCTTCAGAAGGTCTTGAGCCGGGCCTCGGGCGGCGTGATTTTCACGACCTTGCAGAAGTTCGGCGAGGTTGCGGAGCCGCTCACCACACGCCGCAACGTAGTCGTCATCGCGGATGAAGCGCACCGCAGTCAATACGGCTTCAAGGCCAAGGTTGACGCCAAGACCGGCGAAATCTCCTACGGCTTTGCCAAGTACATGCGCGACGCCCTGCCGAACGCATCGTTCATCGGCTTTACCGGCACGCCCATCGAAGCGGACGACGTCAACACCCCGGCGGTGTTCGGCAACTACATCGATGTCTACGACATCAGCCGTGCGGTCGAAGATGGCGCGACCGTGCCGATCTACTACGAGTCGCGGCTGGCGCGCATCGAACTCGATGAGGAAGAGAAGCCGAAGATCGACGCCGAAGTCGACGAACTGACCGAGGAGGATTCCGAAACCGACCAGGAGCGCTTCAAGCAGAAGTGGTCAACGGTGGAAGCACTGGTCGGCAGCGACAAGCGCCTGGCACTGGTGGCCAAGGACATGGTCGCGCACTTCGAGGATCGCGTGGCGGCGCTGGATGGCAAGGCGATGGTTGTTTGTATGAGCCGCCGCATCTGCGTCAAGCTCTACGATGAGATCGTCAAGCTGCGCCCGGACTGGCACAGCGCCGATGACAACGCGGGAGCGGTCAAGATCGTGATGACGGGCGCAGCGAGCGACCCGCAGGAGTGGCAGCAGCACATCGGCAACAAGGCGCGGCGCGATCTGCTGGCCAAGCGTGCCCGCGATCCCAAAGACCCGCTCAAGCTGGTGATCGTGCGGGATATGTGGCTGACCGGCTTTGACGCGCCGTGTATGCACACGATGTACGTTGACAAGCCGATGCAGGGCCATGGACTGATGCAGGCGATTGCGCGCGTGAACCGCGTGTTTCGAGACAAGCCTGCAGGGCTGATAGTGGACTACATTGGCATCGCGCAAAACCTGAAGTCGGCGCTGCAACAGTATTCCAAGAACGACCAGGAAAACACTGGCATCGACGAATCCCAGGCCATCGCGGTAATGATGGAGAAGTACGAAGTCGTGCGGGACATGTACCATGGCTACGATTACGTCTCCGCGTTGAGCGGCACGCCGCAGGAGCGCCTAGCGATGATGGCGGGTGCTATCGAGTGGATTCTCGACCTGCAACAGAAGTTGGCGGCGAAAGAGAAAACCAAGGAAGGCAAGAAGAACGCTCACCGCCGATACCAGGACGCCGTGCTGGCGTTGTCCAAGGCTTTCGCCCTGGCATCCGCCTCTGACGAGGCCCGCGAAATACGGGAGGAAGTCGGATTCTTCCAGGCGATCCGTGCCGCGCTGGTCAAGAGCAGTACTGGCTCCGGCGTGACCCAGCAAGAGCGTGAGCTGGCTATCCAGCAAATCGTCAGTCGTGCGGTGGTCTCGACCGAGATCGTGGACATCCTGGCCGCCGCGGGCATCAAGAGCCCGGACATCTCCATCCTCTCGGACGAGTTCCTCGCCGAAGTTCAGCAGATGGAGAAGAAGAACCTTGCACTGGAGGCCCTGCGCAAGTTGATCAACGACGGCATTCGCTCGCGCAGCAAGGCCAACGTGGTGCAGACCAAAGCTTTCTCGGAGCGATTGGAGGACGCGGTAGCGCGCTACCACGCCAACGCCATCACCACCGCCGAGGTGCTGCAGGAGTTGATCCAACTGGCCAAAGACATCCGCGCGGCCAGCCAGCGTGGCGAAGAATCCGGGCTGTCAGACGAAGAAATCGCTTTCTACGACGCCCTCGCCGAGAACGAAAGCGCCTTGCAGATGATGGGCGATGGCAATCTCAAGCTGATTGCACACGAATTGCTGATGAGCCTGCGCGAGAACGTGTCGGTTGACTGGGCACACCGTGAATCTGCCCGTGCGCGTATGCGGGTGCTGGTGAAGCGTATTTTGCGGAAGCACGGCTACCCGCCTGATCTGCAGGACGCGGCGGTGCAAACCGTGTTACAGCAAGCAGAAGCGTTATCTTCTGGGTGGTCGGTTGCTCGTCGTTAAACCAGTTAATGCAAACCGGCAAGAAACGTTAGTTCACTGAGACTTGAATAGTAGAAATCCAGAGACAAGGCGCGAATCGAAAACTAAAATTCAGGATCGAAGAGGCCGTCAAGGAGTATTCCTACATCGTCCCAGACTATCAGCGCAAATACCTCGAGACACGAAATGCCGTTCTCAGAGCTGTTTCCCCTAGAAGTAGGGAAGGTAACAACCATGGACATTTTCAAGATTCTGAAACTAAAAACCTATTCAAATCCCCTCAAAAATCTCCATCAGATTATTTGTATTGATCCAGCCATTTCTGGGTAGTTCAAGCTGCTAAATGTCGCATCCAGGACGATCATAAGTCGGCTCCGGAACAGTTCCGGAGGTGAATAGTGCTGCTCAATTAACCACGAGCCAGCACTGGAACCAACGCCCTCCCCGTATGACTCCCCGCAGCCACCACCTCTTCAGGCGCCCCAGCCACAACCAACTGTCCGCCTCCTGAACCACCTTCCGGCCCAAGATCCAGCACCCAATCCGCCTCAGCCACCACATCCAGATCGTGCTCAATCACCAGTACGCTATGCCCGCCATCCACCAGGCGGTGCAGCACATGGATCAGCTTTTCTACATCCGCCATATGCAAGCCCACGGTAGGCTCGTCCAGCACATACAGCGTATGCGGCGCTTTCTGGCCGCGGCGCGTGATGTCGTCGCGCACCTTGGTCAGCTCTGTCACCAGCTTGATGCGCTGCGCCTCGCCGCCGCTCAACGTGGGTGAGGGCTGGCCCAGGGTCAGGTAGCCCAGGCCCACGTCCTGCAGCAGCCGCAACGGGTGCGCGATGGACGGCATGCTGGCAAAGAACTCCACCGCATCATCCACCTCCATCTGCAGCACCTCGCCAATGCTCTTGCCGCGCCAGGTCACGGCCAGCGTCTGCGGGTTGAAGCGCGCACCGTGGCACACCTCGCACGGCACTTTCACGTCAGGCAGAAAGCTCATCTCCACCGTGCGCATGCCCTGCCCTTCACAGCCCGGGCAACGCCCTTCGCCGGTGTTGAAGCTGAAACGCCCCGGCCCAAAGCCACGCGCCTTCGCCTCCAGCGTGCCGGCATACAGCTTGCGGATCGCATCCCAGAAACCCACATACGTCGCCGGACAGGAACGCGGCGTCTTGCCGATCGGCGTCTGGTCCACCTCCAGCACGCGCTGGATCGTCTCGTAACCCGTCACGCTGTGGCAGCCGCTCCAGGCCGGCCGCTCGCCGCGCTCATCCGCCTCGCGCCCGGCCCTGGTGGAGCGCTGCAGCACAATCGCCTCCACATTCGCAAGCAGCACATCGCGCGCAAAACTGGACTTGCCCGATCCGCTCACGCCCGTCACCGCCACCAGCCGGTGCAGCGGCACCGAGGCCGTCAGCTGCTGCAGGTTGTGCAGGCTGGCCTCGTGCACCGTCAGCAGCGGCGTCTCGGCATCCACCGCGCGACGTTCGCCACGCAGCGGGTGCCGCATCGCATCGCGCAGATAACGCCCGGTCACGGAATCGGCATCAGCCGCAATATCCTCCACCGTGCCCTGCGCCACCACCCGGCCACCGCGAATGCCGGCACCCGGGCCAATATCAATCACATGGTCGGCCCGGCGAATCGTATCCTCGTCATGCTCCACCACCAGCAGCGTATTGCCCTTGTCGCTCAAGTCCTGCAGCGCATCAATCAGGATCTGGTTGTCACGCGGGTGCAGGCCAATCGTCGGCTCGTCCAGCACATAGCACACGCCCTGCAGATTGCTGCCCAGCTGTGCCGCCAGCCGGATGCGCTGCGCCTCGCCGCCGGATAGCGTCGGCGCGCCCCGGTCCAGCGTCAGGTAACCCAGCCCCACCTGCTGCAAGAAGGCCAGCCGGTTGCCAATCTCCGGCAGGATGTCGCGCGCCAGTTCGGCCTCGCGGCCCTCAAACTGCAGGCCATCCAGCCACAACGCCACATCAGCCACGCTCATCGCCGCCACCTCGGTAATGCCGATACCGTGCAGCCGCACCTGGCGCGCCACCGGGTTCAGCCGCGTGCCGTGGCAGCTCGGGCAGGGCTGGCTGCCCACCACTTCCACATCAGGCTCGGCAAAGGTCTGCTCGCGACCCTTGTTGTCCTTTTGCGCCACGGAATCATCCAGCGCCTCGCGCTGCTTGCGATCCAGCTTCAGGCCGGTACCCACGCAATCCGGGCACCAGCCCTGCTTGCTGTTGTAGCTGAACAGGCGCGGATCCAGCTCGGCATAGCTGGTGGCGCACACCGGGCAGGCACGCAGGGTAGAAAACACCTGCACCTCGCCGATCGCCGCCGTGCTGCTGCCCGCCGTCATCGCTTCAGACAGGCCATCCAGCGCACTGATCACCTGCACCACGCCCTTGCCGTGCTGCAGCGCCGTCTGCAGGCCCACGCGCAGCAGCTCCTCGTTCTCCGGCGTAATATCCAGGCTCAGCACCGGCAGCTCGATATGGTGCTCCTTGAAGCGGTCAATGCGCGGAAAACCGGTGGTCGGCAGAAACTCGCCATCCACGCGCAAATGCGTGTAGCCACGCGGGCGCGCCCAGTCGGCCAGCTCGGTATAGACGCCCTTGCGCCCCGTCACCAGCGGTGCCAGCAGGCCGACATGCTGGCCACGGTACTGCTGCAGGATCTGCGCCAGGATGCGCTCCATGCTTTGCGGCTGCACCGGCGCGTCGTCATGCACGCAGTGCTGCACGCCCAGTTTCACGTACAGCAGGCGCAGGAAATGCCAGACCTCGGTCGTCGTGCCCACGGTACTCTTGCGGCCACCGCGGCTCAGACGCTGTTCGATCGCGACCGTGGGCGGAATGCCGTACACCGCATCCACCTCGGGCCGGCCGGCCGGCTGCACCAGGCTGCGCGCATAGGCGTTCAGGCTTTCCAGATAGCGGCGCTGGCCCTCGTTGAAGATGATGTCAAACGCCAGCGTGGACTTGCCGGAACCGCTGACGCCGGTAATCACGTTGAACTGGCCGCGCGGTACCTGCACCGACAGGTTCTTCAGGTTGTGCTCGTTGGCGTGCACCACCTCGATCGCGTTGTTCACGGGCGCACGCTCGCGCCGTTCCGGCACGGCATAGGGCAATGCCGCCTCATGCACGCCGGGCGCGCCATCAAAGCCCATGGCGCGATCGTAGTCGCGCAGCGCGGCCCCGGTATGGCTGGCCGCCACCTGGCGCACCTGCTCCGGCGTGCCCTGCGCCACGATGCAGCCACCACCCTCGCCGCCTTCCGGCCCCAGGTCAATCAACCAGTCGCTGGCGCGGATCACGTCCAGGTTGTGCTCGATCACCACCAGCGAATGGCCGGCCTCCAGCAGCTGGCGGAAGGCTTGCATCAGCCGCGCAATGTCGTCGAAATGCAGGCCGGTGGTCGGCTCGTCAAACAGGAACAGCGTGCCTTTCGCCGCCAGCCGCTGTCGGCTCTTGCTGGCGCTTTTTGCCGCTTCGGCCAGGAATCCAGCCAGCTTCAGGCGCTGCGCCTCGCCGCCGCTCAGCGTCGGTACCGGCTGGCCCAAGCGCACATAGTCCAGGCCCACATCCACGATCGGCTTGAGCGCACGCAGCACCTCGCGATCCGGCGCATGCGCCGGGCCACGCGCGGCGGCATCGGGCGTGCTGGCGCCAAACAGCAGCACCGCCTCGTGCACCGTCAGTTCCAGCACATCGGCCACGTTCAGTGTGCGCCCACCGCGCTCTATCGTCACTTCCAGGATTTCCGGGCGGTAGCGCTTGCCGTCGCAGTCCGGGCAGCGCAGGTAGACATCGCTCAGGAACTGCATCTCCACATGCTCGAAACCGCTGCCGCCACAGGTCGGGCAACGGCCATCGCCACTGTTGAAGCTGAACTTGCTCGCGGTATAACCGCGCTGCTGCGACAGCGGCGCGGTGGCAAACAGCTGGCGGATCGCATCCCAGGCGCCGACATAGCTCACCGGGTTGGAACGCGCCGTCTTGCCGATCGGCGACTGGTCCACGAACACCACGTCGGACAGATGGTCCGCGCCCAGCAGACGATCATGCTCGCCCGGCGTCTCGGTGGCCTTGCCAAACTGGCGCAGCAGCGCCGGTGCCAGCACGTCCTGGATCAGCGTGGACTTGCCCGATCCGCTCACGCCGGTGACGCAGACCATGCGCTGCAACGGAATCTCCAGCGACACGTCCTGCAGGTTGTTGGCGCGCACGCCTTCCAGGATCAGGCGTGGCGTGTTGTCCTGCACCGGACGCAGCTGCCAGCGGGCCGGATCGATCACCTGGCGCCGGCCGCTCAGGTAGTCACCGGTGAGCGTGGCGGCCTGGCGCAGGTCCTGCGGCGTGCCGTCAAACACGATCTGGCCGCCGCGCTCGCCCGGCCCCGGGCCCATGTCGATGATGCGGTCGGCCGGCCACATCACCGCCGGATCATGCTCCACCACCACCAGCGTGTTGCCGGCATCGCGCAGGCGCAGCATGGCCTGGGTGATGCGGTGCATGTCGCGCGGGTGCAGGCCGATGCTGGGCTCGTCCAGCACGAACAAGGTGTTGACCAGCGAGGTTCCCAGCGCCGTCGTCAGGTTGATGCGCTGCACCTCGCCGCCACTCAGGGTGCGGCTCTGCCGGTCCAGCGTCAGGTAGCCAATGCCGACATCGCACAGATAGCGCAGCCGGTTGCCGATTTCCTCGAACAGCAGCTTCTGCGCCTGCACGTCGGCGGCATCGCTGGCCTGCTGCGCGCCGGATTCGGCCAGCAGCGCAAAGAATTGCCGCAACCGTTCGATCGGCAGCTGCATCAGGTCGTGCAGGCACAGGCCGGGCAAGGCTTCCAGCTGCGCACGCGTCCAGTCGGTGCCACGCGGCATGAAGCGCTTTTCTGGCGGCAGCACGGCATCGGCCTGCGCCTTGTCGCCCACACGCCAGAGCAGGCTTTCCGTCTTCAGGCGCGCACCGGCACACGTCGGACACTCGGTGTAGCTGCGGTACTTGGACAGCAGCACCCGGATATGCATCTTGTAGGCCTTGGTTTCCAGGTAGTCAAAAAAGCGCTGGATGCCGTACCACTGCTTGTTCCAGCCACCCTTGTAGTTGGGCGCACCGTCAATCACCCAGCGCTGCTGCGCCTCGGTCAGCTTGTGCCAGGAGGTGTCACGCGGAATGCCGGCTTCTTCGGCATGGCGCATCAGATCGTCCTGCGCCTCGACCCAGGCCGGCGTCTGGATCGGCTTGATCGCGCCCTGGCGCAGCGTCAGCTTCTGGTTCGGAATCACCAGGCCCCAGTCCACGCCAATCACGCGGCCAAAGCCGCGGCAGGCCTCGCAGGCGCCTACCGCCGAGTTGAACGAGAACATGGATGGCAGCGGCGCGCTGTAGGCGACGCCGCTTTCCGGGCACAGCAGGCTGCTGGCGTATTTCCACAGCGCCGGCTCACCCTCGCCTTCCGCCGGCAGCACATAGACGCGCACCCGGCCTTCACCATGGCGCAGCGCGCTTTCCAGTGCCTCGATCACGCGGCTGCGCTCGACCTTGCCCATGCGGAATCGGTCTGCCACCACGTGCAGGATCTTGCGGTCGCCGCTCTGCTCGCGCTCCTGCACCCGGGTATAGCCCGATGCCGACAGCCACTGCTCGATTTCTTCCTCGGTCGTGTTGTCCGGCAGCTCCACCGGAAAGGTCAGCACCAGACGCGGATCACCGGCCTCGGCAGCGCGCTGTTGCAAGTCGGCGAAGATGGAATCAGGATGGTCCTGGCGCACCGGCAAGGCGGTGACGCGGTCATGCAGATGGCCAAAGCGGGCAAAGAACAGCTTCAGGTGGTCGTTCAGCTCGGTCATGGTGCCCACGGTGGAGCGGCTGGTACGCACCGGGTTGGTCTGGTCGATCGCAATCGCCGGCGGCACGCCCTCCACCCGGTCCACCGCCGGCTTGTCCATGCGGTCCAGGAACTGGCGCGCATAGGCGCTGAAGGTTTCCACGTAACGGCGCTGGCCCTCGGCGTAGAGGGTATCGAACACCAGGCTGGACTTGCCGGAACCACTGGGCCCGGTCACCACCGTCAGCTCGCCGGTGCGGATGTCCAGATCCAGGTTGCGCAGGTTGTTCTGGCGCGCGCCCCGGATGCGGATACGTTCGCCCAGATAGCTGCCAGCGGCCTCGCTGGCGACAGGCTGGGACACGGCGGAGGTGGGGATGGCTTCAGACATGTGGACTCTTCCTGGGAGGGTAGCCAATGATTGTAGGAGCAGCACCGGACACCTGTATGAACAAGGCCTTGCCCAGATCGGCAAACGCTGCAATCAGCATGGGGAAAAACCATAGTCTTCCGTGCGATTTGGCTTATCTGGAAAATAGACAGGTTCAACCTGTTACACCTATAACCAGATTCATGACCATGACCACTACCCGACTGGAACACGACCTGCTGGGCGACCGCGAAGTCCCCGCCGAAGCCTATTACGGTGTCCACACCCTGCGTGCCCAGGAAAACTTCCAGATTTCCGGTATCAACATCAACACCATGCCGCGCCTGATCGAGGCGCTGGCCGCCGTCAAGGCCGCCGCTGCCAAGGCCAACCTGGAACTCGGCCTGCTACCGCAGGAACAGGCTGATGCCATCGTCGCCGCCTGTGCCGAAATCCGCAACGGCGCGCTGCATGAGCAGTTCGTGGTGGACGTGGTGCAAGGCGGTGCCGGCACCTCCACCAACATGAACGCCAACGAGGTGGTCTGCAACCGCGCGCTGGAGCTGATGGGCCACCAGCGCGGTGAATACCAGTACCTGCACCCGAACGAACACGTCAACATGGCGCAAAGCACCAACGACGTGTACCCGACCGCCATCCGCATCGCCGCCTGCTTTGCCATCCGCAACCTGCTGGGCGCCATGACCCACCTGCGCAACGCCTTCGCCGCCAAGGCCGAGGAGTTTTCCGGCCTGCTGAAAATCGGCCGCACCCAGCTGCAGGACGCCGTGCCGATGACGCTGGGCCAGGAGTTCTCCACCTACGCCGTCATGCTGGAAGAAGACATGATGCGCCTGGAGAAGGCCGAGAAGCTGATGTACGTGATCAACCTGGGCGCTACCGCCATCGGTACCGGCATCACGGCCCACCCCGAGTACGCTGCGCGCTCGCTGCGCCACCTGCGCGAGATCACCGGCCTGGACCTGTCCACCGCCCCCAACCTGATCGAAGCCACGCAGGACTGCGGCGACTTCGTCGAGCTGTCCGGCGTGCTCAAGCGCATTGCCGTGCAGCTGTCCAAGATCTGCAATGACCTGCGCCTGCTGTCCAGCGGCCCGCGCGCCGGCTTTGGCGAGATCAACCTGCCTGCCATGCAGGCCGGCTCGTCCATCATGCCGGGCAAGGTCAACCCGGTGATCCCCGAAGTGGTGAACCAGGTCGCCTTCGAGGTGTTCGGCAACGACGTGACGATCAACTTCGCCGCCGAAGGTGGCCAGATGCAGCTGAACGCCTTTGAGCCGATCATTGCCAAGTCGCTGCAGCGCAGCCTGGGCCTGCTGGCCACCGGTTGCGTCACGCTGGCTGACCGCTGCGTGTCCGGCATCACCGCCAACGAGGAGCGCCTGCGCCAGAACGTGGAAAGCTCGATCTCGCTGGTCACGGCACTGAACCCGATCATCGGCTACAAGCTGGCCACGCAGATCGCCACCGACGCCTTCGTGCAGGGCCGCAATGTGCGCGACATCGTGCTGGAGCGCCAGCTGATGTCCGAACAGGACCTGGACGACGCGCTGAGCGCCGAGCTGCTGACGCAGCCGCGCGCCTACAACAAGAAGTAAGCGCTTCTTTCAGCCTCGCCTGAACGCAACAGGCCCCGGTGTGAACTGCACCGGGGCCTGTTGTCTTGTGGGCAAGCGGTCCGTATCAGCCGGCGATCTTCTTCACCCAGGCGACATAGGCATCGACCCAGCCTTGCACGAACTTCTGCGTGCCGGCATTGGTGAACTGGAAGTCGGCATCCACCGTGTTGTCGTCAAACTTCAGGTAGGCCTCGGGCGCGGTCAGCGTCGGCATGTCCAGGTAGGAGATGATGTTGCGCAGGTGCTGCTGTGCCAGCGCCGTGCCGATAGCACCCATGGAGGCACCGATCACGCCAGCCGGCTTGCCGGCCCAGACGTTCTGGCCGTAGGGGCGCGAGCCGTGGTCCAGTGCGTTTTTCAGCACGCCCGGAATCGAGCGGTTGTATTCCGGCGTCACGAAGATCACGCCCTGCGCCGCGGCAATCTGCTGCTTCATGCGCTTGACCTGCTCGGCCTGGTTCGCATCGTCGTCCTGGTTGTAGAGCGGCAGGTCGCCGATCTCGACAAAATCAAAGGAAAACTCCGGCGGTGCCATCTTCGTCAGCGCCTGGGCCAGCTTCCGGTTATAGGAATCCTGGCGCAGGCTGCCAACCACCATGGCGATCTGGTACTGGGACATCGTTATCTCCTCATGCAGGGGTTGTCGGGGAAGGCTCAGTGTAAAAAGCGGCAGAAGCCATCATCGTGGGCATGGACAAGCGCCTGCTGTAGGACCAGCGCTCAATCCGCCAGTTCGGTGCTGATGCGCACCTCGCCGGTCAGCAGCTTGTGCATCGGGCAGATATTGGCGATTTTCAGCAGCTGGGCACGCTGGTCCTCGTCCAGCTCGCCCTGCAGCAGGACGCGGCGTGCAATATCGGTACCGGCTTCCGGCTTGCCATCCGGGTTCAGCGAGAGCTCCACCTGCACGCCGGTCAGCGGAATCTGGCGGCGCGTGGCCACCATCTGGATCGTGATCGCGGTGCAGGCGCCCAGGCTGGCCAGGATCAGCCGATCCGGGCTGCTGGCGGTATTGCCGCCGCCCAGCTCCTCGGGCTCATCGGCGGTCCAGCTGTGACCAAGGTCGTCCTGGAGCGTGACCAGATACGGGGTATCGCCCAGGGTGGCGCGGACAAAGGGAGTGGCGGACATGATCGGTCTCCTTCAGAAAATGGGGCTGCCCACAGCCTACCACCGCGTTACGGCGCACTGGCGACAAGGCCTGATCATTTAGCGGACTTTGCTTCCTGTCACACCGGCCTGCGCAAGGCAAAACGCCAGCCAGGATCGCTCCCGGCTGGCGCGGCTACGGTCAACGGGGCGTCAGATCCCCGCTGTCAGCGCCTCAGCGCTGCTGTTCCTTCTTCTGACGCAGATCGTCCTCCATCATCTCGAACCACATCGCGTTCATGACCGCGAACAGGGCTGCCAGCGGCAGTCCCAGAAGCCAGGCGAAATACCACATGTCAGATCTCCTTCTGTGAATGCTTGCAGGGAAAGGGGTGCAGTTGCTCAGTAGGCATGGCCACCGCCCTCCTCGATCTCTTCTTCCGTGACCTTGCCGCGCATCACCGAATAGACCCAGCTGGTATAGGCTAGGATGATCGGGATGAAGATGATGCTGGCCACCAGCATGATGAACAGGATCAGGTGGCTGGAGGAGGCGTCCCAGACCGTCAGGCTGGCCTGCGGCTGCACGCTGGACGGCAGGATAAAGGGGAACATGGACACGCCCACGCTCAGCACCGTGCTGGCCACGGCCACGCCATTGGCCAACAGCGTGAACAGCTCGCGCCGCTGCGTGAAGCCCCAGGCCGCCAGCAGCGAGCCCAGCACGCCCAGCGCCGGCACCAGCCACAGCACGGGGGCCTTGGCATAGTTGGCAAACCACTGGCCGGCCACGCCGCCTTCAGCCGTCTTCATCATCGGATTGGACGGGCCGGAGGTGAGCACCTCGCTGGTGATGCGGTAGCCGTCCACCGTGAGCCACAGCATCACGCCGGCCAGGATGAACAGCACTGGCGTGAGCAGCGCAAAGATGCGGCCATAGCGGCGTGCGCGCTGTTGCACCGCCCCTTCGGTCTTGAGCTGCAGCCAGGCCGCGCCATGCGCCGCCAGCATCACCACCGACACCAGGCCGCACAGCAGCGCAAACGGATTCAGCAGGCCAAAGAACGTGCCGTCGTAGTAGATCTGCATGTCGGGTTCGAGCCGGAACGGCACGCCCTGCAGCACATTGCCCATGGCCACGCCAAACACCAGCGCCGGCACCAGGCCGCCAATGAACAGGCACCAGTCCCAGGTGGTGCGCCAGGCCGGGCTTTCGATCTTGCTGCGGTACTTGAAGCCGACCGGACGCAGGATCAGCGCCAGCAGGATGGCAAACATCGCCAGGTAGAAGCCGGAAAACGACACCGCGTACAGCTGCGGCCAGGCGGCAAAAATCGCGCCGCCACCCAGGATCAGCCAGACCTGGTTGCCTTCCCAGATCGGGCCGATGGTGTTGATGCCGACGCGGCGCTCGACATCGGTGCGCGCGACAAAGGGGTTGAGCATGCCGACGCCCAGGTCGAATCCATCGGTCACGGCAAATGCCACCAGCAGCACGCCCAGCAGCAGCCACCAGATGACGCGCAAGACCTCATAGCTCAGGAGTTCGTGAAGAATCATGGTTATCTCTCCTCTTGTGTCCGGTTCAGGGCTGGGCCGCCGTCTGCTGCGGCAGCGCGTAGGGCGAGGTTTTCAGCTCGCGCTTGTCCTGGGCGTCCAACACCGGGCCCTTGCGGATCGCCTTGAGCATCACCTTCATTTCCACCACCAGCAGCACGGTGTAGAGCGCGACAAAGCCCAGCAGCGAGATCAGCACGGTGCTGGCACTCAGGTTCGATACCGCCACCGCCACTGGCAGCACGCCGTCGATCGCCCAGGGCTGGCGGCCAAACTCGGCAACAAACCAGCCGCATTCGGCGGCAATCCAGGGCAGCGGGATGCTCCACACCGCCAGTTTGAGCAGCCAGCGGTGCCGGTCGAGCTGGTGGCGCGCCGACAGCCAGAAGAACACCGCCGTCAGCAGGATGAAGTACATGCCCAGCCCGACCATGATGCGGAAGGTCCAGAACAGCGGTGCCACCTGCGGCACGGTGTCCCAGGCGGCAGCGGCAATCTGCTCTTCCGTGGCCTGGCGCGGATCGTCCAGATAGGCTTTCAGCAGCAGCGTGTGGCCCAGATCCTTGCTGTGCGCATCAAAACGGGCGCGCAGCTCGGCCGGAATCTCGCCGTGGCCGTGGCTGCGGATTTCCTCCAGCGCGTCATAGGCCTGCATGCCGTTGCGGATGCGGCCCTCGGCCTGCTTCACCAGGTCGTTGATGCCCGGGATCTCGGTCGTCAGCGAGCGCGTGCCGATCAGGCCCATGGCCCAGGGCACGTGCACGGCGTAATCGGTGCGGCGTTCGGCCTGGTTCGGCAGGCCGAAGGCGGTGAACGAAGCCGGTGCCGGCTCGGTTTCCCACATCGCCTCGATCGCGGCCAGCTTCATGCTCTGGTGCTCGCCGGACAGGTAGCCGCTTTCATCGCCCAGCACCACCACCGACAGCGCCGAGGCCAGGCCAAAGGACGCCGCCACCGTCATCGAGCGTCGCGCCAGATCGATATGCCGCCCCTTGAGCAGGTACCAGGCCGAAATGCCGAGCACGAACATCGCCGCCATGGTGTAGCCGGCCGATACCGTGTGCACGAACTTGGCCTGTCCGACCGGGTTGAACAGCACCTCGGCAAAGCTGGTCACTTCCATGCGCATGGTCTGCGGATTCAGCGCCGCACCCACCGGGTTTTGCATCCAGCCATTGGCAATCAGGATCCACAGCGCCGAGAAATTGGTGCCCAGCGCCATCGCCCAGGTGACGATCAGGTGCTTGACCTTGCTCAGCCGCTCCCAGCCAAAGAAGAACAGGCCGACCAGCGTCGCCTCCAGGAAGAAGGCCATCAGGCCCTCGATCGCCAGCGGCGCACCGAAAATGTCGCCGACATAGTGGCTGTAATAGCTCCAGTTCATGCCGAACTGGAATTCCATCACGATGCCGGTGGCCACGCCAATCGCAAAGTTGATGCCGAACAGCGTGCCCCAGAACTTGGTCATCTGCCGCCAGATCGGCCGCTTGGTCATCACATAGACGGTTTCCATGATGGCCAGCATGATCGCGAGTCCGATCGTGAGTGGCACAAACAGGAAGTGGTACATGGCCGTGGCGGCAAACTGCAGCCGTGACAGCCCAACAATATCGAGATCCATGGAAAACTACCTCCTTCGTATCCCAGTCCAAAAAACCTGCACCCGATGCTGGCAGCTGCCGGCGTCAGGCCGATGACGCTCAACCGTCGCGCAGACGCGCCAGCGCCTGGGCGTAGCCCGACGATCCGCGTGGCCAGTTCCCGGTCACGCGCCCCTTGTCCAGTACCAGCAGCCGGTCCGCCAGCGCCGCCTCGCGCCGCACATGGGTGGCGATCACGCCGGTCCGATTCTGCAGCGCTGCGGCCAGGCCGTCCAGCACCTCGGCGGCGGTCACGCTGTCCAGACCGTCCGTCGGTTCGTCCAGCAGCCAGAAATCGCTCTCGGCCAGGAACAGCCGTGCTAGCGCCAGCCGGCGCGCCTGCCCGCGTGACAGGCCGAGCCCGCCTTCGCCCAGCAGTGCATCCAGCCCGTCCGGCCGCGCCGCGATGACCGCCTGCAGGCCGGCCGCCTCCAGCGCCTGCCAGAGGACGGCATCGTCCAGATCACGCTGCTGCAAATTCAGGTTGGCGCGCACGCTGTCGTGGAACAGCGCCGGCTGCTGCGGCAGCGCCACATCCGGCTGCGCCTGCACGCTGCCGGCATCGGCCGCCAGCTCGCCGGCAATCAGCGCCAGCAACGTGGACTTGCCACTGCCGCTCGGCCCGATCAGTGCCACGACTTCACCCTGCGCCACCGCCAGATCAACGTTGGCGACACGCGGCTGCTGCGCCCCAGCCACCGTGACCTGGCGCAGTTCGGCCGCCAGGCCGTCAGCGGGTACCGGCAAGGGCGCATCGGCCTCGGGCCGGGCGCGCAAGGGCTGCGCCAGCCGCCGCGCCGCCAACAGGCTGGCCGACCATTCCAGCGCCCCGCGCCGCATCGCGGCAAACGGCTCCATGCCGGCCATCGCCATCAGCAGCAGGAAAGCCGCATTCGGCACCGACATGCCGTGCTGCAGCACCAGCCAGCCAGCCGCGACTGCCGCTGCCGCCAGCGTCAGGGAATGCAGCATCTGCCACAGCGCTGCGGCCCAGGCATCACGGCGCTGCAGCCGGGCATCCAGAGTCGCCAGCTGCGCCTCAGTCTGCTGCCAGCGCGCCAGCCAGGCATCCAGCTGGTTCGCCATCACCAGCTCGGTCTGCGCGCCAGCCAGATCCAGGCTGAGCTGGCGCAGGCGTTCCGCCAGCCGTGATTGCGCCAGGCTCAGCCGCGTAGTGCTGCGCACCAGCCAGAGCACGATGCCAAAGCCCCACAGCAGGAACCAGAGCAGGCCGGCCAGTCCCAGGCCCGGATGATGCCAGGCCAGCCACAGGCTGATCAGCAGCGTGCCGCACACGGCCGCCGCCGTCGGCACGATCAGCCGCAGGTAGAGCGATTCCGCCGCATCCAGATCGCGCGTCAGGCGCAACAGCATGCGGCTCGGGTGCAGGCGCCAGCGCCCGCCATCAGCCACGCCGCGTACGGCAAAGGCACGGAACAGGCGCTCGCGCACCGCCACCAGCGCCTGCAGCGTGGCGGCGTGCGTCGTCACGCGTTCGCCATAGCGTGCTGCCGTGCGCCCCAGTGCCAGCAGCCGGATGCTGGCCGAGGGCGTGAACACGTCAAACGCGATCGCCGCCGCACCGGCCAGCCCGGCAATGGCCGTACCGGCAATAAACCAGCCCGAAATCCCCAGCAGCAGCACGCCAGCCAGCGCCGTGGTGCAGGCCAGCAGCACGCCTATCGCCATGCCGCGCCCTTGCTTGTCCAGCAAAGCCTGCAACAGCAGTCGGAGCGCCTGGCGCTGACGTGGCGCCTTCATGCCGATACCTCCTGCCGTACCCAGTGCACGCGGCCAGCACCATCCAGCGCCAGCTGCTGCGGCAGCACCGCGATCAACGCCGGATCATGCGTGGCCACCAGCAGCGTCTTGCCCCGCGCGATGCGCAACAGCGTCTCTATCACCTGCGACGCCGTATCACTATCCAGGTGTGCGGTTGGCTCGTCCAGCAGCAGCAGGTCGGCATCCTGCGCCAGAGCCAGTCGCGCCAGCGCCAGCCGCAGGGCTTCGCCGCCGGAGATGCCGCTACCGCCCTCGCCCAGCGGCTGCGCGCCACGCTGTCGGTAGACATCACCCAGCCCAACCTGCTGCAGCAACTGCGTGATCTGCGCTGGCGTGCTGTCGCGGCCCAGCGTCAGATTGCTGCGCAGCGTACCGGCAAAGAATGCCGGCTGCTGCCCCATCCAGGCCATGCGCTGGCGCAAGCCGGCCACGCTGGCATCGTCCAGCCGTATTCCATCAATCCGGATCTCGCCCTGCCGCAAGGCCGCCAGACCGGCCACCATGGCCAGCAGCGTGCTCTTGCCGCTACCGCTCGGACCGGTGATCGCCACCTGGGCACCGGCGGGAATCTGCAGGTCCAGGCCGGCACTGTCCTCCACCATCGGAACGCCATCCGTCATGCGGCCCACCGCCGGGACGGCACCGTCCAGCACGATGCCCGGCGCGCGCGCAGGCACCGTCTGCGCCGACACCGCTACCGGCTGCGGCTGCATCACCAGCGGTGCCAGTCCATCCAGCATCTGCTCCAGCCCCTGCTGCGCTGCCTGGCCATTGGCGCGGTCATGCCAGACTGCCGACAGTTCGCGCAGCGGCTCGAAAAAGGCCGGTGCCAGCATCAGCACATACAGGCCGGCATGCAGGCCCAGCGGCGCACCCCAGGTACCAAAATGCAGCTCGCCCAGCAGATGAAAGCCGATATACACCGCCACCAGCGCCACGCCCAGCGCCGAAAACAGTTCCAGCACGGCCGATGACAGCATCGCCACATGTAGCACGCGCATGGTCTTGCGTGCCACGCTGCTGCCCTGCGCCGTCAGGCGGCTGGCGGCGGCATCCACCGCATGCAGGGCGCGAAGGGTTGGCAAGCCGCGCAGGCGCTCCAGCAACTGGCCATGCAAACTACCCAGCGATTGCAGCTGCGCCTCGCTGATCGCCTGGGCACGCCAGCCGATGATGGCCATGAACAGCGGAATCAGCGGTGCCGCCATCAGCAGCAGCAAGGCCGCCAGCCAGCTGTGATACGCCACCACCAGGGCAATACAGGGCGCCACGATCAGCACGCGCCACTGCGCCGCCTGGTAGCGCGCCCGCCAGGGCAGCACCGCCTCGGCCTGCTCCATCCAGACCCGGGTGATCTGGCCGGAGGGTGGGCGCTGCGCATCGATCGGGGAACTGGCGCGCAGGCGTTCCGCCAGCTGCCAGCGCAGCGCGCTCAGCCCCTGGCGCGCCTGCAGCCAGGTGATGCGGGTACCGGCATATTCCAGGCCGGCACGCAGCACGCCCAGTCCGGCCACCAGCAAGGCCGCCTGCCCGATCAGCCGCGGCAGATCCGCTGCTGGCCCCGAGCCGGTCGCCTGCGCCATCAGCGCGGCCACCACGGCAGCCAGCCACCAGGCCTGGACCAGCCACAACAGGGAGCCCAGCCCCTGCAGCAGCAAGGGCCAGCGTGGGTCACGGCGGGGGACAGACAAGGAATTGGACATGCACCGTAGCCAGCCGTGCCGGATACAACCCGGGTGGCTGGTCCACCCTGTCAGCAGGATGGTGCGCCTACCTTACCAGATCGCCAGTAGCCATGCTGCCGGGTCGGTCTCCCACAAACCAATTGCCCTGTCAATCAGCCGGAAGGGCCAGCCAGCTCCCCCTGAATGGGACTGGCAAGCCGGCGCGCTACCGGACTATGCTCGCAGGCACCCTGTCGTCACACTGTCTGCAAGGAGGTTACGCATACAGCCATGGCCAGACCCTACAAAAGCCGCCACGTGTCCTGTGACGTCGTGGCCAACTATTTCAAGCCGCGCGGCATTCCGGTGCACGAGCTGGAAGAAGTCGTACTCGAACTGGACGAGCTCGAAGCGCTGCGCCTGGCCGATGTGGAACAGCTCTACCAGATCGATGCCGCCATGCACATGTGCATTTCACGCCAGACCTTTGGCAACATCGTCGCGCGCGCCCGCAACAAGGTTGCCACCGCCATCCTGCACGGCAAGGCGCTGCGCATCAATGACGGCAACGATACCGACCCGGCGGCCACGCAGCCAGACGACAAAAACGGGGCCTGAACCGGTTTCCCGATCCAGACCCCGTCAGGGATCGTGCCCGTCAGGCGGGCAAGGCTGGCCGTGGCCAGCCTGATGCATCAGCCGTGCACGCGGAAACGCTCGGCGTCATCCATGTAGGCCTTCTCGCCAAAGCCGCCTTCGTTGGAACCGAAAGGCATCATGGCGCGCAGCTTCCAGCTGGCCGGCAGGCTCCACTCGGCAGCGGCAGCCGCATCCGGCAGCGGATTGTAGTGCTGCAGGCTGGCGCCGATGTTGGCTTCAGACAGTGCCACCCACACGGCAAACTGGGCGATACCGCTGGCCTGCTCGGACCAGATCGGGAAGTTGTCGGCGTAGGCAGCAAACTGCTCCTGCAGGCCCTTCACCACGTCCTGGTCTTCGTAGAACAGCACAGTACCGGCGCCGGCAGCAAAGCTGTTGATCTTGGCTTCGGTCGGGCCAAAGCTGTCAGCCGGCACGATCTGGCGCAGCGCGTCCATCACGAAACCCCAGAACTTGTTGCTCTCGGCACCAAACAGGATCACGGCGCGCGAGCTCTGCGAGTTGAAGGCGGAAGGAGACTGCTTGACGGCATCCTGGATCAGGCGCGTCACAGCGTCCTGGGACAGCGGCAGGTTCTTGCCCAGGGCGTACTGGCTGCGGCGCTTGCTGATGATGTCGATAAACTGGCTCATGGTGTTCTCCTGAAAATGGTCTGGCCCGCTCGGGCTCAAGAAATCGGCAGCACTGCGCTGCCATGGATTCAATAGTAGGGCAAGCAACTTGCCTACGGAATCGTCAAGATGGAAATTCTTTCTTTCCATTCTTGACATGATTGGTCATGCACCGGACATCAGCCGATGGCCGGGGCATCCACCAGCACCAACTCGGCATCCTCGCTGGCCGTGATGCGGATCAGTTCCTCGTCGCGGATGGCAGCGCCATCACGTGCCTGCAGCGGCACGCCGTTGACTTCGACCTGGCCCTTGGCCGGCACCAGATAGCCGTGGCGGCTGGCATCGGCAAAGCGGTATTCCACGCTTTCGCCCGCCTTCAGCGTGGCACCCAGCACGCGCGCCTGGGCACGGATCGGCAGGGCGCCTTCGTCGCCGGCGATACCGCTGGCCAGCGTGACAAACTGGCCAGAACGGTCACCCTTAGGGAAGGGCTGCGTGCCCCAGGACGGCTCGCCACCGCGCTGGTCCGGGAAAATCCAGATCTGGAAGATGCGCGTGGTTTCCGACTCCAGGTTGTACTCCGAGTGGCGGATGCCGCTGCCGGCGCTCATCACCTGCACATCACCGGCCACGGTACGGCCCTTGTTGCCCAGGTTGTCCTGATGCGTGATGGCGCCTTCGCGCACATAGGTGATGATTTCCATGTCGGCATGCGGGTGCGGCGGGAAACCGGTCTGCGGTGCAATCGCATCGTCGTTCCAGACGCGCAGCGCACCCCAGTGCACGCGGTCGGGATCATGGTATTCGGCAAAGGAAAAATGGTGCTTGGCATCCAGCCAGCCGTGGTTGGCGGCACCGAGGCTGTCGAGGCTGCGTCGTTCAATCATGTCAGTGTCCTTGGGTGTATGTTTACGATGACTCCAGTGTAGATTTTTCAGCATCACTTGAGAATCCGAAAGATGGAATATCATTCTTTCCAATTCCTTCATCATGCAAGGCCACACCATGCAGAAACTTCCCGATCTCGAAGCCTGGGCGATTTTTGCCAAGGTCGCCGAAACTGGCTCCTTTGCCCGCACCGCCACCGCCTTCTCGCTGTCGCAGGCCACCGTCTCCAAGGCCATCAGCCGGCTGGAGGCGCGCATCGGCACCACGCTGTTCCACCGCAGCTCGCGCCGCGTCACGCTGACGGATAGCGGCCACGCCGCCCTGGAGCGCGCCAGCCGCATCCTGGAGGATGGCGAAGCGGTCGAGGCCGAAATTGCCGAACAGTCCACCAGCCTGCGCGGCCTGATCCGCATCTCGGCACCCATGTCCTTCGGCATCCGCAAGCTGGCGCCACTGCTGCCGGATTTCATGCAGCAGCATCCGAAAGTGCAGCTGGATATCCAGTTTGACGACCGCCAAGTGGATCTGGTGGCAGACCGCTTCGACCTGGCCCTGCGCATTGCCAAGCTGCACGATTCCAGCCTGCTGGCGCGCCGCGTCTGCCGCATGCGCGTGTTGCTGGTCGGTGCGCCCTCCTACTTTGCGCAACACGGCAAGCCGCAGCACCCGCGTGATCTGGCGCAACACCGCGCGCTGCAATACACCCTGATGCGCAGCCCGGCGCACTGGCGCTTTACCCACGCCGAACACGGTGACTACCAGCAGGAAGTGCCGGCGCAAATCCAGGCCAACAACGCCGAAGGCCTTACCCCCGCCCTGCTCGCCGGCCTCGGCCTGGCGCTACAGCCCGAATTCCTCGTCGATGACGACCTCGCCGCCGGCCGCCTGGACACCGCCATGGAGGACTGGCAGATCGAGGAGCTGGCGCTGCATCTGGTCACGCCGCCGGGACGCAGAAGGCCGGCGCGGGTGCAGGCGCTGATGGAGTATCTGGTGGGGCGGCTGGGGGAAGCAGGCTGACATGCCGTACGTAGTCACAAGTGCCACCCTGACGTTATCACCGCAAATTCTGCGGCGATAAAGCACTGCAATCACCGCAAGATCTGCGGCAGGCAACAAAAAAGGCCTTGAACTCGCGTTCAAGGCCTTGAATGGGTGGTGGGTCGTGCGTGACTCGAACACGCGACCAACGGATTAAAAGTCCGCTGCTCTACCAACTGAGCTAACGACCCACTCGGCTTCTGTTGTCTTATCGATCACAGAAGCTGAAATTATAGCGAGGTTTTTTCGGTTTTGACAAGTGGTGTGGAAATTTTTTTCAACATCCACCCTGCCGCTGCCATGCCGAAACTCGCCGTCACCGCCACGGCCGAGCCGTAGCCGCTGCAATTCAGGCTGCCATCAGGGCTGTCGGCCCCGGTTTCACAGGCTTCGGGCATGCGCACGGGTTCGCGGCTGAAGACACAAGCCACGTCCATGCGCTTGCCGTCTCGCGGCGCGCCGTACTGCTTGCGCAGGCGATAACGCAGCTGTGCCAGCAAGGGATCGTGGGTCACACGCGACAGGTCATCGATCTGCATCAGTTCGGCCTGCTGTTTGCCGCCCGCCGCGCCCACGGTAATGAAAGGCAGCTTGCAACGGCGTGCCCAGGCCGCCATGGCGGTTTTGGCCGCCATCTGGTCGCAGGCATCAATCACGCCATCGACATCAGACGGCACCAGCCCCAGCCAGTTGTCGGGATCGACAAAATCATCAATCAGCTGCACCTGGCAATCCGGGTGGTAGCTGGCAATGCGCTGCTGCATGGCCTCGATCTTGGCCTGGCCCAGCGTGCGGTCGGCAGCGTGGATCTGGCGGTTGATATTCGATTCGGCCACGTGGTCCATGTCTACCAGCGTCAGCTTGCCGATGCCGGTGCGCGCCAGTGCCTCGGCCGCCCAGGAACCAACGCCGCCAATGCCGACCACCAGCACGTGCGCGGCCGCGATGCGGTCTGCACCCTGCTGGCCATACAGGCGCGCCACGCCGCCAAAGCGGCGCCCGGCATCCACCTGCACCGGCAACTCCATCGCGTCCATCATTTCAGTCGCGCCAGCCGGTCACGACCCACGCCAGCCGCTTCGGAAGACGGGTAGCGCGCAATCAGCTGCTGCAGCGTGCTGCGTGCGCCAGCGGTATTCTTCAGGCCGATCTGGCAGTTGGCAATGGACAACATGGCCTCGGGCGCACGCTCGTGATTCGGCGCCTGACGCACCACGGTCTGGAAATGGCCCATGGCCGACTGGTAGTTGCGCAATGCGTAATCGGAGTTGCCCAGCCAGTAGCGTGCCGCAATCGCTTCTTCGCCACGCGGATACTGGTTCAGGTAGTTGCGGAAGCCGGTCTGGGCACGAGCGTAATCGGCCTTGCGGAAATGCGCCAGCGCGGCATCAAACACGTCCTGGCCATCATCGGCCTCAGCACTGGCGGCCGGCTTGTCGGCCGCCGGCCGGGTTGCAACTGCCGCAGCCGCCTTGGGCGCAGGAGCCGCCGGGGCCGCCGCAGGCTGCTCGGTCATGGCGCGCGCCAGGTCGGTGTGGCGCTCCTGGAGCTCGTTCAGTTCACGCGTCAGCTGCTCCTCGCGTCCGCGGGAGCGTGCCAATTCGGTCTGCAGGGTATCGATCTGGCCCTGCATCTGCTGCACGCTGCTGCGCATGCCGGTCATTTCCTGTTGCATGCCCTGGTAGCGCTCGCGCAAGTCCAGAATGGCACGACGGGCCTCGTTGTCGCCAAACAGCTGCGCCTGTGCCGGCTGCAGCGCTGCCAGCGACAACGCCGCTACCAGCACGGTACGCGATTTCAGATATCTCGGGATCATTCCTTGTCCATTCCTCGGGTGGGACGGGTTCAGCGGTAGCGGAACTCCACGCGGCGGTTGCGCTCGTCATTGCCGGCGCCCGGCACCGCCGGCTGCTCCTTGCCAAAACTCACGGCCTCGATCTGGCTATCTTGCACGCCTTGCAGCACCAGGGCACGGCGTACCGCTTCGGCACGACGCTGGCCCAGCGCCAGATTGTATTCGCTGCCCCCGATTTCATCGGTATGGCCTTCCAGCACCACGCCGGTGCCACGGTTGGCATTCAGCCAGCGCGCCTGGCCTTCCACCACCGGGCGCGCATCGGGGCGCACGCTGTAGCTGTCAAAGTCGAAGAACACGGTGCGCGCCACGTCCTGCGGGCCGCCGCGCGTACCATCGGCCTGGCCAACGCCAACCGGCGTGACGGTGCTCTGGCCGGTGCTGCCAGCCTGGTTGCCGGCGGCATCGGCTCCGGTCTTGGGGGCGGAAGAACAGGCGGCCAGGGCGGCGGTGAGTGCCAGGGTCAAGAGGGCGCGTTGCATGGGCTATCTCCAATCTATATAAGGTGGCACAAGGCCGGTCATGGCAACCCTGCCGGGCTGCCGCGTAGTCAATTACTGCAGCGGAGCCCAGGCCGGCTCCCGCAATTCTCCCTGACGACCCGCCAGACGGGTCTTGATGCTGCCGTCCACCGTGGTCGTCATCAGGGTCTTCTGGCCGCCGATGCGGGTAGCGTACACCAGCATGCGGCCGTTCGGGGCAAAGCTCGGGCGTTCGTCGTGCGCGGTATCAGTCACCAGCTGCACGCTGCCATCGCGCAAGTCCATCACCGCCAGCTTGAAGCCGCCGCTGCGCGTGATGTAGGCCAGCAACTGGCCATCGGCGCTGACGGTAGGCGAAATGTTGTAGCCGCCCTGCCAAGTCACGCGCTGGGCATCGCCGCCACTGGCCGGCATGCGGTAGATCTGCGGTGCGCCGCCACGGTCGCTGACAAAGTAGATGCTGCGGCCGTCCGGGCTGAAGCGCGCTTCGGTATTGATGCTGCTGCCACTGGTCAGCTGGCGCGGCTGGCCGCCAGTCGCCGGAAGCAGGTACAGGTGCGAGCCGCCGTCACGCGTCAGCGTCACCAACAGCTGGCTGCCATCGGGCGACCAGGCCGGCGCGCTGTTGGAGCCCTTGAAGTTGGCGACCTGCTGGCGCTGGCCGGTACGCACGTTGTGCACGAACACCACCGGCTTGCCGAGTTCGAAGGACACATAGGCCAGGCGGCTGCCATCGGGCGACCAGCTCGGCGAGATGATCGGGTGGTTGCTGGCCAGCGCCGGCTGCGCACCTTCACCATCGGCATCGGACACCCACAACGTATGGCGGCCACCGGCCTTGGTCACATAGGACAACCGACTGGAAAACACGCCTTGCCGGCCGGTGATCTGCTGGTAGATCCAGTCGCTGGCGCGATGCGCGGCCAGGCGCAGGTCGGCCGCTGCCACGGCATAGGTCTGCGAGCCCATGTCGCGTTGCTGCACCACATCCCACAGGCGTACCTGCAGCTGCCAGCCATTGCCCTGGCGCTGCACGTTGCCGGCCACCAGGTAATCCGACCCCGCCTCGCGGAACACGGCCAGCGCCGGGCGGCTGGCAGCATCGAGCTGTTCGCTGCTCACCGGCACCGACTTGAACAGGCCGCTGCGCAACAGGTTGGCCAGGATGATGCCGGAAGGCTGCTGCGGCGCGCTGGCTTCGCCACGGAACGGCGACAGCGTGATCGGGTACTGGCTGATGCCGGCACCGGTGACTTCCACACGGAATTGCGCCTGTGCCGTCAGGGACAGCAGCAGGCCGGCCAGCAGGATCCAGAAAGAGCGCCACAGCGGGCGGGACAAGGAGGGACGGAACATCGGCATCTACATGACAAACAGCACTGCCACCAATCAGCAGCACAACAGGCGATGACTGGCCGCTGGCAACATGCCGGCAGCCGTCGCGATCGGAACATGGTAGGCCATGCCCGTGACAGACTGGCTGCGCAACGGGTTACAAAGGGTAAGCAATGGCGACACCCTGCATGTCCGGCCCGCGTCGCACGCGCGCACTACAATGCAGGCATTCCCTGTCACCGGACTGCCATGAACGATTCCCCCCAGGGTGCTGCTGACAGCGCCACCACGCATCGGGGCAGCACTGCCTCCGACTTTGTTCCCAGCCAGCATTCGCTGCTGGTGCGCTTGCGCCGTGTCGCCGCCTATTTCGGTGCCGATCCCAAATGGTGGGTGATTGCCGTACTGGCCACGGTGCTCAGCGCGCTGACCGAACCGGCGGTGCCGGCGCTGCTCAAGCCGCTGCTGGACCATGGCTTTACCGATGGCACGCTGAATATCTGGCTGGTGCCGGCCGCCGTGCTGTTCCTGTTCATCGTGCGCGGCGTCGGCGGCTTTATCGCCCAGTACGCGCTGTCCCGCATCGCCAACGACGGCATGGTCAAACTGCGCCGCGAAATGTTCGGCCGCCTGCTCGATGCCGATCTCGGCCTGTTCGCACGCCAGTCGGCCAGCAGCCTGTCCAACACCGTGGTCTACGAGGTGCAGAACGGCGCCACCCAGCTGGTGCAGGCGCTGATGGGCATGACGCGCGACTTCTGCACGCTGGTGGCGCTGGTCGGCTACCTGCTCTATCTCAACTGGCAGCTCACCATGGTGATCGTGATCCTGGTGCCCGGCATGTCCTGGGTCATGCGCAAGCTGTCACGCCGCCTCTACGGCTTGGCCAAGCAGAGCCAGAAAGCCACTGATGAACTCGCCTACGTGGTCGAGGAAAACGTGCTGGCACACCGCATGGTGCGCCTGCATGGCGCACAGGAACAGCAGGCGGGCCGTTTCCACATCCTCAGCCGCAAGCTGCGCCAGCTGGCACTCAAGTCCACCGTCGCCAGCGCCGCGATGACGCCGCTGACGCAGTCGGTCGCCGCCATCGCCCTGTCCGGCGTGCTGACGATTGCGCTGTGGCAATCCCAGTCGCTGCAGGGCAGCGAGCGCGAAGTCACGGTCGGCGGCTTTGTCGCCTTCGTCACTGCCAT